>JAJYTY010000116.1 GCA_021792835.1 Pseudomonadota bacterium
GTTCAACTTTTCTCGTCGCCTCGAAAAGCCAAACGCCCACACTTATCGGCTGCTTCTTGTTAAGGATCTCGTCTTCAAACCCGGGCACTGCCCCGGCTTTCAAACGTTGCTGCGCGAAGCAGCGAAGAGCGAATTCTTGCACGGATTTTTTCGGGGCGCAAGCCCCCGCCACGCAAAGTCTCGTGGAGGATGTTGTTTCACGCGGGCGCGCGCCGTCCCAGCCATTCGTTGCCGACCAGCGCCAGCAGGATCAGCGCACCGCCCGCCAGCGTGGCATGGCTGGGGATCTCGGAGGCGCCCAGCCATGCCCAAAGGGTACCGAAAACCGTTTCCAGCAGCCCCAGCAGGGCAACTTCGGCGGGGGCCAGGCGTTGCGCGGCCCACACCGCGAACGCGCCGGGCAGCGCCAGCTGGAACAGCCCGAGGAATCCCAGCCAGAGCAGGTCATGCGCGTCCGGCGCGACGGCGCCGCCCAGCGCGGCGACCAGCAGCGCGGACATGGCCGCCCCGAGCATCGGCGCCAGCTGCATCGGCAAATGGGCGCCGGCGCGCCGCAAGACCACCCAGTTGGCGGCCGCGGCCAGGGGCACCAGCAGCCCGATCAGCAGCCCCGCCAGCTCGCGCGCGCCCGCGGCAGCGTGCACGTTGCTCCAGAACATGCCCACCATGCCGGCCATGGCCACGCCGATCGCCGCCCAGGTGCGCGCACGCACCGCGTGCCCCAGAAAGACCAGCCCGAGCAGCGCCGCGAACAGCGGGGCAAGACTCTGCGCCACCAGGGTCTGCGCCACCGTGGTCAGGCTCAGCGCCAGCATGAAGGCGGTATACATGACGCCCCAGCACAGTCCCGACAGCCACAGCAGCGCCGGCGCGCGCAGGGTCTGGCGCACCAACTTCGCCGGGCCGCGATGCACCGCCAGCGCCAGCGCGAGCGCAAGCGCGGCGAAGCCGCTGCGCCAGAACACCAGGCTCATCCCGTCCTGCTGGTGCAGGTGCCGGGTGACCACCCCCGCCACGCTCCACAGCAGCGTGCAGGCGACCATCGCCAGCACCCCCCAGCGGTGGGTGGCCGCGCTCGCCGCGGCGGCGTGCCGCGGCAGCGCGCCGGACGGGGTCGCGCGGCGCGGCGGCACGGCTTCAGGAGCCCTGGGCGAGCGCGCGCTCGGCGCGCTTGCGATCGTGCTCGCTGAGATGGCGCTTGCGCAGGCGGATCGACTTCGGGGTGATCTCCACCAGCTCGTCGTCGGCGATGAACTCCACCGCGTACTCCAGGCTGAGCTCGATCGGCGGCGTGATCTTGATGGCGTCTTCCTTGCCGGAGACGCGGAAGTTGGTCAGCTGCTTGGCACGCACCGGATTGACCACGAGATCGTTGTCGCGGCTGTGCACGCCGACGATCATGCCCTCGTACACGGGGTCTCCCGGCTTGACGAACATGCGCCCGCGGTCGTCGAGCTTGCCCAGCGCGTAGGTCACGATCTCGCCCTGGTCCTGGCTGATCAGCACGCCGTTCTTGCGCCCCTGGATCTCGCCGCGGTAGTCGTCGTAGCTGTCGAAGATGTTGCTGATCAGCCCGGTGCCGCGGGTCAGGTTGAGGAACTCGGTCTGGAACCCGATCAGGCCGCGCGCCGGGATGCGGTACTCCAGGCGCACGCGGCCCATGCCGTCGGGCTCCATGTTGACGAGTTCGCCGCGCCGCTCGCCCAGCGCCTGCATCACGCCGCCCTGGTGCTGCTCCTCGACGTCGGCGGTGACGAGCTCCATCGGCTCCTGGCGCCGGCCGTCGACGTCGTGGAACACCACGCGCGGCTTGCTCACCGCCAGCTCGTAGCCCTCGCGGCGCATGTTCTCCAGCAGGATGGTCAGGTGCAGTTCGCCGCGCCCGGACACCTCGAACACGCCGTCCTCGTCGGTGTCGCGCACGCGCAGCGCGACGTTGCTCTGCAGCTCGCGGTCGAGGCGGTCGCGGATCTGCCGGCTGGTGACGAACTTGCCTTCGCGCCCGGCCAGCGGGCTGGTGTTGACACAGAAGTTCATGGTCAGCGTCGGCTCGTCCACCGCCAGCATCGGCAGCGGCCGCGGTGCATCGGGGCTGGTCAGCGTGACGCCGATCCCGATGTCCTCGATGCCGTTGACCAGCACGATGTCGCCCGGCCCGGCCGATTCGGCCATGCGCCGCTCCAGGCCCTCGAACTTGAGCACCTGGTTGACCCGCGCACGCCGCGGCGGCGCGTCCGGTCCGCTGCACACCGCGACCTCCTGCCCCGGCTTGAGGGTGCCGCTGTTGATGCGCCCGATTCCGATGCGCCCGACGAAGCTGGAGTAGTCGAGCGAGCAGATCTGCAGTTGCAGCGGGTCCTCGGCCGAGCCTTCGTGCGGCGGCACGTGCTCGAGGATGGCCTCGAACAGCGGTGCCAGGTCGGTTCCGACCTCGCCGGGGTTGCGCGTGGCCCAGCCGTTGAGGCCCGATGCGTAGACCACCGGGAAGTCCAGCTGCTCCTCGCTGGCGCCGAGCTTGTCGAACAGTTCGAAGGTGGCGTTGATCACGTAGTCGGCACGCGCCCCGGGGCGGTCGACCTTGTTGATCACGACGATCGGGCGCAGTCCCAGCGCCAGCGCCTTCTTGGTCACGAAACGGGTCTGCGGCATCGGTCCTTCCACCGCGTCGACCAGCAGCAGCACGCTGTCGACCATCGACAGCACCCGCTCGACCTCGCCGCCGAAGTCGGCGTGCCCGGGGGTGTCCACGATGTTGATGTGGGTGCCTTGCCACTCCACGGCGCAGTTCTTGGACAGGATGGTGATGCCGCGCTCGCGCTCCAGGTCGTTGGAGTCCATGACCCGCTCGGCCACCTGCTGGTTCTGCCGAAAGGTGCCGGACTGCCGCAGCAGCTGGTCGACCATCGTGGTCTTGCCGTGGTCGACGTGGGCGATGATGGCGATATTGCGAATCGAGGAGGTCATGGTCATTGCGGCTGCGTCAGCAGCTCATCGGAACTCAACAGGCGTTGCGCCGACAGCTCGTGGCCGTCCCACTGCGCAACACCCAGGAACTTCGGGGTGTCTGCCCCCGCCGGTGCGCCGTATACGCGCACGCTGCCGGGGCGTGCCGGCAGCGGCGCGTGCTGCGGGCGCAGCGCGCGGCCGTGCAGCATGGCGTCGGTCTGCACCGCATCGAGCTGCAGCGACGGCAGCTCGCGCACCAGCGCGTCGGGCTGCAGCAGCCAGCTGCGCGCCTGCTCGCGCCCGGCCTGCTCGACGTGCTGCAGCGGCAGCGCCTGCTCGACGTCGAAGCCGCCGCTGCGCGTGCGGCGCAGCGCCGCCAGGTGCGCGCCGCAGCCCAGCGCCTCGCCGATGTCGCGCGCCAGCGAGCGGATGTAGGTGCCCTTGCCGCAGCGCACTTCCAGCGTCAGGAACTCCGGCTCCAGCTCCAGCACGTCGATGCGGTCGATGCGCACGCGCCGTGGCTGCAACTCGACCTGCTGCCCGGCGCGGGCGTACTCGTACAGCGGCCTCCCATCGCGCTTGAGCGCGCTGTGCAGCGGCGGCAGCTGCTCCACGTCCCCGACGAAGCCGTCCAGCACGCGGCGCAACTGCGCATCGTCCAGCCGCGGCACCGGCTCGCGCCGCAGCACCTCGCCCTCGCCGTCGCAGGTGCTGGTGCTCACCCCCAGGTGCAGGCGCGCCACGTAGGCCTTGTCGGCCTCCAGGTGCATCTGCGCGAACTTGGTGGCGGCGCCGAAGCACAGCGGCAGCAACCCGTCGGCCAGCGGGTCGAGGGTTCCGGTATGGCCGGCCTTGGCCGCGCCGAGCACGCGCCGCGCCTGCTGCAGCGCCTGCTGCGAGCTGCAGCCGCGCGGCTTGTCGAGCAGCAGCACGCCATGCACCGGTTCCCAGCGGGAACGTCCCTGCGGCTTCATGCGGATTCCAGGCGGGCGTTCAGTCGCGGGCCTTGTCCGCGACCGCGCGCCGGATCAGCTCGTTCATCTCGCCGGCGTCCCGCGTGGAGGCGTCGTACACGAAATGCAGCGTCGGCACGGTGTGGATGCGCAGGCGCTTGAACAGCAGGCTGTGCAGGTAGCCGGCCCGCTCGTTGAGCAGGGCCTGCGCGTGCTGCGGCTCGGCGCCGAGCACCGTGAAGAACACCTTCGCATGCGCGTAGTCGGGAGACAGGCGCACCTCGGACAGCGTCACCAGGCCCAGGCCGGGGTCGCGGATCTCGCGCCCGATCATCTCCGACAGATCGCGCTGGATCTGGTCGGCGATGCGGTGGATGCGATGTGCGGAACTGGCCTGGCGTGGCATGGATTCAAGCGGAAAGGCCCGTGCATCGGCACGGGCCCGGGTTGCATCGGCGGGCGACCGGCGCCCGCCACGACGGGATCACAGCGTGCGGGCGACTTCCTTGACTTCGAACACCTCGAGCTGGTCGCCTTCCTGCAGGTCGTGGAAACTCTTCAGCGACAGGCCGCACTCGAAACCCTCCTGGACCTCGCGCACGTCGTCCTTGAAGCGCTTGAGCGAATCGAGTTCGCCGGTGTGGATGACCACGTTGTCGCGCAGCACGCGCACCTGCGCGGAGCGCCGCACCAGGCCCGACAGCACGCGGCAGCCGGCCACCGTGCCGACCTTGCTGATGCGGAACACCTGCCGCACCTCGACCATGCCCAGCACCTCCTCGCGCTTCTCCGGAGTCAGCATGCCAGACATCGCCGCCTTGATCTCGTCCACCGCCTCGTAGATGATGTTGTAGTAGCGGATGTCGATTCCGTTGAGCTCGGCCAGCTTGCGCGCGCCGGCATCGGCGCGGGTGTTGAACCCGATCACCACGGCCTGCGATGCGATCGCCAGGTTGATGTCGTTCTCGGTGATTCCGCCCACCGCCGCATGCACCACCTGCACGCGGATCTCGTCGGTGGACAGCTTGGTCAGCGCGTGCACCAACGCCTCCTGCGAGCCCTGCACGTCCGACTTGATGATCAGGTTCAGGTTCTTCGCACCCTCGGCCATCTGCTCGAACATGTTCTCGAGCTTGGCTGCCTGCTGGCGCGCCAGCTTGACGTCGCGGAACTTGCCCTGGCGGAACAGCGCGATCTCGCGCGCCTTGCGCTCGTCGCCCAGCGCCATGATCTCCTCGCCGGCGGCCGGCACCTCGCTCAGACCCTGGATCTCCACCGGGATCGCCGGACCCGCGCTCTGCACCGCGCGCCCGGTCTCGTCGAGCATCGCGCGCACGCGCCCGAAGCTCGAGCCGGCCAGCACGACGTCGCCGCGCGACAGCGTGCCCGACAGCACCAGCACCGTGGCCACCGGGCCGCGACCCTTGTCCAGCTTGGCCTCGATCACCAGGCCCTTGGCCGGCGCGTCCACCGGCGCCTTCAGTTCCAGCACCTCGGCCTGCAGCAGCACGTTCTCCAGCAGCTCGTCGACGCCCTGGCCGGTCTTGGCCGACACCGGCACGAACGGCGAGTCGCCGCCGTACTCCTCGGGCACCACCTGCTCGGCCACCAGTTCCTGCTTGACGCGGTCCGGGTTGGCCTCGGGCTTGTCGATCTTGTTCATCGCGACCACGATCGGCACGCCGGCGGCCTTCGCGTGGGCGATGGCCTCGCGGGTCTGCGGCATCACGCCGTCGTCGGCGGCAACCACCAGCACCACGATGTCGGTGGCCTTGGCGCCGCGCGCGCGCATCGCCGTGAAGGCCTCGTGGCCCGGGGTGTCGAGGAAGGTGATCATGCCGCGTGGCGTGGTCACGTGGTAGGCGCCGATGTGCTGCGTGATTCCGCCTGCCTCGCCGGACGCCACCTTGGCGCGCCGGATGTAGTCCAGCAGCGAGGTCTTGCCGTGGTCGACGTGGCCCATCACGGTCACGACCGGCGCACGCGGCAGCAGTTCCGCCGCCTGCGACGGTTCGCCCTCCTGCTCCAGGAAGGTCTCCGGATCGTCGAGCTTGGAGGCCACCGCGGTGTGGCCCATCTCCTGCACGATGATCATCGCGGTTTCCTGGTCCAGCACCTGGTTGATGGTCACCATCTGTCCCAGCTTCATCAGGGTCTTGATGACCTCCGAGGCCTTCACGGACATCTTGTGCGCCAGGTCGCCGACGGTGATGGTCTCGGGCACGTGCACCTCGCGCACCACCGGCTCGGCCGGCGCGACGAAGCGCGGCTGCTCCTTCTCGCGCGAATCGCGGCGCGAGCCGCCCTTGGCACCGCGCCATGCGCCGGTACCGCCGCTGGCATCGCCGCGGGTCTTGATGGCGCGCCGCTTCGCG
Organism: Pseudomonadota bacterium; assembly: GCA_021792835.1. GTDB lineage: Bacteria > Pseudomonadota > Gammaproteobacteria > Burkholderiales > Burkholderiaceae_C > Thiomonas_A. The sequence continues at coordinate 6,275 of JAJYTY010000116.1, forward strand.
GCCTCGTCCGCCCACGACGACGACAGCTGCTCCGACTTGACCTGCTTCTTCGCCTTCGAATCGCCGGCTGCCGCGCCGGCCCCGGCAGCTGGCGGCTTGGCCGCGCCGACCGCCGGCTTGTGAATGGTTCCCTTGATGGCCCCGGCGGCCTCCGCCGGCTTCGGCGGCTCCACCGGCTTGGGCGCATGCAGCACGGTGCGCGGGCGCGCCAGCATGTCGCGGATCGCCGCGGCCTCCTGCTCGGCGGCGCGGCGGCGCACCTGTATGGATTCCATCTCCGCGGCACGCGCGGCGGCCGCGTCGGCCTCCTCGCGCGCCCGGCGCTGCGCCTCGGCCGCGCGCTGCTCTTCCTTGCGCGCGGCGCTGGCGGCGAGTTCGGCCTCCTGCTCGGCGGCCTCGCGGCTGCGTGCCGCCCGGTCGTCGGCGTCGGCCGGCGGCGCCTTGGCGCTCGCGGCGGCGACCTGCTCGGCCTCGCGCGCGGCCTGCTGCTGCTCACGCGCGGCACGTTCGGCCTGCTCACGCTCGGCCTGTTCACGCTCGGCTTCCTCGGCGCGCGCGCGCGCCTGCGCCTGCTCCTGTTCGAGCTGGCGTTGGCGCAATTCCTCGGCCTGCCGCGCGAGCAGCTCGGACTGGCGCTTGGCCTCCTCCTCGCGACGCCGCAGCTCGGCCTCGTCCACCACCGGCTGCGCGGGCTGCGCAGGCGTCTCGGCAACCTCGTCGCGCTTGACGAACACGCGCTTCTTGCGGACCTCGACCTGGATCGTGCGGGCCTTGCCGGTCGAGTCGGCCTGCTTGATCTCGGTGGTCTGCTTGCGCGTCAGCGTGATCTTCTTGCGCTCGGCGCCCGCGCCCCCGTGCGCCACGCGCAGGTGGTCGAGCAGGCGCGCCTTGTCGGCCTCGCTGATCGGGTCCTCGGCGTTGTGCTTGTGCACGTTGGCCGCGGCGAGTTGTTCCAGGAGCTGAGCGGCCGGAATGTGCAACTCGGTGGCGAGTTGAGCGACGGTGGTTTGTGCCATGGATGGTTTCCTTGCTCCTTTCGTCTCAGGCGTTGAACCAGTGTTCGCGGGCCTTGAGAATGAGCGCGCTGGCCTCGGCCTCGTCGGCCCCGATGATCTCGGTGAGTTCGTCGGTGGCCAGATCGGCCAGCTCGTCCCGCGTGTGGATCCCGGCGTCGGCGAGCTTGGCGATCTGCTCGGTGCTCAGTCCTTCGAGATCCTTCAGGTCCTGCGAGACTTCCTCGAGTTTCTGCTCGCGTGCGATTTCCTGGGTCAACAACGCGTCGCGCGCGCGGTTGCGCAGCTCGTGCACGGTGTCTTCGTCGAAGGCGGAGATCTCCAGCATCTCCGCCAGGGGCACGTAGGCGACCTCTTCCAGGCTGGTGAACCCTTCCTGGATCAGGATGTCCGCGACCTCCTGGTCGACGTCGAGCTTGCTGCGGAACAATTCGCGCATCGTCTCGATCTCGGCATTTTGCCGGCTTTGCGACTCTTCCGCCGACATCAGGTTGATCTGCCAGCCGGTCAGTTCGGAAGCCAGGCGCACGTTCTGCCCGGAGCGGCCGATCGCCAGCGCCAGGTTCTCCTCGTCGACCGCCACATCCATCGCGTGCTTTTCCTCGTCGACGACGATGGACTGCACGTTGGCCGGCGCCAGCGCGCCGATGACGAACTGCGCCGGGTCGTCGGACCACAGCACGATGTCCACGCGCTCGCCGCCCAGCTCGTTGCTGACCGCGTTGACCCGCGACCCGCGCACGCCGATGCAGGTGCCGATCGGGTCGATGCGACGGTCGTGCGACAGCACCGCGATCTTCGCCCGCACCCCGGGGTCGCGCGCGCAGGACTTGATCTCCAGCAGGCCCTGCTCCATTTCCGGCACCTCGAGGCGGAACAGCTCCTTCATGAACTCCGGCGAAGTGCGCGACAGCTCGATCTGCGGGCCGCGCGCTGCCCGATCGATCTTCGCGATCACCGCGCGCACGCGGTCGCCGGCGCGGATGTTTTCCTTCGGGATCATCTCGCCGCGGCGCAGCCGGGCATCGACCTTGCCGGACTCGACGATCGCGTCGCCCTTGTCCATGCGCTTGACCGTGCCGACGAAGATCCTGTCGTTGCGCTGCAGGAAGTCATTGAGGATCTGCTCGCGTTCCGCGTCCCGGATCTTCTGCAGGATCACCTGCTTGGCCGCCTGCGCCCCGATGCGCCCGAACTCCAGGCTCTCGACCTGTTCCTCGATGTAGTCGCCGATCTCGATGTCGGCGATCTGCTCGGCCGCCTCGAAATGCAGGATCTCGGCGTCGGGCTGCTGCAGCCCCGCCTCGTCGGGCACCACCAGCCAGCGGCGGAAGCTCTCGTAGTCGCCGGTGTTGCGGTCGATCGCGACCCGGATGTCGACCTCGCCGCTGTAGCGCTTCTTGGTGGCCGACGCGAGCGCCGCCTCGACGGCGGCGAACACCACGTCGCGGTCCACATTCTTCTCGTGCGCCAGCGCATCGACCAGCATCAGCAACTCGCGGTTCATGATTTACGACCCTTGAAGTCAAGCACCGGCACGAGGCGGACTTCACGCACCTCGGCCATCGAAAAACGCAGTTCCTGCGGCACCTGCGGCGTCTTCGCGGCGGCCTTGCGCGTGGCCCCCGCTGCCTTGTTCCTGTTCCGCGCCCCGGCACGCGCGGCATCGAGCTCGGCCAGCAGCGCGTCGTCCCAGACGATCGCGTAGACGGCCTCGGCGTCGGCCTGCGCCGCCTCAGGCACCTGCAACACCCCCCGGTACTTCTTGCGCCCCTGGAAAGGCAGGCGCAGGCTGACATCGACCGCCTGCCCGGCGAAGCGCCGCAGATCGCCGGCGGTGCGCAGCAGGCGATCCAGCCCGGGCGACGACACCTCCAGGCGCTTGTAATCCATGCCCTCGACCTCGAGCGCGTATTGCAACTGCCGGCTGACGCGTTCGCAGTCGTCCACCGTGATGCCGCTGCCGTCGGTGCGGTCGATGGTCACGCGCAGCACGCCGGCGCTCGCCCAGCTCGCCTCGACGAACTGGTAGCCCATGCCCTGCACGGTCGACTCGATCACTTCCGATTGCTGCATGCCCCGCCCATGTCCGGCCGCGCCCCGCGACCCCGCTGCCCATACCACCCGACCACCCGACCACCCGGCCACCCGGCCACCCGGGATGGCCCCGCACCTCCGCGAACGCCAGCGCAACGGCAACAAAAAAGGGCGATCGGTATCGCCCTTTCTGTGTCGCCCCTGCTGTTGGCCAACCCGGCTTGATTCCGTATTCCGAAGCCGGCGACCCTCGGACCACCGCGACCCACTTCCAGCGCCTGCACCTCCGCCACGCCCCGATCATCCGACCCGGTCATGCGCTGCAGGCTGGCAAGCCCTTGATCTGCTTCGAATTGCTTATTCTATGGGCAAAACCCCGCTACTTCAAGACACAAGCCCCCGAAAACTTCGCAGGATAGCCGATCGCCGCGCCCGCGGCGCCGCCGGCCGCGGCACGCATGCGAGAATGCGCCCTCACCGTGCGTCGCGCGCCGCGCCGCTGCCGACCCTCCCGAATTGCGCATATTCCTCAGGACACCTCCATGGGCTTTCTCTCCGGCAAACGCATTCTCATCACCGGCCTGCTGTCCAACCGCTCGATCGCCTACGGAGTGGCCAAGGCCTGCCACCGCGAAGGCGCCGAACTGGCCTTCACCTATGTCGGCGAACGCTTCGTGGAGCGCATCCAGGGTTTCGCGCAGGAGTTCGACAGCCACCTGACCTTCCCCTGCGACGTGGCAGACGACGCGCAGATGGAAGCGCTGGCGCGCGACCTCGGCGCGCACTGGCCGCGCCTGGACGGCATGGTGCATTCGATCGGCTTCGCGCCACGCGAGGCCATCGCCGGCGACTTCCTCGAAGGCCTGTCGCGCGAGAGCTTCCGCATCGCCCACGACATCTCTGCCTATTCCTTCCCGGCACTGGCCAAGGCGCTGCTGCCGCTGCTGCAGGCGGCCAGCGAGGCCGGCGGCATGCCGTCGCTGCTGACCATGACCTACCTGGGCGCCGAGCGCGTGGTCCCCAACTACAACACCATGGGCGTGGCGAAGGCCGCGCTCGAGGCCACCGTGCGCTACCTGGCCGAATCGCTGGGCCCGCGCGGCATGCGGGTCAACGGCCTGAGCGCGGGGCCGATCAAGACCCTTGCGGCCTCCGGGATCGCCGACTTCGGCAAGATGCTCAAGTTCAACGAGGCCAGCACGCCGCTGCGCCGCAACGTCACCATCGAGCAGGTCGGCGACGCCAGTGCCTTCCTGCTGTCGGACCTGGCCAGCGGGGTCACCGCGGAAGTGCTGCACGTGGATGCCGGCATGCACGCGGTGGTCGGCGGCCTGAACGCGCAGCTGTAACACCGGCGCGCGCGGGGTGTGTTGACAAGGCCCGTGCGCCGCCTATAATGTCGGTTTTCGCGGGAATAGCTCAGTTGGTAGAGCGCAACCTTGCCAAGGTTGAGGTCGCGAGTTCGAGACTCGTTTCCCGCTCCAGTTTCTCGATTCGCGAAGTCACGGGTTTGATAATCCGGATTTCGTGAATCTACGGCCTGGGTGCGAACCCGGGCCATCCGAGGGGAAGCATGGTCTTCCCCTTTTTTGTGGCCTGCTCCCGGATATTTCCCGAGCAATCTCCAGGCTTTCCCGGGGTTTGATCGGTGTTTTACCGGGATTTGCGCTGCAAGGTTTACACCTCGGGTTTTCAAGGGATGCGGCCGGCAAGGTCTCGAATCCCCGGAAGCTTCGGGCAACGTCGGTGCGTGTCTTCCGCTAAGATACGCCCGCGGGCATCACACGGCGCGGTAGCAAAGCGGCTATGCAGAGGACTGCAAATCCTTCCAGGTGGGTTCGACTCCCGCCCGCGCCTCCAACGAATTCAGGAACGAAAAAGCCGCCGATGGCGGCTTTTTCGTTGCCCGGCCCCGGAGGATCGTGCCGGAATCAGCCGGCCGGACCGGCCGGCTGCTGCCGCGGCGCGCGCGCGGCGCGTTGCCAGGCCAGCGGCAGCGCCTGGTCGGCGC
>JAJYTY010000117.1 GCA_021792835.1 Pseudomonadota bacterium
GTAGCTGCCGCCGATCTCGCTGCGCTCGCCGGCGACGAACATCGGCATGCCGTCGAGCTCGATCGGCAGCATGTAGTTGAAGAACTCGTGTGCCTGCCCCGCGGCGTCGCGCAGCTTGTAGACCACCGCCGGTCCGACGTTGGTCGGGCGATTGGCGGGGCTCTCGCTGACCGCCGCGCCCATGTGCTTTTCCAGGGTCGCGAGCAAGCCGCTCGCCGGGCGGTCCCGCACCGGCTTTTGCTCGCCGTGCAGGTTCTCGACGTTGATGTCGCGGAAGTTGGTCAGTTGCAGGGTCAGCGCCTGCTGGCCGTCGCTGAGCTGGCGCGATGTGCCGACGTCGCCGTCGATCGCGAAGGGCTTGTCGCCGGCGCCACGCATCGGCCAGGCCTTGAGCTGCAGGTGCGAGCCGCCGTCCTGGAAGCCGGACTGGAAGATGGTCACGCCGTCATAGGTGAAGGGCGCATTGACCTTGATGACCGCCGGAACGGTCTTGTTCTTGCGCGGGTCGTGGATCAGCACCTCGCTCTCGAACAGCCTGGGCATGCCGGTGGAGTAGTAGTCCACCTTGAACTTCTTCAGGCTCAGCGTGAAAGGCAGCGGCTGCAGCACCGAACCGTCGCCGATGGTCAGCACCGCGGTGTTGGAGCTGCCGCCTTCGGGGATCTGCAAGTTGCCGCGAAAGCTCGGGTTGTGCGCCGACAGCACGTAGCGCGACGGCACCTGCGAGATCTGCATGTTCTGCGTCAGGATGTGCTTGCCGGTCAGCAGCATCTGCAGCCGGATCATCATGTCGCCGTCGAGCAGCCCGCCGACACAGATCAGCACGAAGGCGCTGTGGGCGAGGATGTAGCCGAGTCGGTTGAGCCCGCCTGTCTTCGCCGCCACCAGCGTGCCGTTCTCGGTCGGCTCCACCCGCACGCGGTAGCCACGCCCGCGCAGCCGCGCCTGCACGCGCTGCACCATCTGCGCGCGAGGCAGCGGCATCGACGCCTCGGCGCGGTCATGCAGCGAGCGCAGTCCCTGCTCGCGCACGTGGGTCTTGAAGCTGCGCAGGTCGGCGATGATCTTCGGCGTGTTGCGGACCAGACACAAGGTGGTCGACACCACCAGGATCCCCATGATCAGCAGGAACCACCACGAAGCGTAGACGTTGAACAGGTCCAGGCGGTCGAACACCGAGGACCAGAAGGGGCCGAACTGGTCGACGTAGTTGTTCAGCGGCTGCCCCTGCACCAGCACCGTGCCGATGATGCTGGCGATGGCCACGATCACCAGCAAGGCGATCGCGAAACGCATCGACGACAGCAACTCGACGCCGCTGCGCCAGGCGCGCGAACCGCGGCGCAGTTGAAGACCCGAGGTGCTGAGAATCGTGACAGGGGTGGAGGACATGGACTGCCGGTCGGAAACCTAGGGCCACGCGTGCGCCGCGCACGCGTCGGGGCGGGAGCCGGGCCGCGCGATGTCACGCGGTGTCGGCCTCGCCCGGGATGAGGGAGAGGTGCGCGGTACACGGGGGCATGCGGCGGCGGGAGCGAGTCCCAAGCTTCGCGGCGATACCATCAGGTGTATACGCGGTGTACCCGGAATCAGGCCTCGTGGCACGAAACCCGACCCGTGCAATATAGCAAACCCGCACCCTTCGCGGGGTAACAACGCATGCAGCAAATGCAACATATCTGCGTGCGCCAGACGGGTTTCGACAGATCGCATCGCTCGCGCCCCCATCAGTGCAGGCCCGCCGCGAAGTCGGCGACGGCGCGGATCTGCGATTCGCTCATGCGCGACGCGATGTCGCGCATCGGGCCCTTGTCGTCGCGCGTGCCGTCGCGGAAAGCGCGCAACTGACTGAGCAGATACCCCTGCCACTGGCCCGCCAGCGACGGATACAGCGGCGGGATGCCGTGCCCGTCGGCTCCATGGCAGGCCGCGCAGGCCGGCACCTCGCGGTTGCGGATACCCCCGCGCCAGATGCTGGCTCCCAGCGGCAACTCGGCAGCGTTGCCGGCCAGCGCCGGGCGCAGGGTCTGTGATGCGTAATACGCGGCCAGGTCGGCCCGGTCCTGCGCCGAAAGCCCCTGCGCGATCGGGTTCATGATCGGGCTGCGGCGCAGCGGCTGCGCACCGGCATGTGCGGAGCGGAAGTGATCCAGTTCACGCTCCAGGTACGAGGCCCCCTGCCCGGCCAGCTTCGGGAACTGCGGACCCACGGCGTTGCCGCCGATGCCATGGCAGGCCGCGCAGCTGCGCTCGGCCAGCGCGTGGCCGCGCGCGATCTGCGCGGCGCCGGGAACACTGGCGCTGGCGGTCTCGGGCGCGCCGGCGAGCGCCGGCCCCGAGCTCCAGCCCAACCCGGCCATGAGCGCGACGCTCACGGCAAGTCGGCGGGGTCGCGAAGACGGCTTGGCGGCGGGCATTGCGGCGGGCATTGCGGCGGGCATGGCGGTGCTCGTGGTCACGACGGGGTCCGGGAGCGCGCGCCGGCAGGCGGCGCAGGGCTAAGATGCCGCATGCTAGCGATATATAAGTCATGACGAATATAGGGAATTCCAGCACATCGCACCCCGACACCAGCGCCCTGCTGCAGTCGGCGCGCTTCTTCACGACCGCGGCCGAACTGCGCCAGCTGCCGGACAGCGACTGGCCCGAGGTGGCCTTCGCCGGACGCTCCAACGCGGGGAAGTCCAGCGCCATCAACGTCCTGTGCGGACAGCGCCGACTGGCGTTCTCGTCCAGGACGCCGGGCCGCACCCAGCACATCAACCTGTTCGCCGTCGGGCTGGCAGACCAGGTCCGCGGCTTGCTGGCCGACCTGCCGGGCTACGGCTACGCATCGGTGCCGCTGGCCACCAAGCAACGCTGGGAGCGATTCATCGCGCACTACCTGGCCGAGCGCAGGCAGCTCGTCGGGCTGCTGCTGATCGCCGACAGCCGTCAGGGCCTGACTGCGCTGGACTGGAACCTGTTGCGCTATTTCGCGCCGTCGGGCCTGCCGGTGCATGTGCTGCTCACCAAGGCCGACAAGCTGCCGCGCGGCCAGCAGCTGCGCCAGGCGCAGGCCGTGCGCGACGACCTGCAGCGCAACGGCGCGCGTGCCGGCCTGCTGGCGCCGACCTCGGTGCAGCTGTTCTCGGCCACGGCGCGCATCGGGCTCGACGAGGCCAGCCGCGTGATCGAGGACTGGCTCGGCCCGCCGCCCGAAGCAGCGCACGATCCGCAGCGCGACATCACCCCGCACCAGCCCTGAGCCGGCCCATCGGTGCCGGTATTTCAGTCAGATGGCAAGGCCTGCGCGCTGCAGCGAAGCCAGAAGTCCCGCACTGGCCACCTCGGGCAAGGCTCGAAGCGCCGGGGCGAGCGTGTCCATGAGCCGGCCACCCAGGCGCGGGTCCAGCACGAAGCCATGGTTGCGCAGGTCGTCGTCGTTGCTCACCAGAATATTGAACACCATGCGGCCAAAGAGCTCCCGGTTGTCGCTGCGGATGACGCGCTGGTGTGCGTGCCGGCGCACAGCCGCGGCGATGTCGGCGTAGCCCTTGATAACAGAAAACCCGGCCGAAGCCGGGTTCCACAACCATCGTGCCGCCTGACGCGGCCCCCGAAGCGAGCCACCCTCCGCAGCCCAGAGCCGCCCCTGCGCAGGGCCGCCCCAAGCCGGAAGGCGCCCCCCTCGGGGGGGAGCGGCCGGGCTCGCGCCCGGCCGCCCGGGGGGCTCACATATCCATCCCGCCCATTCCGCCCATGCCGCCGCCCATCGGGGCCGCCGGGGCCTCGTCCTTCGGCGAGTCCGCCACCATGCACTCGGTGGTCAGCAGCAGGCTGGCGACCGACGCGGCGTTCTGCAGCGCGGTACGGGTGACCTTCGTGGGATCCAGGATGCCCATCTCGATCATGTCACCGTACTCGCCGTTGGCAGCGTTGTAGCCGTAGTTGCCCTTGCCCTCGACGACCTTGTTCAGCACCACGCTGGGCTCGTCACCGGCGTTGGCGACGATCTGGCGCAGCGGCTCCTCGATGGCGCGCATCACCAGCTTGATGCCGGCGTCCTGGTCATGGTTGGCACCGGCGACCTTCACGCTGACACGGGCACGCAGCAGGGCCACGCCGCCACCGGCGACGATGCCTTCCTCGACGGCCGCACGCGTGGCGTGCAGGGCGTCCTCGACACGCGCCTTCTTCTCCTTCATCTCGACTTCGGTGGCCGCGCCGACCTTGACCACCGCGACGCCGCCGGCCAGCTTGGCCACGCGTTCCTGCAGCTTCTCACGGTCGTAGTCGGAGGTGGCCTCCTCGATCTGCACGCGGATCTGCTTGACACGCGCCTGGATGTCCTCGGCATTGCCGGCGCCGTCGATGAGGGTGGTGTTCTCCTTGGCCACCTCGACGCGCTTGGCCTGGCCCAGGTCGGCCAGCGTGATCTTCTCCAGGTTCATGCCGGTTTCTTCCGACACCACCTTGCCGCCGGTCAGGATCGCGATGTCTTCCAGCATGGCCTTGCGACGATCGCCGAAGCCCGGGGCCTTCACGGCCACGGTCTTGAGCACGCCGCGGATGCTGTTGACCACCAGCGTGGCCAGCGCCTCGCCGTCGACGTCCTCGGCGATGATCAGCAGCGGACGGCCCGACTTGGCCACCTGCTCGAGCACCGGCAGCAGATCGCGGATGTTGGAGATCTTCTTGTCGTTCAGCAGAACGTAGGGGTTCTCCAGCGTGGCGACCTGACGGTCCTGGTTGTTGATGAAGTACGGCGACAGGTAGCCGCGGTCGAACTGCATGCCCTCGACGATGTCGAGTTCATTGTCCAGGCTCTTGCCGTCCTCGACGGTGATCACGCCTTCCTTGCCGACCTTGTCCATCGCCTCGGCGATGATCTTGCCCACGTCCTCGTCGGCGTTGGCGGAGATCGTGCCGACCTGGGCGATTTCCTTGCTGGTCGTGCAGGGCTTGGAGATCTTCTTCAGCTCCTCGACCAGCGCGGTGACGGCCTTGTCGATGCCGCGCTTGAGATCCATCGGGTTCATGCCGGCGGCCACGTACTTCATGCCTTCGCGGGCAATGGCCTGGGCCAGCACGGTGGCGGTGGTGGTGCCGTCACCGGCGTTGTCGCTGGTCTTGGAAGCCACTTCCTTGACCATCTGCGCGCCCATGTTCTGCAGCTTGTCCTTGAGCTCGATCTCCTTGGCCACGGACACGCCGTCCTTGGTCACGGTGGGAGCGCCGAAGGAACGCTCGAGCACCACGTTGCGGCCCTTCGGGCCCAGCGTGGCCTTGACGGCGTTGGCCAGGACGGTCACGCCTTCCATCATGCGGGCGCGCGCATCGGCGCCGAATACGACTTCTTTTGCAGCCATGTGTAATTCTCCGAATTCTTGGGGAAACAGCCTTGGGCGGGCCGGATTACTTCTCGATGACGGCCATCAGGTCGTCTTCGCGCATGACCATCAGCTCGTCGCCGTCGAGCTTGACGGTCTGCCCGGCGTACTTGCCGAACAGCACACGGTCGCCGACCTTGACCGCCATCGGCAGCAGCTCGCCCTTGTCGTCGCGCTTGCCCGGGCCGACCGCCAGCACTTCGCCCTGATCGGGCTTCTCGGCAGCGTTGTCGGGGATGAAGATCCCGGAAGCCGTCTTGGTTTCCTGTTCCACGCGCTTGACGATGACACGATCGTGCAGGGGACGCAGTTTCATGAAGGTTGCTCCTGTGGAGGTATTCGAGGGTTCAAACCGAAAAGTCAAACGCAGGCCGCGCCCCGGAGGGCGCGGCTGAAGAGAGCCCGGCAGCGGGGACAGCCCCGGCCGTTAGCACTCAGCGGTTGCGAGTGCTAATTGTAGGGGCGCGATCCTGGATTTCAAGTACCGTGCGCTGGATTCCGCCTGGTTTCGAAGGTTGTCGCCCACTCGCCCACGCACCGCGCCGGCGGCCGGCAGCGATCGCGCCCCAAGCCTATGATGACTCGGGTGCGGCGCGCGGCGACGCCCCGCGCATGCCGGGAGTCCATCGATGAATGCTCACCATCCCTTGCCGGGCCGCATGCTCGCGCGCTGGGGCGCGGCGCTGCCCTGGAACCTGTCAACGGCCTTGTGGATCGCTGCGATGCTCAGCGCGCTGGCCTGGCTTGGCCGCAGCGAGCAGCTGGCGTTCCTCATCCCGCCGTTCGCGGCGACGCTGACCATCATTGCCTACCTTCCGGAGGTGGCGATCGCGCAGCCCCTGGCCGTCGTCTGCGGCTCGGTCGGCGGCGCGGCGATCGGCACCGGGCTCAGCCTGCTGCTGGGATTCGGCCCCGACGTCGCGGTACTGGCAGCCCTGGGCGCGATGATCGCGCTTCCCCTGCTGCGCGTCTTTCATCCACCGGGAGTGGCCCTGGCCATGTATCCCGCCTTGCTCCATCCAGGAGCAGTGTTCCCGCTCGAGGTCGTGCTGCCCTTCGCGCTGGCCGCCGTGCTCTCCGCCTCGCTGCTCAGTCGCCTGCTACCGCGCTTTCCGCGCTACCCGCGTGCGCTGGGCTCCTAGCAGTTGTTGAAATACCGGAGGGGGCCGCGCGCGTCGCATGCTCCAACTTCCACGGAGCCTCCTATGAGCCAATCGTCCGAGCCTGCCCATGTCGTCGAACTGCCGAGCGGCGAGGGCTTTGACCTCACGTTGCAGCGTCTGATCTCGGCCATCGAGAACGCGGGCATGAAGGTTTTCGCTCGCATCGACCATGCGGCCGGCGCCGCGGAAGTCGGCATGACCATGCCGCCAACGGTGCTACTGCTGTATGGGCATCCAAGGGGCGGTACGCCGATCATGCTCGACACCCCTGGGGCGGCACTGGATCTGCCGCTGCGCGTCCTGGTGCGTGAGACCGGCGGGGGCGGCACACTGGTGTCATTTCATCCGGTGACACCCCTGCTGCGCACCCTCGGCGTGAGCGAAACGCTCGCCCGGCAACTGGAGCCCGCCCAGCGGCTGATCGCCGACGCGATTCGCCATGCCCCCTGACCCTGGCTGTCGACGACTCGCCGACTGATCCGCGAAGCGCAGCTGCGGGCGTCGGCCCGCGCGGCGGCGTACGCCGCGTCAGAAGCGGACGAACTCGCCGCCAGCCGCGCCCATGGCCAGGCCTGGCCGCATGCCCTGCACGGCTGCCTTGCGCGGGGCCCCGTCGACGCGATGCCCGGCCGTCCGGAACTGCGACACGGCCTGCTGCAGCTGCTGCGCCTGCGCATTCATCTCCTCGGCCGTCGCGGCCAGCTGTTCGGAGGCCGAAGCGCTTTGCTGCGTGGACTGCGACAACTGGGCCACCGCCTGGTTGATCTGCGCCACGCCGCTGGCCTGCTCTTCGGAAGCGGCATTGATTTCCCGCACCAGATCGGAGGTCTTGCCGATGGCCGGCAGCATCTGCCGCAGCAGCTCGCCCGCACCCTGTGCCTGCTTGACCGATCCGGCGGCCAGCTCCCCGATCTCCCGTGCGGCGACCTGGCTGCGTTCGGCCAGCTTGCGCACCTCGGCAGCCACCACCGCGAAACCCTTGCCGTGTTCGCCCGCACGTGCCGCCTCGATGGCCGCATTGAGCGCCAGCATGTTGGTCTGGTAGGCGATGTCATCGACGATGGAAATCCGCTCCGCGATGGTCTGCATGTCGGCCACGGTCCTTTGCACCGCGGTTCCGCCCTGCTCCGCCTGCTCGCTGGCGGTGCGCGCCATCGAATCGGTGGTGCGCGCATTCGACGCATTCTGCTGGATCGATGCCGCCGCCTGCTCCAGGCTGGCCGAGGTCTGCTCGACCGAGGCGGCCTGCTCGGAAGCCCCCTGGGAAAGGGTCTGCGACGTGGCCGAGACCTGGGCCGAGGCCGACGACAGGTTGTCCGCGGCGCCGCGGATGGTGCCGATCGTGTGGGTGAGGCGCTCGACCATGGTGGACAGCGCACGCAGCAACTGCGCGGTCTCGTCGCGCCCTTCGACCTGCAACTGCTGATCCAGGTCGCCCTGGGCCACGCGCCCGGCCACCTCGACCGCGCGCCTGAGTGGGCGGGTGATGCCGCGGACCACGAATGCCGTCGCCACGAGGCCCAGGACCAGCGCGGCGATCGCTGCCAGCGCGCTGAGCAGGCGCACCTGCGCGACCGTCGACATGACCTGCTGTCGCACGGTGACGTCGCGTGCGTTGGCCTCCTGCATCAGGCCAAGCAGGATCACGCGCAGACGCATCCACTGCGGCTGGTCGTCCTGGTTGAGCGTGGAAATGGCCTGGGCCTGATCGGTCGCGGACAAGGACACCACCTTGTTCTGCGCCTTGACCTCCGCCGCTTCGTACTGCGCGATCTGGCGTATGCGCGCACTGTCCGCCGGGAAGTGCGAGATCAGGCTCTGCGCCTGCTTCAGGTTCGCCTGGAAGGCGTGCTGCGCGGCGACCAGCGCGGGGTAGGAGTGCGGGTTGCCCGGAACCAGCACGAGATTGCGCAGCGCCTGCCCGCCCTGCAAGCCCTGGGCATACATGCCGGTGACGGCGGCCTTGTAGGCCAGGTCCGTCCTGATGTAGTTGCTGAAACTGTCCTTCAGACGTGTCGTGCCGTCGAAACCGACCCCGACGGCGACAGCGAACAGAGCAACCATCGTGCCTGACGCCAGGGCCATCTTGACCCCGATGGTCATGTTCTTGAGCAAAGCGTTTCTCCTGAGCTGAAGGGGGACTTCTTGTTATTCGGCGCGTGCCAGACAGCAGTTTCAGCCGCCACGTGCAATGTCGACTTCACGCGAGCTTTTTTACACTCAACGCGCGATTCTCCACCTCCGGAACGAAAGGTTCCAATGAATTGGATTGCTGAGGCCTATCATCTGGATTGATGAATATGTGCCGAGGCCTGAGAGGCCAGGCGCTGCTTCGAGACCTACCCGGCCCGGGCGAACGGCGCGAAAAGCTTCCGCACCAGCGCCGTCGGGCCCCCCACGCGCCACGAGGCATAGGAAAGCGCCCAGGCGATGGCGAAGGTGCCGACGACGAAGTAGCCGAGGCTGCCGACGGGCAGGTGCCGGCACACAGCGGCCGCGCCGCCGTGCAGGTCCAGCCCGGCGGCAAGGGCCCGCACCAGCTCGATGCTGCCGATGCCGAGAGCGAAGGTCACGGCAAGCAGCGTCGTGGCCGCGTTGTAGAAAATGCGCCGGACCGGGTCGCCCAGCGCCCAGCCATAGGCGTGGCTCATGAGGACCCCGTCCGCGGTATCCATCAGGGTCATCGCCGCGCAGAACAGCAGCGGCAGGCTGATCAGCGCCGGCAGCGGCATCGCGCCGGCTGCGGCACCGCCGGTGAGTGCCAGCAGCGCGATCTCCGAAGCGGTATCGAAGCCCAGCCCGAACAAGACCCCCACCGGGTACATCTGCCAGCTGTGGCGCACCCAGCGACCCATGCGTCGACCGAGCATCCGATTCAGCAGGCCGCGCCGCCCCAGCAGCTCATCCAGACGCGCATGGGAGTGCGGGGCATGGCGTCGTCGCCACAACTGCAGCATGCCCAGCAGCGTGGCGAGGTTGAGAAGCCCGACGATCCACAGGAACACGCCCGACACGAGGTTGCCGAGCATGGCCCCCACCGCTTGCAGTCCGTGCAAGTGGCGCTCCAGCAGCGCCGCGGAGAAGGCGCTGCACAAGGCGAGCACGAACACCACGGTGGAATGGCCCAGGGCAAAGAAGAAACCCGCGCCCAGCGAACTGCGTTGGCGCGCCAGCAGCAGGCGCACGCTGTCGTCCACGGCAGCGATGTGGTCCGCGTCGCAGGCATGGCGCGAACCGAACAGGTAGGCCGACAAGCCGAGCCCGAGCAACGCCGGGTGGGCGCCGGAACAGGCCAGGCACAAGCCCCAGCCGGCCAGGTGCAGGCAGACGACAGCCGCACCGTATCGCACAAGCCCGTGGCGCTCGCGCGCCGTCGACGAACTCGGCGGGCCGTTCATTCACCCTTTGCCATCGAGCTCGCCGGGGTCGGCGCCTCGGCCCTGGCGCGCCGGGAAGGAACCGCCTTGCGCACCAGCCCGTCGAAGGACGGAACATAGTCCCGTGTGTAGCCCATCGCGCGCGAGAGCTGGAAGGCCAGGCGCACGACCAGCGGACCGAACTCGCGCATGCGCGCCATGTTCAGGCGGTCGAGCGGCCCGGAGATGCCAAGCGCCGCCACGGCGCACTCGGAGCCGTCGAACACCGGGGCGGCGACGCCGCCCACCCCGTCGCGCCACTCTCCGCGATTGATCGCGTAGCCGAGCGTTCGCGCGCGCGCGAGCTCCCTGCGCAGCGCGGTGAGGTCGATGATGGTCGAAGGCGTGTGCCGGTGCAGTTGCGCACCATAGGCATCGAGGTAATCGTCGGGCTGCACCGCGAGCAGCGCCTTGCCGGTGGCCACCGCGTAGGCGGGCGCCCGACCACCCAGCGACGTGTAGGCGCGGATCGGCAGCGCGCTGTCGATCTTCTCGATGTACACGACCTCGATGCCGTCGAGCACCGAGAGATGCACGGTCTCGTGCGTGGTGGCCGACAGGCGCTGCATGACCGGTGGCGCCACCTTGCGCACGTCGAGCTTGCGCACCGAGCGGGCGCCAAGCTCGAACAGCTTGGTCGTGCCGCGATAGCAGCCGCTTCCCGGCTCGCGCTCGATGTAGCCGGCATGGATCAGCGTCTGCACGGTGCGATGGGCGTTGCTGCGCGTCAGCCCGACCAGGGCCGCGAGGTCGTCGATGGTCTGCACTCCATCGGGTTCGTTGGTGACGGCCTCGAGTACGGCCAGGCCCTTGAGCAGCGTCTTGTCCATGATGCCTCGCGTGGGAAAGGTCTCGCGAGGTCCGCCATGCGGGACCTCGTTCCCATCTTATAAAGCGCATCGAGCGTATGGCATCGCGTGGCGGCGTGGTGTGCTATTTGCCCAGCAACTTGCGGCATTTCAGCGCCACGCCCTGCGCTACCGGCTCGGACGAGAACAAGAAGCTCGTGATCAACGACGCCGCCATCCATGCGAAGCCCGCAAGATTGACCAGCATCGACGGCGCGATCAGCGCGAAGCCGGCCAGCATGCAGGCCAGGCGGGGTGCCCAGCGGCCGCCTCGCCTCGAACCCCAGATGGCCCTCGAAACCCCGATCACGCTCAGCGCGGTGAAGACGAAGTGCAGCACGAAGGGCCAGACCGGACCGATCAGCAGCAGCGACGGGTGATAGCAGAACGCCACCGGAACCATGAATCCCGGAATGGCGATCAGGAAGGCATCGATGGCGGTGCGCAGGGGCTGGGAGCCGGCGATTCCCGATGCCGCG
>JAJYTY010000118.1 GCA_021792835.1 Pseudomonadota bacterium
CACGCAGCGCAGCCCGGCCTCGATGACCTCCCACTTCGACGAGTCGATCATCACCGGCACGCGCGCGATGTCGGGCTCCGACGCCAGCAGGTTGAGGAAGCGCACCATCGCGGCGCGGCTGTCGAGCATCGCCTCGTCCATGTTGACGTCGATGATCTGCGCGCCGTTCTCGACCTGCTGGCGCGCAACGGCCAGCGCCTTGTCGAACTCCCCGGCCAGCACCAGGCGCGCGAAGGCCTTGGAGCCGGTGACGTTGGTGCGCTCGCCGATGTTGACGAACAGCGAACCCGGCCCGATGACCAGCGGCTCCAGGCCCGCCAGCACCAGCGGCGCGATTTCGGGGCGGGGTTCGCAGGGGCTTGTCTCGGCGGAGTTCATCGGCGTGGGCTGGCTGGCGCCGCGCGGCGCGGCGGCGCGGGCGGCGTGAAGGAGGTGAGGGACCCGAGGGGCGTGAAGGACAAGAGGACGCGACCCGGCATGCGACGGGCGAACGCCGCGCCCGGACGGTCCGGACCCGCCACGGAGTGCGACAATGCGCGGCGACAACGCATGATCATTCTAGGCAAGAGCCCTCCATGTCCCTGTTCAGCAGCCTCCGAGCACGCAAGCCCGCGCCGGGCACCAGCGAGTGGACGCCGCGCATCGTCGATGCGCTGCTGCAGATGCCGGCCTGGATGCCGCTGTCGCGCGCCGAGGCGCTGGCGGTGGCCGAACGCATGCAGGTGCGCAGCATGCCGGCCGGCTCGGCCTTCATCCGGCAGGGCGACCCGACGCCCGGCAGCGGCATGATGCTGCTGCTCGACGGCGAGGTGGCGATCGAGAAGAAGGCCGGCGGCCCCCAGGGCGACAGCCTGGTGGTGTCGCTGGCGCGCCCGGGCGCGCTGCTCGGCGAGATGGGCATCCTCAACGACGCTCCGCGCTCGGCCAGTTGCGTGGCCAGCACCGACGTGGTGCTGGGATTGCTCAGCAGCCAGGCGCTGCAGGAACTGGTCGAGCAGTCGCCGCGCGCGGCGGCCAAGCTGGCGCTGGGAATCGCGTCGCGCCTGGCCGAGCAGCTGCGCTCGACTTCGAACAAGCTGTCCACGCTGTCGCAGGTGACGGCGGCGATGCACCCGACCCTGGACGCCGCGTCGCTGACCGGCGCCGCGCGTCGCCAGCGCGGCTGAGCCCGGCGGCGCGCCGCCGGCTTCAATCGTTGCGCCGCAGCGCGAGGCGCTCGGCTTGGCCCACCGCCTGCGGATCCGTCAGCTCGATCGCGATCTGCGTGCACACCATGCGGCACAGCTGCATCGCCTGCTGGCTTTGCACGCGGTACTGGATGCTGTTGCCGTTGCGCCGGCGCGAGACGATCCCTGCCAGGTACAGCACCTTCAGGTGCTGCGACACGTTGGGCTGCGTGGAATTGACGTCGGCGACGATGTCGTTGACGCCCTTTTCCTGGTCGCAGATCGAATTCAGGATGCGCAGGCGCAGCGGGGTCGACAGCACGCCGAACAGTTCGGCGGCGGCCGCGAACACGCGCTCGGCCTCGCCGTCCGCGGTCGAACCGGCTCCGACCAGCGCACCGCTGCGCAGCGCGGGTGCGGGAGGCGTCGCGGATACGGCTTCGCTACGCGGGCTGTTGCTCGGCGGCATGAAAGGCTCCTCGGCGCGACGCAGCGCGCGGATGCTGGTTCTGGACCGCGTCATGGATCGCGGCGATGTGTTGGGGGGTGGTTCCGCAGCAGCCGCCGACGATGTTGACCAGTCCCTCGGCGGCGAAATCGTGCAGCAGGCGCGACGTCACCTCCGGGGTCTCGTCGAACCCGGTGTCGCTCATCGGATTGGGCAGGCCGGCGTTCGGGTAGCAGCTGATGAAGGTGTCGCCAGCCACCCGCGACAGCTCCTGCAGATACGGGCGCATCAATGCGGCCCCCAACGCGCAGTTCAGGCCCACCGCCAGCGGATGCGCGTGGCGCACGCTGGCCCAGAACGCCGGCACCGTCTGGCCTGACAGGATGCGCCCCGACGCGTCGGTCACGGTACCGCTGATGATCAGCGGCAGGCGCTCGCCGGTGGCTTCGAACCATTCGTCGATGGCGAACAGCGCGGCCTTCGCGTTCAGGGTGTCGAAGATGGTCTCGACCAGGAACAGGTCGACGCCCGATTCCCCCAGGCCCGCCACCTGCTCGTAATAGGCGCTGCGCAGTTGTTCGAAGTCCACGTTGCGCGCGCCGGGATCGTTGACGTCGGGACTGATGCTGGCGGTACGCGGGGTCGGGCCGATGGCGCCGGCGACGAAGCGCGGCCTGCCGGGGCTCGCATGGCGGCGCGCGCTGTCCAGCGCCAGCGCCGCCGAGGCGCGGTTCATCTCGTCGGCAAGCTCTGCCATGCCGTAGTCGTCCTGGGCGATCCGGGTCGCGCCGAAGGTGTTGGTCTCGACGATGTCGGCGCCCGCGGCGAAATACGAATCGTGGATGTCGCGGATCAGCTGCGGCTGCGTCAGGCTGAGCAGCTCGTTGTTTCCCTTGAGGTCGCGCGGCCAGTCGCGGAAGCGCTCGCCGCGGTATTGCTGCTCGCCCAGGCGCAGGCGTTGGATCATCGTGCCCATCGCGCCGTCGAGGATCGCGATGCGGTTTCGCAGCAATTCCGGCAATTCCTTGCCACGGGTGTATTCCTGACGGCGGCCGGTCATGGGTTCCTTGCTCATATCCCGATTCTAGAAGCCTCCCTGTCCCGCTGCCCATCAGGGCCTTCGGGACCGCCCTACGATGGTTTCGTGCTCGCCGCGCGCGATGCGAACCCGAACAGGAGCCCGTCCCATGTCCCTTTCGTCCCTTTCGCACGAAACCTCACCAACCCCGAGCCCCCGGGCGCGACGCGACGCCCGACGTCGCCTGCTGGGCGCCGTCGGCACCGGGGTCGTGCTCGCCTGCGCCGGCCTGGGCAGCGCGCTGGCGGCGCATCCGCCGATCACCGTGCACGACGCGTGGATCCGCTGGCTTCCGGCGGGGCTGCCGGCGGCCGGCTACATGCGCCTGGAGAACCACTCCGCCAGGCCGGTGACCCTGGTCAACGCCGACAGCCCGCGCCACTACAGCAGCGTGCTGCTGCACGAGACCCTGAAGAAGTCCGGCGTCGCGACCATGGGCAAGGTCGACCAGGTGGTCATTCCGCCGCATTCCGAGCTGCACTTCGCCCCCGGCGGCTACCACATCATGCTGATGAACCCGAAGCACACGATCAAGCCCGGGGCCAGCATCCCGATCGTGCTGCGATTCGCGGGCGGCGGGCATGTCACCGCGCACTTCATCGTGCGCAAGAGCGACGCCTCGGCCGATGAGGGGGAGGGGCCGGCCGAGCCTGCCGGTGAAGGCGCCACGTCCCCCGGCGCGGGCGCAGCGCCCGGCGGCGAAGGCGCCTGAGGGCGTCGCGGGCAGGAGTCGCGGGCACCCCCCGCTCAGCACTTTCGCGCCGCCCCTGGAGGGCCGGGCCCGCCTCGGGGCGGCATAGCGGCCGGACAGTGCGCAGGAGCCGCCCGCGCGATTGCGCCCCGCTTCCTACAATGGCGTTTTTGGTATCCGCCATGAACGCCCCTCAAGCACCGACCCCGCAACTCGACGTCGTCGAGCCCGCGACCCCGCAAGTCGCGCTGGACGACGCCCCGGCGCGCCTGCGCGAGATCCCCTACAACTACACCTCGTTCTCGGACCGCGAAATCGTCATCCGGCTGCTCGGCGCCGACGCCTGGCAGTGGCTGGACCAGTTGCGCCGGCAGCGTCGCACCGGGCGCAGCGCGCGCATGCTGTACGAGGTGCTGGGGGACATCTGGGCGATCAAGCGCAACCCCTACCTGCAGGACGACCTGCTGGGCTCGGGCAAGCGCCGCGGGGCGCTGATCGAGGCACTGTGGCACCGCCTTCGCGAGATCGACAAGCGCCGGGACGGGGCGGGCGACGCGCAGGCGCGCTCCCGCGACCAGCTGGTGGGGCAGCTGCTGGAGCGCGCGCGTGGCGCCGTCCGCGAGTTCGCCTCCTGGTTCGACGGCGTGGCCGCGCTGCGCCGGCGCGCGCAACGCGAGCTGGCGCGGCACACCCGGCGCGACAACATCCGCTTCGACGGGCTCTCACGCGCGGCGCACATGACCGACGCCACCGACTGGCGGGTCGAGGTGCCCTTCGTCGTGCTGTGCCCCGACACCGAGGCCGAGCTGGCCGCGCTGGTCAGCGCCTGCGTCTCGCTGGGCCTGACCATCGTGCCTCGCGGCGGCGGCACCGGCTACACCGGCGGCGCCGTGCCGCTGGTGTGGAACAGCGCGGTGATCAACACCGAGAAGCTGGAGGAACTCGGCGAGGTCGAGATGCTCGAACTGCCCGGGGTCGCGCAGCCGGTTCCGACCATCCGCACCGGCGCAGGCGTGGTCACGCAGCGCGTCACCGACCGCGCCGAGAGCGCCGGGCTGGTGTTCGCGGTCGACCCCACGTCGGCCGAGGCCTCGTGCATCGGCGGCAACATCGCGATGAACGCCGGCGGCAAGAAGGCCGTGCTGTGGGGCACCGCGATCGACAACCTGGCGTGGTGGCGCATGGTCGACCCGCAGGGGCGCTGGATCGAGGTCACGCGCCTCGAGCACAACCTGGGCAAGATCCACGACGTCGAGCTGGCACGCTTCGAGTGCCGCAGCTTCGCCCCCGACGGCACCACGCCGCTGGACACGCGGATCCTGGAGATCCCGGGCGCGCGCTTTCGCAAGGAAGGGCTCGGCAAGGACGTGACCGACAAGTTCCTCGCCGGGCTCCCTGGCGTGCAGAAGGAAGGTTGCGACGGCATCATCACCAGCGCGCGCTGGGTGCTGCACCGCATGCCGCCGCGCATCCGGACCTTCTGCCTGGAGTTCTTCGGCCAGGCGCGCGAGGCGATCCCGTCCATCGTCGAGATCAAGGAGTACCTGGACCAGCGCCCCGGCGGGGCCATCCTGGCCGGGCTCGAGCATCTGGACGAGCGCTATCTGCGCGCGGTCGGCTACGCCCCCAAGAGCAAGCGCGGCGCCTTCCCGAAAATGGCGCTGTTCGGCGACATCGTCGGCGAGGACGACGATGCGGTGGCGCGCGCCACCGCCGAGGTGGTGCGCATGGCCAACGCGCGGGTCGGCGAGGGCTTCGTCGCCGTCAGCGCCGAGGCGCGCAAGAAGTTCTGGCTCGACCGCAAGCGCACCGCGGCGATCGCCCGCCACACCAACGCCTTCAAGATCAACGAGGACGTGGTGATCCCGCTGCACCGCATGGGCGAGTACGTCGACGGCATCGAGCGCATCAACGTCGAGCTGTCGCTGCGCAACAAGCTGCAGCTGGCGGCCGAGCTCGACCGCGTGCTGCGCCAGTCGTGGACCCTTGGGCGCAACGAGGAACTGGGCGAGGGCGAGACCGCGGTATCCGACGAGGACCTGCAGGCGCTGCGCGAGCAGGCGCTGCAGCTGGTGGCTTCGGTGCACGCGCGCTGGGCCTTCCTGCTCGAGTACATCGACACCCCGCTGCCGCAGCTGCTGCCGGTGCTGCGCGAACCGCTGCTGGGCGGCGGCAGCGCGCAGACCGCGGCGATGCAGATGCTGCACCGCGCGCCACGCGCGAACCTGTTCCACCTGCTGCAGGAGCACAGCCTGCGCGCATCGTGGAAGGGCGAGCTGCGCAGGCCGCTGCACACGCTGCTGGCGGGCGCCACGTTCGCGCCGCTGCGCGCCGAGCTCGATGCCGTGCACAAGCGCGTGCTGAAGGGGCGCGTGTGGGTCGCCCTGCACATGCATGCCGGCGACGGCAACGTGCACACCAACATCCCGGTCAATTCCGACGACTACGCGATGCTGCAGGCCGCGCACGACGCGGTGGCGCGCATCATGGCCCTGGCCCGCTCGCTCGACGGCGTGATCTCGGGCGAGCACGGCATCGGCATCACCAAGCTGGAATTCCTCGGCGACGACGAGTTGCGCCCGTTCACCGAGTACAAGCGCGCCGTGGACCCCGAGGGGCGCTTCAACCGCGGCAAGCTGCTGCGCGACGCGGCATTGCCGGCCGACCTCACCAACGCCTACACCCCGAGCTTCGGACTGATGGGGCACGAGTCGCTGATCATGCAGCAAAGCGACATCGGCGCCATTGCCGATTCGGTGAAGGACTGCCTGCGCTGCGGCAAGTGCAAGCCGGTGTGCGCCACCCACGTGCCGCGCGCGAACCTGCTGTACTCGCCGCGCAACAAGATCCTCGCCACCTCGCTGCTGGTCGAGGCCTTCCTGTACGAGGAGCAGACGCGCCGCGGCATCAGCGTGCACCACTGGGAGGAGTTCGAGGACGTGGCCGACCACTGCACGGTCTGCCACAAGTGCGAAGCGCCCTGCCCGGTGGACATCGACTTCGGCGACGTGTCGATGAACATGCGCAACCTGCTGCGCAAGATGGGCAAGAAGAGCTTTCGTCCCGCCAGCGCTGCCGGCATGTTCTTTCTCAACGCCACCGACGCGCGCACCATCAAGGCCGCGCGCGGCGCGATGATCGGATGGGGCTTCAAGGCGCAGAACCTGGGCTACCGGGCGTTGCGCGCCTTCGGCGCGCGCCAGACCGCGGCGCCGCCTTCGAGCAGCGGGCATTCGCCGCTGCGCGAACAGGTGATCCACTTCGTCAACAAGCCGATGCCCGGCGGACTTCCGAAGAAGACCGCGCGCGCGCTGCTGGACATCGAGAATCCGGACTTCGTCCCGATCATCCGCAACCCGGCGACCACCACGGTCGATTCCGAAGCGGTGTTTTACTTCCCCGGTTGCGGTTCGGAGCGCCTGTTCTCGCAGGTCGGGCTGGCCACGCAGGCGATGCTGTGGCACACCGGGGTGCAGACGGTGCTTCCCCCAGGCTACCTGTGCTGCGGCTACCCGCAGCGCGGCAGCGGCATGTACGACCGCGCCGAGAAGATCATCACCGACAACCGGGTGCTGTTCCACCGCGTCGCCAACACGCTGAACTACCTCGACATCAAGACCGTCGTGGTCAGCTGCGGCACCTGCTTCGACCAATTGCAGGGCTACGAGTTCGAGAAGATCTTCCCCGGCTGCCGCATCGTCGACATCCACGAATTCCTGCTCGACAAGGGCGTGCGCCTGCCCGGCGGCGACGGCACCGCATACCTCTACCACGACCCCTGCCACAGCCCGATGAAGCAGCGCGAGCCGATGAAGACGGTGCGCGCCCTGCTCGGCGACGACGTGCGCCAGGCCGACCGCTGCTGCGGCGAGAGCGGGCTGCTGGGTATCCACCGTCCCGACATCTCGACCCAGGTGCGCTTTCGCAAGACCGAGGAGCTGCGCCGCGACGAGGCCGCACTGCGCGCCGCGGGCCATCAGGGCGACATCAAGATCCTCACCTCCTGCCCCAGCTGCCTGCAGGGCCTGTCACGCTACCGCAACGACCTGCAGCACGGCCTGCTGGAGGCCGACTACATCGTCATCGAGATGGCGCGGCACATCCTCGGCGAGAACTGGATGCCCGACTACGTGCGCGCGGCCAACTCGGGCGGAATCGAGCGCGTGCTGGTATGACGGCACCCTGCCCGCTGTGCGAGCAGCCCGGCGGGCTGCCGGTGTGGAACTCGCCCTGGATGCGCCTGATCCGCGCCGACGAGGCACTGCACCCGGCGACTTACCGCCTGGTGTGGAACACGCATGTGGCCGAGTTCAGCGAGCTGCCGCAGTTGCAGCGCATGGCCTGCGTCGATGCGCTGGCGCTGGTCGAGCGCGAGATCGTG
Organism: Pseudomonadota bacterium; assembly: GCA_021792835.1. GTDB lineage: Bacteria > Pseudomonadota > Gammaproteobacteria > Burkholderiales > Burkholderiaceae_C > Thiomonas_A. Next base: position 7,765 of record JAJYTY010000118.1, read on the forward strand.
CGGCAACTGCGCCCGCGCAAGATCAACCTGGCGGCGCTGGGCAACCTGGTGCCGCACCTGCACTGGCATGTGATCCCGCGCTGGGATTGGGACCCGCACTGGCCGCAAGCGGTTTGGGCGCCGGCGCAGCGCGAGCCCGAAGCGGCGCGCATGCGCGAACTGCGCGAGCGTCTTCCCGGGCTCGACCAGGGGCTGCGCGACGCGCTTCAGTCGCGCTTCGGCGCCGACGCGCCGGCCTGAGCGAGGCCGCGCCGCAGCCGCGGCCCGCGGGGCTCAGATCACCCGCGAGTAGCGCGCGCCCTGCAGCTGCGCGACGGGGTCGTGCAGGTAGCGGTCGAACTGCATCGCGATCACCCGCACCAGCAGCCGGCCCTGCGGCGTCACGCGCAGGCGCAGGCCGTCGATCTCGAGCAGCCCGGCCTGCGCCAGCGGCTGCAGGCGGCGCAGGTCGGCGTCGAAGCAGGCCTGCGGGTCGGGCACGGCGTGGGCCTGCGCGAGTTGCTCCAGGTCAAGCGCGAAATCGCACATCAGGCGCTGGATCGCGTCGCGACGCAGCAGGTCGTCGTCGTCGAGGGTGTAGCCGCGCTCCACCGGCAGTCGCCCGTCGGCCAGCGCCGCCCCGTAGGCCTCCAGGGTCTTGGCGTTTTGCGCATAGTGCCGCCCGAGCTTGGAAATCCCGGACACGCCGAAGGCCAGCAGGTCGAGGTCGGCGTGGGTCGAATAGCCCTGGAAATTGCGGTGCAGCAAACCCTCGGACTGGGCGCGCGCGAGTTCGTCGTCGGGCAGCGCGAAGTGGTCCATGCCGATGTAGACGTAGCCGGCGTGCTGCAGGCGCCGGATCGCCAGTCCCAGCAGCAGCAGCTTGGCCTCCGGTGTCGGCAGTTCGGCGGCGTCGATGCGGCGCTGCGGGGTGAAACGGGCCGGCAGGTGGGCGTAGCTGTACACGGCCACTCGCTGCGGACGCAGGTCCAGCACCTTTTCCAGCGTGGCGGCGAAATTGAAGGCGTTCTGGCGCGGCAGCCCATAGATCAGGTCGACACTGACCGATGCGAAGCCGCTGGCGCGCGCGGCGTCCACCACCTCGCGCGTCTCCTCGAAGCTCTGGATGCGGTTGACCGCCTGCTGCACCGCCGGGTCGAAGTCCTGCACGCCCACGCTCATGCGATTGAAGCCCAGGCGCGCCAGGTGCTCCACGCGCCGCGCCCCGACCTTGCGCGGGTCGATCTCGATGGAGAACTCGCCGCCGGGCTGCAGCTCGAAGTGCTCGCGCGTGAAGTCCATCAGGCGCTGCACCTCCGAGTCGTCGAGGAAGGTCGGCGTGCCGCCGCCCCAGTGCAGCTGCGCAACCGGGTTGCGTTGCGGCAGCAGACCGGCGACCATGCGCATTTCCTGCTCCACCTGGTCCAGGTAGGGAGCGCTGCGCGCGTGGTTGCGGGTGGGGATCTTGTTGCAACCGCAGTAGTAGCACAGGGTCTCGCAAAACGGAATGTGCACGTACAGCGACAACGGGTCCGGTCCGCGTTCGCCCAGTGCCGCGGCATGCTGCTGCGCGGTGTAGGCGCCGCCGAAGCGGTCGGCGGTGGGGTAGGAGGTATACCGCGGTCCGGAGACGTCGAAACGCCGGATCAGTTCAGGGCGGAAATCGAGGGATGAAGCCGGGCTTTGCATGATGAGCCGATCATGGAGCCAGGCATGGCGGAGGGTCTTGACCTGGAACAAGGCGTCCCGTTGTTGCCCTCGGACAACGTACGGGTCACCGTGTTGCTTTGCAGCAAACTAAGATGGCAAGCCTTGTGACAGGAGGGTCCCCGTCGGCGCCTCGCGCCGCGGCACGACACAACACCGATGCACGAAACCAAAAAGCATGAACAGGGGTCGATGGCGGCACTGAGCCTGGGTGCGCTCGGAGTCGTCTATGGAGACATCGGCACCAGCCCGCTGTACGCCTTCAAGGAGTCCTTCAATCCGCAGCATGCGCTGGGCATCGATCCGTCGAATATCTTCGGCGTGCTCTCGCTGATCTTCTGGGGACTGACCATCATCGTCACCGGCAAGTACGTCGGGCTCGCGCTGCGCGCGGACAACGACGGCGAAGGCGGCATCCTGGCCCTGATGGCACTGGTGATGCGGCGCTATGCGGCGCCATCGCGCGGGCGCGTGCTGGCGGTGGCGCTGGGGCTGATCGGCGCCGCGATGTTCTACGGCGACAGCATCATCACGCCGGCGATCTCGGTGCTGTCGGCGATCGAGGGCACGGCGGTGGCCACGCCGCTGCTGCAGGATGCGGTGATCCCGATCACCGCGGCCGTGCTGATCGGCCTGTTCGTGGTGCAAAAGCGCGGCACCGCGCTGGTCGGGGCCTACTTCGGCCCGGTGATGATGCTGTGGTTCGCGGCCATCGGGCTGCTCGGCCTGGAGCACATCGTGCTGCACCCGGTGGTGCTGCGCGCGCTCGACCCCTGGTGGGGCATCCGGCTGTTCGTGCACGAGCCGCGACTGGCCCTGTTCCTGCTGGGAGCCGTGTTCCTGACCCTGACCGGCGGCGAGGCGCTGTACGCCGACATGGGGCATTTCGGTCGCGCGCCGATCCGCCGCGCCTGGCTGGGCGTGGTGATGCCGGGGCTGCTGCTGAACTACTTCGGCCAGGGTGCGTTGGTGCTGGCCGACCCGGCCGCCGGCAAGAATCCCTTCTTCTACATGGCGCCGTCGTGGGCGTTGTGGCCGCTGGTGATCCTGGCCACGCTGGCCACCGTGATCGCGTCGCAGGCGGTGATCTCGGGCGCCTACTCGATGACCACGCAGGCCATCAAGCTGGGCTACCTGCCGCGCATGCGCGTGCTGTTCACCAACGAGCGCAACCAGGGGCAGATCTACGTCCCGTTCATCAACTGGACCATGCTGCTGTTCGTGCTGGCGCTGGTGTTCGCGTTCCGCAGTTCGGACAACCTGGCGGCGGCCTACGGCATCGCGGTCAACATCACGATGGTGACCACCACCATCTTCCTGTGGATGGTGGCGCCGCAGCGCTGGGGTTGGGGACAGCGCCGCACCGACATGGTGTTCCTGCCGCTGGCGCTGGTGGAAATCCTGTTCCTGGCTTCCAACTCCTTGAAGATCGACCACGGCGGCTGGTTCCCGCTGGTGTTCGGCGCCGCGGCCTACTCGATGCTGTCGACCTGGAAGCGCGGGCGCAGCCTGCTCAAGCGCCAGCTGCAGGAGCATGCGCTGAACCTGAAGGACTTCGTGCACAGCCTGTCCACCTACCCGCCCACGCGGGTCGAGGGCACCGCGATCTACCTCACTCCCAACGCCGACACCGTGCCGCATGCGCTGCTGCACAACCTCAAGCACAACAAGGTGCTGCACGAGCGGGTGGTGTTCCTGTCGGCGCAGACCGCCGACGTGCCCCATGTGCCGCCGGAGCAGGGAATCGAGCTGCGTCCGATGGAAGAAGGCATCTATCTGCTGCACGT
>JAJYTY010000119.1 GCA_021792835.1 Pseudomonadota bacterium
TGCGGGCCGAGGATGTTGTTTTGTTTTTTGAAAAGGGCGAGCCGTGGCGAAAACGACGACTACTACGCGCAAATCCGGGGATCTCGACACTGATTCGGTGGCCACCAAGACCCAGGCGTCCAAGCAGGCCAACCCCTGGGATCTGATGATGGAGAATGCCGCCGAGGTCGCATCGACCTTCCGCAAGCGGCCGCAAGTGAAGGTTTCCTCGCCGTGGCGCGAAGGCTTCGGGCGCCCTCTTTCGCAGCGTTCGCGCGAAATCTACGAGCACATCACCGCGAACAAGACCCGGCTGAAGCAGAAGTAAGCCGAGGCAGCCGGCCTCGGCGCATTCGCGCGGCCGGTTTCAGCGTGCCTGCGCGAGTGCCTGCGCGCACTCGTGCACCAGGCGCGGACCCTGGTAGATGAGGCCGGTGTACAGCTGTACGAGGTCGGCCCCGCAGCGTCTTTTCTCGACGGCATCGCGGGCATCCAGCACGCCGCCGACTCCGATGATCGGGTAGTCCGGGCCGAGGTGCTCGCGCAGCAGCGAGATCACCCGGTTCGACAACTCGCGCACCGGCGCGCCGCTGAGCCCGCCGGACTGCTCGGCGTGGCGCAGGCCCTGGACCCCGGCGCGCGAGATCGTGGTGTTGGTGGCGATCACGCCATCCATGCCATGGCGCACGAGCGCGTCGGCCAGCGCGTGAACCTGCGCGGCTTCCAGGTCGGGCGCCACCTTCAGCAGCATCGGCACGCGCCGCCCCTGCTGGTCGGCCAGGCGCTCGCGCTGCGCGGCCAGTCCGCCCAGCAGGGTTTCCAGCGCATCGTCGCCTTGCAGGCGGCGCAGTCCCGCGGTGTTCGGCGACGACACGTTGATCGTGACGTAGTCGGCGTGCTCATGCACCGCGCGCAGGCAGGCGGCGTAGTCGTCCAGCGCGGATTCGATCGGCGTGGCCGCGTTCTTGCCGATGTTCAGGCCCAGCGGAACCTCGCGGCGGCTTCGACGCACATTGCGCAGGAAGGCCTCGAGTCCCTGGTTGTTGAAGCCCATGCGATTGATCAGCGCCCGCGCCGCGGCGAGGCGGAACAGGCGCGGCCGCGGATTGCCCCCTTGCGGCAGCGGAGTCACGGTGCCGACCTCGACGAAGCCGAAACCCAGCGCGGCCAGCGCGTCGATCGCCTCGCCGTTCTTGTCCAGCCCTGCGGCGAGGCCGACGCGATTCGGGAAATCGAGGCCCAGCAGGCGCACCGGATCGATCACCCGCGGTTCGGCGAGCAGCAGGCTCAGCCCGCACTGATGCACCCCGCGCAGCGTACGCAGGCTCAGGTGGTGGGCCGCTTCGGGGTCGAGCCTGAACAGCAGCGACCGGATCAGCGCATACGGCAGGGGCATGAGTGTCGAGCTCGTTCTGGCAGCGGCGATAATACGGTGTTCGCCTGCGCGGCACGCCTTCTGAGGCTGCGCTTGCGGACCCCGACGGCTCGCGCCCCCTCCATTGCGCTACAGGCATTCATGACCCAGGACGAACTCAAACAGGCGGTGGCCCGCGCGGCCCTGCGCCACGTCGTGCCCGACGCCGTGATCGGCGTCGGTACCGGATCGACGGTGAACTTCTTCATCGATGCGCTGGCCACGATGCGCGAGCGCGTGCGCGCCGCGGTATCGAGCTCGGAGCGCAGCACCGAGCGCTTGCGCGCGCATGGCATCGAGGTGCTCGACCTCAATCAAGCCGGACGCATCCCCGTCTACATCGACGGCGCCGACGAGATCGACCCGGGAGGAGCGATGATCAAGGGAGGTGGCGGAGCGCTGACTCGCGAGAAGATCATCGCCGAGGCCGCCGATAGGTTCGTCTGCATCGTCGACTCCAGCAAGCTGGTGCCTGTGCTGGGCAGCTTCGCGCTGCCTGTCGAGGTAGTGCCGATGGCGCGCGAACTGGTGCGTGCGCGGCTGCGCGAGCTCGGCGGCGACCCGGTGCTGCGCGAGGGTTTCGTCACCGACAACGGCAATCAGATCCTTGATGTGCGCGGGCTGCGCATCGAGCATCCGGCAGAACTGGAAAGCCGCCTGAACCAGATCCCCGGCATCGTCACGGTCGGCCTGTTCGCGCGGCGCGGCGCCGACGTCGCGCTGGTGGGCGGCGCCGACGGCGTGACGCAGCGCGACTTCGACTGAGTCGCGTGGGCGCCTTGGACGGCGCGCGCTGCTAGAACTTGAACCCGGGAGGCGCGTTCGGATCGGGCGGCGCCACCACCGGTGGCTGGGCGGGAGCCGCGGCCCGGGATGGCGCCGGGGCGGGCGCGGCGGCGGGCGCCGGCGCGCCGGGCTGCATCGGCACCAGCGATTGCGGTATCGCAAAACGATAGCTGCCGGGAAGTTGCGAGTCGCGCGGATAGCCTGCTGCACTGAGGGCCTGGTCCCAGGCGCCGGAGTTGAAGCCTGGCGACAGCTGGACCCCGGCCACGCTCAGCAGCGGCAGTTCCATCGACGGATCCATGGCCTTCAGCGCCTGCGCGTCCTGCGGAGTCACGATGGTCTTCTCGGCGTAGGGAATGCCGCGCTTGCGCAGCAGTTGCACGCCGGCGTCACAGGCCTTGCAGTCGGGGGTGGTGTAGATCACCACGGGCGCGTTGCGCTGCAGTTCGCGCAGGTGCCTCGGCAGCTCGGAAGCCGGCGTGGCCGCCACGTCCGGAACCACGGCGGCGTGCGCGCTCGACGGCGGCACGTCGGTGAAGGTGACACTGCCGTCGGGGCCGACGACCTTGTACACGGCCCAGGCCGGGGCCGCGGTGCCCAGCAGCAGCACGATCCCGAGCAGGGCTGGCGCCCCGGTATGCAGAACCCTTCGCATCGCAATCGCTCCTGGTTGCCGCGCCGGTGCGCCGACGCTCAGCCGTGTCCGGCCATGCCCTGATGACGCAGCAGCGCGTCGATGCTCGGGTCGCGCCCGCGGAACGCGCGGAACGACTCGATGGCGTCGCGGCTGCTGCCCCGCGCGAGGATTTCATCGCGGAAGCGCTCCCCCGTGTCCGGATCGAGCACCCCATGCTCCTCGAATTGCGCATAGGCGTCCGCCGAAAGCACCTCCGCCCACTTGTAACTGTAGTAGCCGGCAGCGTATCCGCCAGCAAAAATGTGCGAAAAGCTGTGCTGGAACCTGGAGAATTCGGGCGCGAACACGACAGCCACCTCGTCGCGCACCTGCGCGGCCACGCGGGCCACGGCCTGCGCGGTGAAGTCGCGCAGGTCGCGGTGCACCCGCAGGTCGAACAGCGAGAACTCGACCTGGCGCAGCGTGTGCATGCCGGCCTGGAAGTTGCGCGCCGCCAGCATGCGCTCGAACATCGACCGCGGCAGCGCCTCGCCGGTGTCGACGTGGCAGCCGATCTCGCGCAGCACCTCCCACTCCCAGCAGTAGTTCTCGAGGAACTGGCTGGGCAGCTCGACGGCGTCCCATTCCACCCCGCTGAGCCCGGAGGCGGCGAGCTCGTCGACCCGGGTCAGCAGGTGGTGCAGCGCATGGCCGAACTCGTGGAACAGGGTCTGCACGTCGTCGTGGCTCAGCAGTGCCGGGCGTGCGCCGATTCCCCGCGCGAAATTGCAGGTCAGCAGCGCCACCGGGGTCTGCAGCGTGCCGTCGGGGCGCTGCCAGCGCCCGCGGGCGTCGTCCATCCACGCGCCGCCCCGCTTGCCCGCGCGCGCGTACAGATCGGTGTAGAAGTGCCCGACCAGTTCGCCGTCGCCGCGCTCGACCCGCCACAGGCGCACGTCGGCATGCCACGCGCCGTGCGCGGGCTGCTCGAGCACGCGCACGCCGAACAGCCGACGCACCAGCTCGAACAGGCCGGCCAGCACCCGCGGCTCGGTGAAGTACTGGCGCAGCTCCTGCTCCGAATAGTCGAAGCGCTGCTCGCGCAGGCGCTCCGACGCGAAGGCGATGTCCCAGGCCTGCAACTCGGCCAGCCCGAGTTCCGCGGCGGCGAATTCGCGCAATTCGCGCAGGTCGCGTTCGGCATAGGAGCGCGCGCGCCGCGCCAGGTCCAGCAGGAAGTCCTCGACCTGGCGCGCACTGTCGGCCATCTTCGGCTGCAGCGAGAGTTCGGCGAAGTCCTCGAAGCCGAGCAGGCGTGCCTGCTCGAATCGCAGTGCCAGCAGCTCGGCCATGATGTCGGAGTTGTCCAGCCGCGGATCCCCGAGCTCGCTGGCGCGGGTCACGTAGGCGCGGTACATCGCGTGGCGCAGTGCGCGGTCGCGCGCCTGCTGCATCAGCGGCACGTAGCTGGGCTGGTGCAGCGTGAACACATAGCCCGGGGCGTCGCCGGCGGCTTCGCGCGCGGCCTGCAGCAGGTCCTGCGCAAGCCCCTGCACCTGCCGCTCGTCGGCGCGCAGCGTGAAGGCGTCGGTCGCGTCCAGCAGATGCTCGGAGAAGGCCTGTTCGAGCTCGGCGCTGCGCTGCTCGATGGCGGCGAAGCGGGCATGCGCCTGGCCCTCCAGCTCGGCTCCGCTCAGGCGCAGGTCGCGCAGCGCGTGCTCGACGATGCGTCGGCGCAGCCCGGTCAGCGCGGCAAAGCCGCCGCCATCGCGCAGCGCGCGGTAGCGCGCGTACAGTCGCGGATCGGCGCCGAGTTCGGTCCACACCTCGGTGACCAGTGGAAGCATCTCGTTGAAGGCTCGCCGCAGTTCCGGGGTGTCGACCACCGCATGCAGGTGCGAGACCATGCCCCAGGCGCGCGCGAGGGATTCCGTGGCCAGCTGCAGTGGCTCCACCACATCGTCCCAGCCAGGCTGCGCGGGTCCGTCCGGCGCGCAGACCTGCTCCAGCGTGGAGCGCACGCGGGCCACGCATTCGCGTACCGTGGGCTCGATGTCCTGCGGGCGCAACGCGGCATAGTCGGGCAGCTGCGTCGCATGCGGCGCGTAGGCGCGGGCCTGCGCGGTGGAGCCGGCGCTGGAGCGCGCGGCGTCGGGGGCTGCGGAGTTCATGGTGAGGCGGTTGCGGACGGTTGCAGGGCGGCGCGCCCGCGGGCGCGCCGGTTCGACGTGCATCGAGCATGCAGCGCCGCCTGCGGCGCTGCACCTCAGGCCTGTTCGCAGGCCTGCACGGTATTCGACAACAACATCGCGATGGTCATCGGGCCGACCCCGCCGGGAACCGGGGTGATCCAGCCCGCCACCTCGCTGGCGCCGGCGAAGTCCACGTCGCCGCACAGCTTGCCGTCGTCGAGGCGGTTGATGCCGACGTCGATCACCGCGGCGCCGGGCTTGATCATGTCGCCGCGGATCATGCGCGGGCGACCCACCGCGGCCACCAGCACGTCGGCGCGACGGCAGGTGTCGGCCAGGTCGGGGGTGCCGCTGTGGGCGATGGTGACGGTGGCGTTCATGCCCAGCAGCATCAAGGCCATCGGCTTGCCGACGATGTTGGAACGCCCGACCACCACGGCGTGGCGGCCGCGCAGATCGGCCAGGCCGATGTCCTCCAGCATGCGCACGCAGCCCAGCGGGGTGCAGGGGCGGAATCCGGGCTGGCCGACCATCAGCGCGCCGGCGCTGGCGACGTGGAATCCGTCGACGTCCTTGCGCGGCGAGATCGCCTCGATCACGCGCTGCGCATTGATGTGCGCGGGCAGCGGCAGCTGCACCAGGATGCCATGCACCGCATCGTCGTGATTCAGTGCATGGATGCGCGCCAGCAGCTCGGCCTCGCGCAGCCCCGAGTCGAACTCGAAATGCAGCGAGCGGATTCCGGCCTGCTCGCAGGCGGCGATCTTGTTGCGCACGTAGACCTGGCTGGCGGGGTCGCTGCCGACCAGGACCACCGCCAGCGCGGGCTCGCGTCCGGCGGCGCGAAGCGCGGCCGCGCGTTCGGCAACCCCGGCACGCAGCCGGGTCGCCAGGGCCTTTCCATCGATGATGCGGGCTGTCATGGGTGGGGAGTTCGGGCGGGCACGCCCGGGGCGGTCACTTGTTCGCGCCAAGCGCGATCTTGAGCAGGTCGGCCACGGTGTTGGCGCCCAGCTTTTCCATGATGTTGGCCCGGTGCGCCTCGACGGTCTTGATGCTGATGTTGAGGTCGTCGGCGATCTGCTTGTTCAGCCGTCCGGCGACGATACGCTCCAGCACCTGCGATTCGCGGCTGGTCAGCTTCGACAGCAGCGCCTCGCGGCTGGCGCTCTGCGCGTGCTCCTCCAGGTCGACGCGGGCCTTCTGCAGCATGCGGTCGACGAGGTCGCGCAGCAGGTTCTCGTTGAAGGGCTTCTCGATGAAGTCGATGGCGCCTTTCTTCATCGTCGCGACAGCCATCGGCACGTCGCCGTGGCCGGTGATGAAGGCCAGCGGCAGGCTCTGCCCGCGCTGCAGCAGTCGCTCCTGCAGTTCCAGGCCGCTCATGCCGGGCATGCGCACGTCGACGATCAGGCACGCCACCTCGCGCGGGTCGAAGCGCGACAGGAAGGCTTCGGCCGAATCGAAGCAACGCACGCGATAGTCGTTGCCTTCGAGCAGCCATTGCAGGGAGTCGCGCACGGCTTCGTCATCGTCGATGACGTACACGGTACCTTTGGTCGCTGGTTTCATGGACTCGTCGGGTCAAGGGCGGGTGCAGTGGGCGAAGCGGCCTGTTCGGCCGTCGCAGCGGGAAGGACCGTGCCCGGCAGCGCCGACGCGGCGACGCCACTGCGGGGCGGGGGTTCCAGCGGCAACGTGAAGCGAAACACGCTGCCGCAGAGAACCTCCCCATTGTATTGATTCTCGGCCCACAGACGACCTTCGTGAAACTCGACGATCGACCGGCAGATGTTCAGCCCGATCCCGAGACCTTCGCTCTTGGTCGTGTAGAAAGCTTCGAACAGGTGTCCCATGACCTCCTCGGACACGCCGGTTCCGTTGTCGCGCACGATGAAGTGCACCTGCCCGTCCTGTTGCAGGATGTCCAGCTCGACGCTGCGCAGCACGCCGTTGCGACCGGCCTTGTCGACCGCCTCGGCGGCGTTGCGCAGCAGGTTCAGCAGCACCTGCTCGATCAGGATGGGGTCGGCATGCAGCGCCGGGATGCCCGGGGCGATGTGGGTGAACAGGCGCACGTTGCGCCGGCGCATCTCGATCTCGGCCAGCTCGAGGGTGTTCTGCACGATGTCCTGCACGCGGCAGGCGACGCGGTGGGGTTCGTTCTTCTTGACGAAGTCGCGCACGCGCCGGATCACCGCGGCGGCGCGCTGCGCCTGGCGCGCGGTCTTTTCCAGCGCGGGCTGCAACTCGTCTGCCGGCATCGAGTGGTTGCGCAGCCGGGCGATCATGCCGGAGCAGTAGTTGTTGATCGCGGTCAGCGGCTGGTTGAGTTCGTGGGCCAGCGACGAGGCCATCTCGCCCATGGCGATCAGGCGACTGGTGATCTGCGCCTTTTCCTCCTGGTTGCGCGCGATCTCCTCGGCCTGGTGGCGTGCCGTGACGTCGGTGGCGATGAGCATCTGCACCACGCGCGCGTCCACCCACTGGATGTAGCGCTGGCGCACGTCGAACCAGCGGTCCAGCGAGGCCACGTGGATCTCGTGCACCTGCGCCTGCGCGTGCAGGAACTCGTCCGCGGGCAGCCCGGCGAAGCTGTCGACGGCGTCGCCGCCGTCGACGTCCGAGCCCGGCGGAGGTTCCTGGCCGCTGAGCAGATGGTGCCCGTGCGCGGAGGCGCCGAACCATTGCCTGTACAGCTTGTTCGCGTAGAGCTGTTCGTCGCGATCGATGGCCAGCACCGATACGGCGGCGTCGAGTCCCTCGAGCACGGCGACGAAGCGCTCGTGCGAGGCCGCCAGCTCCTGGCGGATGCGCGTCGGTTCGGTGATGTCGGTGATCGAGGTCACCCAGCCGGTCTGGCGGTCGCGGTTGTCGATCAGCGCGGACACGTAAACCCGCGCATCGAATTCGCTGCCGTCGCGCCGTGCCAGCTTCAGCGCGAAACCCGACGGCGGCGCCAGTCCGTCGAGGGTCTGCTGCAGCGCCAGGGCCATCTCGGCCGAGCGCCGCGTCGGCCAGTAGGGATGCGGTGGCCCCTGGCCGACCAGTTCATGCTCGGAGAATCCGGTCATCTTGCAAAAGGCCATGTTCACGTAGGTGATGCGGCCCTTCAGGTCGATGGCCTGCATCCCGGTGGACAGCGAGTTCTCCATCGCGCGTCGGAACGCCGTCTCGCGGGTCAGGCTCTCCTGCGTCTGCAGGCGCTCGCGCATCTGGCGCCAGCTGCCCCATTGCATCCACAGCATCAGCGCCGACAGCACGAAAACGGCCCAGTACAGGCCGCGCACCGTCCAGCCGGGGCTGGAGTGGTAGCTGTTCACGCGCATCGCCAGCCCGGCCTGGAAGGGCTGCAGCGCGACCAGGTATTGCAGCGGCTTGCGCTCGATGTTGCCGGTCGCGGTGCTGGCGAGCACCTGCCCGCTGATCTTGTCGACCAGCGCGACCGCGTAGCGGCTGCTGAGCTCCTGCACCGTGGTGCTGCGCAGCAGGCCGTCGATCGAGAACACCGCGCCGACGGTTCCGGCGAATTGCGAGCCCAGCACCACCGGGGTGGCCGATTCGACCACCCAGCCCAGGTTGGGGATGCGGTAGGGCACGCCGTACACCGGGCGCATCTGCCTTTGCGCCAATTGCTGCAGGCGTTGCGACTCGATCTGCGTGGAGTGGTGCGCGGCGTCGACCCAGCGCATGTCGCGCGGGACCGCCGGGCTGACCACCAGATGCGACAACTGGCCGGTGGCGTCGGTCGCATACACCACCATCGCCGGCGCGTGCTGCTGCAGGAAGCCGTGCGCCAGTACCGGGAAGCGGTCGTTGCCGCGGCGCGTTTCCAGCGCATTGGCCATCGACTGCAGCTGCTCCTGCATCAGGGCCATTTCCAGGCTCATGCGCTGGCGCGCCCATTCGGTGTCGCGCTGCAGCGTGTCGTGCTCGCGCTGCAGTTCGGTCTGCTGGGTGTAGCGCACCAGCGCCGCCGCGGCGCCGAGGAACAGCACCAGCGAGAACAGGGGAACGAACAGCAGCAGGCGGTCGGCGTTGCCGCTGATCAGCAGCGGGCGCACGCGCTGGCGCAGGCGTCGGGACAGGGAAACGAGCAGGCTCACGGCGCAAGTCTATGCAAAGCCGCAGGGGCGGAGCATGCTTCGAGGGTGCATGCGGCCACTGTGCCGCCGCGGTGCCTGCGCGCGACAGGCTTTCCCGAACCATCGGGAGGCCTTGCCGGCGACGGGTTAAATTCCACAATATAAAACCGCATATTGTCATTCAAAAAATTCTTTGCCATACTCGCCCTTCGGAAAGCGCCGGGGTGCCCCAGGCTTTTCCATACCCCACGCGGGACGGGCGCAGCCGGTCCCTGGGGCACATCCAGATCCAGAGGAGACCCACCATGGCAGCAGTCCCCGATTCCGACGCGCGCGCGCCGGCCGCCAACGATGCCGACCCCCAGGAAACCCGCGAATGGCTCGACGCGCTGCAGGCGCTTATCGCCAGCGAGGGCCGCGAGCGCGCCCACTTCCTGCTCGAGTCGCTGCTCGACCAGGCGCGCCAGGACGGCGTCGACATGCCCTTCTCGGCCAACACGGCCTATGTGAACACCATTCCGCCGGACCTCGAAGAGCGCAATCCCGGCAACGTGGAGATCGAGGAGAGGCTGCGCGCGTACATGCGCTGGAACGCGATGGCGATGGTGGTGCGGGCGAACCGGCTGCACCCGGCCGACGGCGGCGACCTCGGCGGGCACATCGCTTCCTTCGCATCGCTGGCCACGATGCTGGGCAGCGGCTTCAACCATTTCTGGCACGCGCCGAGCGAGGACCATGGTGGCGACCTGGTCTACTTCCAGGGGCACAGCGCGCCGGGGATCTACGCCCGCGCTTTCCTCGAAGGGCGGCTGACCGAGGAGCAGCTGGAGCATTTCCGCCAGGAGGTCGACGGCAAGGGACTGTCGAGCTACCCGCACCCGAAGCTGATGCCGGACTTCTGGCAGTTCTCCACGGTGTCGATGGGCCTCGGGCCGATCATGGCGATCTACCAGGCGCGCTATCTGAAGTACCTGCACGCGCGCGGAATCGCCGACACCTCCAGGCGCAAGGTCTGGGTGTTCTGCGGTGACGGCGAGATGGACGAGCCCGAATCCCTGGGCGCGATCGGCCTGGCCGCGCGCGAGAAGCTCGACAACCTGGTGTTCGTCGTCAACTGCAACCTGCAGCGCCTGGACGGCCCGGTGCGCGGCAACGGCAAGATCATCCAGGAACTCGAGGCCGAGTTCCGCGGCTCCGGCTGGAACGTGATCAAGCTGATCTGGGGCTCGTACTGGGACCCGCTGCTGGCGCGCGACAAGGAAGGCATCCTGCGCCAGGTGATGATGGACGTGCTGGACGGCGACTACCAGGCGATGAAGGCCAACGACGGGGCTTTCGTGCGCAAGCACTTCTTCGGTCGCCACCCGAAGCTGCTCGAGATGGTCAAGAACCTGAGCGACGAGGACATCTGGCGCCTGAACCGCGGCGGCCACGATCCGCAGAAGGTGTATGCGGCCTTCCATGCCGCGGCGCATCACCAGGGCCAGCCGACGGTGCTGCTGGTCAAGACCATCAAGGGCTACGGCATGGGCCAGGCCGCCGAGGCGCGCAACGTGGCCCACCAGGTGAAGAAGCTCACCGACGAGGACATCCGCGAGTTCCGCGACCGCTTCAACATCCCGGTGCCGGACCACGACCTGCCGAAGCTGCCGTTCTTCCGTCCCGCCGACGACACGCCGGAGATGCAGTACCTGCACGCGCGCCGCAAGGCGCTGGGCGGCTATCTGCCGCAGCGCCGGCGCAAGGCCGACGAGCAGCTGCCGCTGCCGCCGTTGGCGGAAATCTTCAAGCCCATGCTCGAGCCGACCGCGGAAGGCCGCGAGATCTCCACCACCCAGGCCTACGTGCGCTGCCTCAACCAGCTGCTGCGCGACAAGACCCTGGGCCCGCGCGTGGTGCCGATCCTGGTCGACGAGACCCGCACCTTCGGCATG
>JAJYTY010000120.1 GCA_021792835.1 Pseudomonadota bacterium
CGATCGCCGGTGCGCAGCAGGTGCACGACCTGTGCGAGGGTCCAGCCGGCGGGAAGCCCGGCGATGTCGGGAGCGCGCGTCGCCCACGGGCGGGGGTGCAGCGGACGCGAACCGATCGCCGCGCCCTGCAACCAGCGCGACATGTCCAGCCTGCCTCCGGGCTCGCGCGCGGTGTGGCAGTCCGCGCACATCGCCACGTGTCGCACCAGGTAGCGGCCGTGGCGCAGCAGCGCCGCGTGCTGCGTGCCCGGCGCGCCGAGCGCAAGCGCCGGCCATGCCGTCGCCGTCAGCACGACTCCAGCGGCCAGGCGGGCCACGCGACGACCGGTGCGCCGCATCGACATGATCTGCATCGAACTCCTCCTGTGCTCGAGGCGGTCGGCCCCGCTGTCCCCTGCCCGCTGCTACCCCGCGTGCGGGCCCTCACGCAACAACCGCGCCAGCCCCTGGCGCAGCGCCCGCAACATCGCGGGCTCGGTTTCCAGGTGCCCGCTATCGATCACGCGCGCCTCCATGGCCGGCAGCCAGCGCCGGAGCACCCGCAGGTTGGCCGAGGGGCAGACGCGATCGCGGCGTCCTTGCACCGTGAGCACCGGCAACGCGGCCTCGCGCAGCGCCATCGCGACGCGGCGCAGCCCGTCCCGCCCCAGCCAGCACTGGCGTGCCAGGTAGTGCGCCTGCACGCGGTACTTGTCGGCCAGTTCACGCGCCGCGCGAGCGCCGATGCGCCTGGCCGTACCGCCCCTGCGCGACAGCATGGCGCGCTCATAGCGACTCCAGGCCAACCCCAGGTCGCGCCGCGCCGCGACTGTTCCATCGCGTGACACTGTCGCGCAACAGTGCAACAGTTTGCCCCCCCGCGCCGCGCCCGCGGCGCGCAGCAGCGCGCGCCAGGGTCGCGGCGCCCGCGAGCGCCCCGCCTGGAAGAAACGCTCGGTATCGCGGCGCGACGTCATGTAGGGCGCGCGCAGCAGCAGCGCGCGCACCCGCCGCGGATGCGCGGCGGCGTAGGCCAGGGCCAGCGCCGCGCCCCACGAGCCGCCGTACACGCACCAGCTGCGCAGGCCCAGATGCTCGCGCACCCGTTCGAAGTCGCGCACCAGCAACGGCGTCGTGTTGCGCCGCACCTCGCCACGCGGGCGCGAACGCCCGCAGCCGCGCTGGTCGACCCACACCAGGTAGTGGCATGCGGGGTCGAACAGCGAGGGTCCGCGCAGCCGGCTGCCGCCGCCCGGGCCGCCATGCACGATCAGCACCGCGGGATGGCACGGATCCCCGGCGGTGGCCAGAGCAATACGATGACCCTGCCCGACATCGAGATGGCGCAAACGGAATCGCGGGAATGGCGCGTCGGCAGGCGGCATGGGATTTGCTTCGATCGGGCCGGGGCGCGCCTGTCGCGCCCTTCTTTGTCACTCCATTCCATCCTATCTTCCAGGAGACACCTCATGAAGTGGACCACTCCGTCGTATACCGAAATGCGCTTCGGCTTCGAAATCACGATGTACATCGCGAATCGCTGATCCACGGCGATCCCGGTGGGCATCGCGATCGCGGTGCCCGCCGGACAGGCGCAGCCGACACGCACTGTCGGCAGTTGGAACGGATGCACACATGCACGTACGCGTCCTGGGTTCGGCCGCAGGCGGTGGTTTCCCCCAGTGGAATTGCAACTGCGCGAACTGCGACGGGCTGCGCCGCGGCAGCGTGCGCGCGCTGCGCCGCACGCAATCCTCGATCGCGGTCAGCGGCAACGAAGTCGACTGGCTGCTGTGCAACGCCTCGCCGGACATCCTGCAGCAGATCCAGTCCTTCCCGGCACTGCAGCCGGCGCGCGCGGTGCGCGACACGGGAATCGGCGCGGTGCTGCTGATGGACGCGCAGATCGACCACACCACCGGCCTGTACATGTTGCGCGAGAGCCGCCAGCCGCTGCAGATCTGGGGTACCGCGCCAGTGCGCGAGGACCTCGAGAGCGGCCACCCGGTGCTGCGCGTGCTGGAGCATTTCTGCGGGGTGCGCTGGAACGAGCTGGCGGTGGACGGTTCCGAGATCGAGGTACCCGGCTCCGGTGGACTGCGGGTGCGCGCGCTGGCGCTGCGCAGCAAGGCGCCGCCGTATTCGCCGCACCGGCATGCGCCGGTTCCCGGGGACAACATCGGCGTGCTGCTGCGCGATCCGGCCAGCGGGCGCCGCCTGTTCTACGCCCCGGGGCTCGGCGAGATCGAGCCGCATGTGCGCGAGGCC
This sequence comes from Pseudomonadota bacterium, assembly GCA_021792835.1. Classification (GTDB taxonomy): domain Bacteria; phylum Pseudomonadota; class Gammaproteobacteria; order Burkholderiales; family Burkholderiaceae_C; genus Thiomonas_A. The sequence goes on from JAJYTY010000120.1 coordinate 2,248, forward strand.
ATGCAGCAGGCCGACTGCGTGCTGGTCGACGGCACCTTCTGGACCGACGACGAGATGCAATGCGTGGGCGCCCAGGGCAAGACCGCGCGCGCCCTCGGCCACCTGCCGCAGTCGGGTCCGGGCGGGATGATCGAACAGCTCGACAGCCTGCCCGCGGCAACGCGCAAGTGCCTCATCCACATCAACAACACCAACCCGATCCTGCGCGAACACAGCGCCGAGCGCGCCGAACTGGCCGCGCATGGCATCGAGGTCTGCCACGACGGGCTGGACATCGTGATCTGAAGTCGCGATGCCCCCGCTTGCACTTCCCAGGAGACCCGCTTGAGCGCCCTGCCGTCCACCCCCCAGCCCCGCCCCGGCGCATGGGGCCCCGAGGAATTCGAGGCGCGGCTGCGCGAACGCGGAGCGGCCTATCACATCCACCATCCGTTCAACGTCATGCTCAACACCGGGCGCGCCAGCCCCGGGCAGATCCGCGGCTGGGTGGCCAACCGCTACTACTACCAGATCTCGATTCCCATCAAGGACGCCGCGGTACTGTCCAACTGCCCCGACCGCGAGGTGCGCCGACAGTGGATCCAGCGCATCCTCGACCATGACGGCCATGGCGACGACCCCGGAGGCATCGAGGCGTGGGTCCGCCTCGGGCTGGCCACCGGGCTGCAACGCGACGAGATCGAGGACCTGCGCCACGTGCTTCCAGGAACCCGTTTCGCGGTCGACGCCTATGTCAACTTCTGCCGCCAGCGCCCCTGGCAGGAGTCGGTCTGCGCGTCGCTGACCGAGCTGTTCGCCCCGGCGATCCACAAACAGCGCCTGGCCAACTGGCCCGAGCACTACCCGTGGATCGACAGCGACGGCTTGCAGTACTTCCGCAATCGCACGACCCAGGCGCGGCGCGACGTCGAGCAGGGGCTGGCGGTCACGCTGCGCTACTTCGACACCCGGGAGCTGCAGCAGCGCGCGCTGCAGATCCTGCAGTTCAAGCTCGACGTGCTGTGGCAGATGAATGACGCCATGGCCGCGAAATACGGAGTCACGCCATGAATCCCCAGACCGCCCCGGACGGTTCCGGCAAGCCCTCGGTGGCGTCGCGGCTGCGGTTGCAGTGGGAGCCCGCGCAGCAGTCGTGGGTGCTGCTCTATCCGGAGGGCATGGTCAAGCTCAACCAGAGCGCGGGCGAGATCCTGCAGCGCTGCGACGGCAGCCGCTCGGTGACGCAGATCGTGACCGAACTCGAACAGGCTTTCGAGGCCCGGGGGCTGGACGGCGAGGTGCGCGAATTCCTGCGCATCGCGGCAAGCCGCAACTGGGTCGAATGGGCATGAGCGGCGATGCGCTCGCCACGCCGGCGCCGGCGACAGCCGCCGAGCCTCCCGGCCCGCCGCTGTGGCTGCTGGCCGAGCTCACCTACCGCTGCCCGCTGCACTGCGTGTTCTGTTTCAACCCGGTGGATTTCGCGCAATCCGGCCAGGAACTGTCCACCGACGACTGGCTGCGCGTGCTGCGCCAGGGGCGGGAACTGGGGGCCGTGCAGTGCGGCTTCTCCGGCGGCGAGCCCCTGCTGCGCGACGACCTCGAGGAGCTGGTGGCCGAGGCGCACCGGCTGGGCTACTACACCAACCTGCTGACCTCCGGGGTCGGACTGACCCCACAGCGGGCGGGCGCGCTGCGCACGGCCGGACTGGACCACGTGCAGCTGTCGTTCCAGGACTCGACCCGCGAGCTCAACGACTTCCTGTCGCACACCCGCACCTTCGAGCTGAAGGAGCGCGTTGCGCGGCTGATCAAGGACAACGGCTGGCCGATGGTGATGAACGTGGTGCTGCACCGCATGAACATCGACCATATCGACCGCATCATCGAGATGGCGTCGGATCTCGGGGCCGAATTCCTGGAGCTGGCCAACTCGCAGTACTACTCGTGGGCCTATGTCAATCGCGACCAGCTGATGCCCTCGCGCGAGCAACTGCAACGGGCCGAGAGCCGTACCCAGGCATGGCGCGAACGACTCGGCCAGCGCATGACCATCTTCTACGTCGTTCCCGACTACCACGAACAGCGCCCCAAGAAGTGCATGAACGGCTGGGGCAACGTGTTCCTCACCGTGACCCCGGACGGGCTGGCGCTGCCCTGCCACACCGCGCGCATGTTGCCCGGGCTGGAGTTCCCGAACCTGCGCGAATCGTCGCTGCGCCACGCCTGGTTCGAGTCCGAGGCCTTCGCGCGCTACCGCGGCACGGGCTGGATGAAGGAACCCTGCAGTTCCTGCGACGAGCGCGACAAGGACCTGGGCGGCTGCCGCTGCCAGGCCTACATGCTGGCCGGCGACGCGCGGGCCGCCGATCCGGTGTGCGCGAAGTCGCCGCAGCACGCGCAGGTGCTGCAGGCGATCGAGCGCGCCGGCCGGCCCGCGGCGACCGAACAGCCGCTGGTGTTTCGCAGCCCGGCCGAATCCGCGCGCCTGGCGCGACCGTTCTGATCGCCCCCGCGGCAGCGCAGCCCCGCCGGGGGCGCGGCGCGGGCGCTACGCTTGCGGGATGACTTCCGATCTGCTCGCGCTCGCCGCGATCGTGCTGTGGGGCTCGCTGGCCACGCTGGGCGTGGCGCTGGCCAAGGTTCCTCCCTTCCTGCTGACCGGCAGCGGGCTGCTGATCGGCAGCCTGATCGCGCTGCCACTCTCGGGCTTCGACCTGCGACGCTGGCGCGTTCCGCGACGCACCCTGGCGGTCGGCGTAGGCGGACTCTTCGGCTACCACTTCCTGCTGTTCATGGCGCTGCGCCATGCGCCGCCGGTGCAGGCCAACCTGGTCAATTACCTGTGGCCGCTGGGGATGGTCGTGATGGCCCCGCTGTTCCTGCGGGGAATGCAGCTGCGCGCCGGGCACGTGGCGGCTGCGCTGCTGGGGTTCGCCGGCGCGGCGGTGGCCATCCTCGGGCGCGGCGCGGGGGCCTCGGCGGTGACGGGCGGCTTCCACTGGGGCTACCTGTTCGCCTTCGGCGCGGCGCTGGTGTGGGCAAGCTATTCTCTGCTGACTCGCGCGCTGCCGCCGTTCCCGACCTCGGCGGTGGGCGGCTTCGCCGCCATCGCCGGCCTGCTGGCGCTGCTGTGCCACGCGCTGCTCGAGCCGCCGACCCCACTGTCGCTGCACCAGGCCGCGCTGATCGCGGCGCTCGGTCTGGGGCCGCTCGGCGGCGCCTTCTTCCTGTGGGACGCCGCGATCAAGCGCGGCGACCCGCGGCGCATCGGCCTGCTGGCCTTCCTGACCCCGCTGCTGTCCACCGGGCTGCTGATGGCGGTGAACCACCAGCGCCCCGATCTGTCGATCGTCGCGGCCACGGTGATGATCGTCGGCGCCGCGTTCTGGGGCAGCCGCACGCGTGGAGCGGATCGATCAGGGACGTCGACCGCCTGCTAGCATGCTCCGGCACCCATCGACCCTTGCCGGAGGCCCGCGATGCCCTATGACGACACCAACCCCTTTGCCCGGATCCTGCGCGGCGAACTCCCCAGCATCAAGCTCGCCGAGAACGATGAGGCGCTCGCGATCATGGACATCATGCCGCAGGCCGACGGCCACGCACTGGTGATCCCGAAGGCTCCCTGCGACCAGATCTTCGAACTGCCCGACGAGGCCCTGGTGGCGGCGATCCGCATGACCCGGCGCGTGGCGATCGCGGTGCGCGCGGCGCTGGCGCCCGATGGCGTGTTCGTCGGCCAGTTCAACGGGGCAGCCGCCGGGCAGACGGTGGCGCACCTGCACTTCCACGTGATCCCGCGCTGGAAGGGCGTGGACCTGCGCCTGCACGCGCGCGAGCCCGCCGACCCGGCCAGGCTGGAATCGATCGCGCAGCGCATCCGCGCGCAGCTCTAGGACTGGAGTTCAGGCCACGCGTATCAGCGGCTCGCCAAGCGCCGCATACCAGATGCCCAGTTCACGTCCCTCATGGTGGACGAGGGCCGGCATCGGGGGAAGCTCACGCTCCGCGGGCCACGCGACGAAATTCCTGCAATCGAGTTCGCAGCCGGGGAGTGCCTCGTTGATCATGTACACGTCGTAACGAAGGTCCCTGAACAGTTCGAGGATGGGACGAGCGTCTTCCGCTGCGATGTGCTGCTCGAAGATGACGACCGGACGAGACGCGGCGAGAATGCCGCGGGCGCCTTGAAGCACCTCGGCCTCGAAGCCTTCGACATCGACATGCATGAGCGAGATGCAGTCGTGGCACTCGCGCTCGACGACCTGGTCGAGCGTGGTGCTGAGCAGTGCCCGCCGCCCGCGCTTCGACCCGGATGGCGCGGAACTGAATGAGGCGTGGTCAATACTGCCCTGGAAGCTCAGGACCTTGCCCGGGGTATCTGAGCAGACCTCGCGAAACCATCGAATGTTGTCAACGCCGTTCAGCTCAGCGAGCGCCTTCCCGAACGAGATGTTGCTTGGCGAAGGATCGATCGCATAGACCACTGCCCCGGGTTGCAGCATCTTCGCCCAGACGATGGCGTTGTCCGCGAGCCAGCTCCCGATATCCACGACCGACCTTGCCGGGTCGATCTGCCCATCGCGGAACCACTCGTACACGGTCTTGCGCAAGAGCGCTTCCTTGCCGGGGCGCGATGCGAAACTCCCGCACTGGGAAGCCAGCAAGCGACCCTTGCTCGTCAAAAGCCCCCCATAGCCGACCCTGGGCATCAAGACCCTGAGCCCGCCCTCCAGCGCGAACCGCACCTCATAGCCCGAACGCTTCAGGTCGCCGACCGCCAGCGCCGGCCGCGCGACGCGACGCGCCAGCAGCCTGAGCACAGAGCGCGCGATGGCGCAAGCGTGGTCCAGCATGGAATTGGTGCCCCTTCATGAAACGGCCGCAGCGGCCTGGCATGCGCGTTCGGTGCGCATGCTATCAGGCGCCCCCGGTGACCACGCCGATGCGCCCGCGGCGCGAGGTTTCGAGTCCGAGCAGGCGCGCCACCACCGGGGGGGCGGCGGCGGCGTCGGCCAGGGTCACCTTGTCCAGTTCGTACATGAAGGCGTCGACCGCGCGGTGCAGCACCCTGCGCAGATTGCAGACCTCGACGATCGCGCAATCGGACTCGACCGCCTCGTCATGGCAGGCCACCACGGCGAAGTCCTTCTCCACCAGCCGCACGACCTCGCCCACCGAGATCTGCGACGGGTCGCGAGCCAGGCGCACCCCGCCGGCGCGTGCGTGCAGCGTGCGCGGGCTTCGCGCGCACGGCCTGTGGGCCGGCGCCCGCGACAAGCCTGGAACCATGCATGACAGTCTCCTGCTTCAACCCGTGCTTCGGTCCGCCGCGACACGCGCGATCGCGACCGCTCCGACCACCACCCCGGCCGGATCCTTGACCAGCGCGAAGCTCATGTCGACCAGCAGCCTGGCGCCGCTGCGATGCACGGCGCGGGTACGCGTCGGGCGCCCTCCGAGCCGCGTGCGTCCCTGCGCGACCGCGCGCCGAAAGCCCTCCCAGTGGGCGGCACGCAGATGCTCCGGAACGATGATGTCCAGGCTGACACCGATCGCCTCGGCCCGCTTGAATCCGAACAGGGCCTCGGCCGCCGCGTTCCAGCGCGCGATGACCCCGTCGGTGTCGCAGTAGACCAGCGCGTCGGTGGTCTGCTCGAGGATCCAGTCGGCGAGTTCCTGCTGCATCGTCTGCTCCATCCTTCGGCCCCGAAGAGTTCAACCGCGGGCTCGCGCCTGGGCGCCTGCCTGGATCATGCCATGCCTGCCCGCGAGCCCCTCGGGCACGCGGCGGCGTTGCCGCGACTGGCCGCGCATGGCCTGGTGCTTCGGATCCATCGACTCCTTCTCCAGAGCTCGGGCGACCTCGCCCCGGTGAATAAGTATTTCAACTACCGTTTCTGGGGGACGTGATCTGGGTCAAGGCCGACGCGCTCGCCGCCCCGGCGGCCGGCTCCACATTTACGCGGCATTGATCATCGGCCCAGCGGTTTTTACGAGACGTTGATGCACGCTCTCCTAAGCTGCGTAACGATGTCTCATGCAAGGAGAAGTCCTCATGGACCTGCTTTGGATGGCGATCGGACTGGCGTGCTACCTGAGCCTGGTGGCACTCGTACGCGGCTTCGAGAAGCTGCAGGAAAGGCGCTGACATGACGCTGCTCTACTGGTTGGGCGGGATCATCACTGTGTTGTTGTTGATCTACCTGGGCTACGCGCTGCTGCGCGCGGAGGACTTCTGATGACTCCCGCATTCTGGGCGCTGCTGGCCGCGCTGTTCGCGGCGCTGGTGCTGCTCGGCAGGCCGCTGGGCCTGTACATGGCCGCGCTCGCCGACGGACGCATGCCGAAGCGCCTGCTCGGCATCGAGTCGAGGCTGCTGCGCCTCTGCGGCGTGCGGCCCGACGAGGAGATGGGCTGGGGCGCCTATGCGCGCGCTCTGCTGCTGTTCAACTTCCTCGGCGTGCTCGCGGTGTACGCGCTGCAGCGTCTGCAGGGCGTGCTGCCCTTCGATCCCCAGCACTTCGGCGCGGTCGGCAGGGCCTCCTCCTTCAACACGGCGATCAGCTTCGTCACCAACACCAACTGGCAGGGCTACGCGGGCGAAAGCACGATGGGCAACCTGGTGCAGATGGCCGGGCTGGCGGTGCAGAACTTCCTGTCGGCCGCGACCGGAATCGCCGTGGCCTTCGCGCTGATCCGGGGCTTCGCGCGGCGCAGCAGCTCGACCATCGGCAACTTCTGGGTCGACCTGCACCGCATCACCACCTACGTGCTGCTGCCGCTGGCCTTCGTGAGCGCCATCGTGCTGGTCAGCCAGGGGGTGCCGCAGACCCTGCGCGCCGACCGCGCCGTGGACCTGATCGCGCCGCTGAGCTTGCAAGTTCCGAAGACCGACGCCCAGGGCAACGCTGTGAAAGACGCGCAGGGGCAGCCAGTGATGGTTGCGTCGCAGGCCGCGCGGCAGACGCTGCCGATGGGCCCGGTCGCGTCCCAGGAGGCGATCAAGGAACTCGGGACCAACGGCGGGGGCTTCTTCAACGCGAATTCGGCGCATCCCTACGAGAATCCGAATGCCTTCACCAACATGCTGGAGGTGTTCCTGCTGCTGCTGGTGTCGGTGGCGCTGACCTTCAGCTTCGGGCGCCTGGTCGGCGACCGGCGCCAGGGCTGGGCGCTGCTGGCCGCCATGGCCCTGATGCTTGGCGTGGGCATGGGCGCCGAAGCGCATTTCGAGCAGCAGGGCAATCCCGCCTTCACCGCGCTGCACGTCGACCAGAGCCCGGGGCCGTTGCAGTCCGGCGGCAACATGGAAGGCAAGGAAACGCGTTTCGGAATCGCCTCCACCGCGATCTTCACCGCGGCGACCACCGGCACCTCGACCGGCGCGGTCGATTCGATGCTGGACTCCAACACGCCGCTGGGCGGCATGGTGCCGATGCTGATGATGCAACTCGGCGAGGTCGCCCCCGGCGGCACCGGAACGGGGCTGTACGGCATGCTGATGGTCGCGCTGATGGCGGTGTTCCTCGGCGGCCTGATGATCGGACGCACGCCGGAATACCTGGGCAAGAAGATCGAGTCCTTCGAGATGAAGATGGTCTCGGTCGGACTGCTGGTCTCGCCCTTGCTGGTGCTGCTGGGGACAGCGATCGCATCGGTCAGCGCGCAGGGGGTGTCCAGTCTGGCCAATCCCGGGGCGCACGGGTTCTCCGAGATGCTCTACGCCTTCACGTCGGCGTCGAACAACAACGGCAGCGCCTTCGCCGGCCTGAACGCCAACACCCCCTTCTACAACCTCACGCTCGGACTTGCGATGTGGTTCGGTCGCTTCGTGTCGATCGTCGCGGCGCTGGCCATCGCGGGTTCGCTGGCGTCGAAGAAGCGCCTCGCCGAGTCCAGCGGGACCATGCCGACGCACGGCGCGCTGTTCGTCGGGCTGCTCATCGGCACCGTGCTGCTGGTGGCCGCGCTGACCTTCCTGCCGGCGCTGGCGCTGGGTCCCATCGCCGAGCACTTCGCGATGTGGGCCGTGCATTGAGCAAGCATCAGGAGCCGACATGAGTCGTCAACGTCTTTCCCTCATCGATTCCGCGCTGATCGGTCCGGCGCTGGTCGAATCGTTCCGCAAGCTGGACCCGCGGGTTCAATTCCGCAACCCCGTGATGTTCGTCGTGTACGTCGGCAGCCTGCTCACCACCGGGCTTTGGCTGCAGTCGCTGCACACCGCGGGCGATGCATCGAGCGGGTTCATACTCGCCGTCACGGTGTGGCTGTGGTTCACCGTGCTGTTCGCGAACTTCGCCGAGGCGCTGGCCGAGGGGCGCAGCAAGGCGCAGGCGGCCAGCCTGCGCGGCACGCGCAGCGCCGTGAAGGCGAAGAGACTGAGCGAGCCCAGGTACGGTGCAGCGTGGACCCTGGTCGACGGCGAGACCCTGCGCAAGGACGACGTCGTGGTCGTGCTCGCGCATGAGCTCATCCCCTGCGACGGGGAGGTCATCGAGGGCGCGGCGACCGTCGACGAAAGCGCGATCACCGGCGAATCGGCCCCGGTGATCCGCGAGTCGGGCGGCGACTTCTCGTCGGTGACCGGCGGCACAACGGTGCTCTCGGACTGGATCGTCGTGCGCTGCACGACCAATCCCGGCGATTCGTTCCTCGACCGCATGATCGCGCTGGTGGAGGGGGCCAAGCGCCGCAAGACCC
>JAJYTY010000003.1 GCA_021792835.1 Pseudomonadota bacterium
GGACCGCTCGTCGCTGAGTCTGCTCGATGTCGCTCCGAAGCTGCGCGCGGCGCTGGGCGAAGGCGACTGGGAGGGGGCGCTGCGCCTGCTGTGGGACCGCCTGGAGACTCCTTTCGACCCCGCGGCCGCCAATGGGCTGGGGCAGGCGCTGGCGCGCTTCGTGCGCGAATGGGAGCGCTCGCAGGCCGGACTGTCGCGGCTGCAGAAGCTGCAGGTACTGCGCGAGATCGAGGTCGTCGACGATCCGGCACAGGCGCTGCAACTGCTGCGCGCCACCAGTGATCGGTGGGCGGCGCTGCGCGAACGCGCGCAGCCGCAGCCGGCTCCCGAGGCGCCGCCGCCGCGCCGGGGGGGGACGTGGAAGCGAGCGTGGCTGGATGCCGTGCGCATGGCCGAGCAGGCCTACGCCGAACAGCCGCAGATCCAGCAGCAGGCACGGGCGTTGCTGGCCGACGCTTCGGAGGTGGAGCAGATCGGCGGCGCGCTTGCGGCGCAGGCGCAGACCCTGTGGGACGCCTGCGAGCACTGGCAGGCCGGCAGCGCAAGCGCGCGCGCGGCGATGCTGGAAGCCGTCCGCCTGCTGCTCGACAACGTGGCCGAGCTGTTCGCACCGCAGCACTGGATCCAGGGCCAGATCGCCGCGCTGCACGGCGTGCTGCATGAGCCGCTCGATGCCCGGCGTCTGGAACAGGCGGTGCAGGCACTCAAGGATCTGCTGGTGCACCAGGGGGTGCTGCAAAAGGCCGGCGACGATGCGCGCGCGCTGGCGCGCGAACTCATCGACATGGTGGTGCGCAGCCTCGGCACCTACGTGCAGAACACCGAGGACTACGGCGAGCGGCTGCGCGCCGGCATGCGCGAACTCGACGAATCCGGCGACTGGCTGCGCGCCAAGTCGGTGGTGCAGGGCATTCTCGCGCACAGCCAGCAGATGCTGGAGGACACGCGCAAGCTTCGCGTGTCCTTCGCCGAGGCGCAGGAGCAACTGCAGCAGGCGCGCAGCCGGGCGCGCACGCTGGAGTCCGAGCTCGAGCAGATCAGCGAGCTGATCCAGCAGGACCCGCTGACCGGCGCGCTGAATCGGCGTGGCCTGGAACTGTCCTTCCGGCGCGAGGCCGCGCGCTCGTCGCGCAGTGGCGAGCCGTTGTGCATGGCGATGGTCGACCTGGATTTCTTCAAGCGCATCAACGACCAGTACGGGCATGACACCGGCGACGCCGTGCTGCGCGAGCTGGTGCAGGTGCTGCGCGGCGAACTGCGCCCCACCGACGTGGTCGCGCGCATGGGCGGCGAGGAATTCCTGCTGCTGCTGCCGGGCGAGGATGAGCAGGGCGGTCTCGAAGTGCTGCAGCGCGTGCAGCGCGTGTTCAACTCCCGCCGCTTCACCCATGCGCAGCAACCGGCGGGCATCGTCGCGCGCTTCAGCGGCGGGGTCGGGTGCTGGAGCCCGGGAGAGGAGTTCGAGCAGGTCTACGCGCGGGTCGACCAGGCCCTGCTGCAGGCGAAGGCGGCAGGACGCGACCGCGTCGAGGTGGCACCGCGCGCCGAACCGGCGACCGGCTGAACGCCGCGGCGCAACTGCGGAGTTCCATTGGATTTCATTTGATTCACCCGTTTCTTTCGTTCAAGTACTGCGCGAGTCGACATGGCAACCAAGACCAAGGAAGAGGCCCCGGCGAAGAAGAAGTCGGGCATGGGAAAACTGATCGTGATCATCGTGCTGCTGCTGGTGCTGCTGGCAGCCGGCGGCGGCGCCGCGTGGTGGTTCCTGATCCACCAGAAGGAGCACAAGGGACCGGAGAAGCCCGTCGCAGCGGCCCCGAAGCCGGCGCATTTCATCAGCCTGCAGCCTTTCGTGACCAACGTCCAGAGCACCGACGGCCAGGTGCATTACCTGCAGGTCACGATCGACCTGAAGGTCGAGGACCCGAAGACCGACGAGCAGGTCAAGCAACTGATGCCGGAGATCCGCAGCGCCATTCTCAACGTCCTGGCCGCGCAGCAGGCCGCGACCGTGACGCAGGAGGCCACGCGCGACAAGCTGCGCGCGACCATCCTGGCGCAGGTCAACCAGATCCTGCGCAGCGGCTTCGACAACACCTCGAAGACCCCGCCGATCAGCGGGGTGTATTTCTCGGGTTTCGTGATGCAGTGACGGACTGCCGTGCTCCGACCCGAAGCACCGGGCCGGCGCCACGGCTGCGACTTCCCGGACGTTGCGGGAGGCAACATGTGTCAGCGGATATCGCTGCGCAGGGTGAACACCCCGCGGTGCGCCGCGCACGACGCGCACCGGGGCTTGTGGTCATACGACGCGCGTCGTAATCTTCGCGCATGCCGGATTTCCGTCTCCCTGCGGACGACCTCGAGTACGCGGTGCTGAGCGCACTGTGGGAGCGCGGCGTCGCCTCGGTGCGCGATCTGTACGAGCAGGTCGGAGCACCCGCCGGGCTGGTCTACACGACGATTGCCAAGGTGGTCGACCGCCTGCGCGACAAGGGCCTGGTCGAGCGCAGCCGGGCCGGCGCCGCCTTCGTCTACGCACCGGCGGTGCAGCGCGAGACCGTCGAGTCGGCGCGCGCGCGCCATATGGTGGACCGCTTTCTCGGCGCGCGGCCGCGCGCCGCGGTTGCCGCGCTGGTCGAGGCCGTCGACGAAATCGATCCGCAACTGCTGCACGAACTCGAGCGCGCGATCCGCAGCAAGAGGAGATCCGGCCATGGGACGTGAGACCCTGCTCACGCTGCTGTTGCTGCTGTTCGGCGGACTCGCCGCGCAGCCGCTGTCCCTGCTGCCTCGCAAGCCGCCACCGGAGGAGGCGCCATGCATCGCCGAACGCCGGGCCTGGATCGCCTTGTGGCTGCCGGTCCTGCCGACCATGCTGGCGGCGGCCTGGTTGTGTGGTTGGGCGCTGCGCGAACCCGACCCGGTGCATGCGCGCTTCGACCACGGCCTGGTGATCGCGGCGAGCCTGCCGTTCGCCTGGATCGCGTTGCGCGCGGCGCTGCGCGCGGCCTGGGTGCTGCTGCTTCCCGATCCGGCGGATCTGCCGATCTGTACCGTCGGGATCCTGCGTCCGCGAATCCTGTTCTCCCCATTCCTGGCCCGCGCGCTGGACGAGGAACAGATCCGCGCCGCCTGGGCGCACGAGCAGGCGCATGTGCGCCACCTCGATCCGCTGCGCATCTGGCTGGCGCAGATTGCCACCGACCTGCAGTGGCCGTGGCCGCAGGCGCCACGGCGCCTGCAGCGCTGGCTGAGAATCCTCGAGTGCGCGCGCGACGACGAGGCCCGCGAGCTCGGCACCAGCGGCGTCGACCTGGCGGCGGTCATCGTGGCGACTGCCCGCCGGCTGCCTTCGGCCGCGGGGCAGGCTCGCCGCGGCGCGCCCGCGCTCGCGGCGCTGCTCGATGACCCCGCGTTGCTGCAGCTGCGCGTGTCGCGCCTGCTCGCGCCGGCGCCGCAGGGCGCCACGCTCGCGGTGGCGCGACGGCTCGGCGAGCCCACGCTGCTCGGCATCGGCGCGCTCGTGCTGGCGGTCTCGCTGGCGCTCGGGGTGGTGTACGGCCACGCGCTGGTGCATCCGTTCCTGGCCTGGACGAGGACCGTCTGATGCCGCCCCGCGATGCGCCGCATTACTACGACAAATGTCGTAACAACTGATGGCCGCGATGCCGATGAACAAGGCCCTGACCGGCGCCATGCTCGCATGCGCGCTGCTTGCCGGCTGCGCCAGCTATACGCCGCGGCCCCTGCACCCGCGGCGCAGCGCAAGCGCGCTGCGCCAGCGCAGTCTGTCCGATCCCCGGCTGCTGCGCTTCCTCGCCGTCGAGCAGCACCGAAGCGCCGCGCCGCGCTGGAACCTGGCCACGCTGAGCCTGGTTGCCGTGTACGAGCGCCCGGACATGCCGATCGCCCGCGCGCGCCTGGGCGAGGCGCGCGCCGCTGCGATCACCGCGGCCGAACTTCCGAATCCGACGCTGTCGATCGCGCCGACCTACGACGCGAGCAGCCACGGATGGAAGGTGGGTCCGCTGATCGACTTCCTGCTCGAGCCCTACGGCGCGCGCCCGGCACGCGTCGCGCGTGCGCACGCGCTCGCCGATGCGGCCCGGCAGGGCATCTCCATCGCCTCGTGGGGCTTGCGCGCCCGCGTGCGCAGCGCGCTGATCGAGCTGTGGTCCTCGCGCGCGGCGCTGCGCCTGGCCGAGCAGCGAAGCGCATTGGCGGCGCGCTACCGCGACGCGCTCGTGCAGCGCCTGCGAGCCGGCATGGTCTCGGCCACCGCAGTGTCGGCGGCCACGCTGGACTGGCAGCGGGCCGAGCTGCGCCTCGCCGAGGGCCGCCGGCGCGAGCGCCTGGCACGCGCCGCGCTGGCCACGGCGATCGGTGTTCCGGACCATGCGCTGGACGGCGTTCGTCTCGACCTGCGCGGCATCGCCCATCCGCGGCGCCCGGGCCGTCTCGAGGGCCTGATCGGCGCGGCGCTGGTGTCGCGCCCCGACGTGCTGCAGGCCCTGGCGCGCTACCAGGCGGCGCAGCAGGCCCTGCGACTCGCGGTGGCACAGCAGTACCCGTGGTTCGAGATCGGTCCCGGCTACCACTACGACCAGGGAGACAACAAGTTCATCGTGTCGATCTCGCTGCCTCTGCCGCTGCTCAACCGCAACCAGGGGCCGATCGCGCAGGCTCGCGCGGGGCGCAGGCTCGCCGCCGAGCAATTCATCGCGGTGCAGGCGAGGGCGCTGGCCGGGATCGACCAGGCACGCGCGGATTGGCGTGCCAGCGAGCAGGAGCTGCTGCGCGCGCGCCGCCTGCGCGCCGCCGCGGCGCGGCAGCTGGGTCGCCAGCGCGCGCGCTACGCCGCCGGCAGCATCGGGCGGCTGCGCCTGCTCGGTGCCGAGCGGGCTTTCGTGCAGGCGCGCCAGCTCACCCTGGCGGCGTCGCTGCACCAGCGCAGGGCGCTGGGAGCGCTCGAATCGGCGCTGTACCGTCCCTTCCTCGTCGCCCAACGGAGCCGATGATGCGTAGAACCGTCCCAACACGCGTCGTCCTGGCGCTGGCCGCGATCGCCGTCACCGGCAGTGCCTGTGCGGCGCCGTCGACCGGCATCACGCTGGACGCGAAGTCCATGGCGGCGGGCCGGATCCACACCGCGCCGCTGCAGGCGGCCGAGGCTGCGCGACGTGTCGCGGCCTACGGCGTGGTGCTCGACCCGGGCCCGCTGCTGCGCGTTGCGGCCGACATCGCCGCCGCGCGCAGCCGCGTCGCCGTGGCGGCCGCGCAGCTTGTGCCGGCGCGCGCCCAGGCGCTGCGCGCGTCCAGGCTTTACCGGGACGGGCACAACGTCTCCCAGGCGCATTACCAGGATGCGCTGGCACGCCTGCGGGTGGCCGAGGCCGGAGCGTCGGAGGCACGCGCGCAGGCGCGTGCCATCACCGCACGCGCGCGTTCCGACTGGGGCGCGCGCCTTGCCGCGGCCGCGGCCGGCGACAGTGCGCCGCTGCCGCAACTCGAACGGGGTTCGCTGCGCCTGGTCGAGGCCAGCGTCGCGCTGGGCGCATCGCTGCCGGCAGCGCTCGAGCCGCCGGTCGCGGTGCTTCCGGACGGCGCGCATGTGCGACTGCGGGTGGTGGGCCCGGCGCCGCGCGCCGCCGCGTCGATCGCGGGCCCCGGCGTGTACTGCGTGATGCCCGCCGAAGCGGCGGCGCCGATCGGTACCCCGCTGGCCTTGCAGCTGCAAGCCAGCCGCAGGCAGCCCGGTGTGCTGGTACCGGCCTCGGCCGTGGTGTGGCACGGCGGGCGCGCGCTCGTCTATGTGCAGCGCGGGGCCTCCTCGTTCACGCCGGTGGCGATCGCCATGCCAGCCGGCGCACGCGGCGGCTACTTCGTGTCGCGGCGCGCGGCACCCGAGTTGCGCCCCGGGCAACGCATCGTCGTCGCCGGCGCCGAGCTGTTGTATTCGGCCTCGCGCTCGGCGCCACCGCCTGCCGCCGCTGCCGCTGCCGCTGCCGCGCCCGGGCACGCGGCCGGCGGCGTGGGCCGGGGCGCCGCCCGCGGCGCGCGCTGAAGGGGGCGTCGATGCGCGCGATCATCGCCTTCTGCCTGCGCTTTCACCGCCTGGTGCTGGTGGCTGCGCTGGGGTTGAGCCTGCTCGGGGTGCTGGCAGTGATGCGCGCGCCCTATGACGTCTTCCCCGAATTCGGCCAGCCGACGGTCACGGTGGAGACCAACGTCGCCGGGCTGGCGCCGCGCCAGATCGAGGCGCTGGTGACCACGCCGGTGGAGGATGCGATCAACGGAATTCCCGGCCTGACCACGCTGCGCTCGACGTCGATGGAAGGGCTGTCGGTGGTCGACGCGGTGTTCTCCGGGCACAGCAACGTGTACCGCGACCAGCAACTGGTGGCGCAGCGAATCGCGTCGCTGCCGGCGTCGCTGCCGCCACACGCGACCCCGGTGATCGCGCCGCTGCAATCGTCGACCGGGGTCGCGCTGTCGATCGGACTGGCGTCCAGGCGCATGTCCCTGATGCACCTGACCGAGCTTGCACGCTGGACCATCCGGCCCGCGCTGCTGGCCGTGCCGGGGGTTTCCAAGGTGGTGATCTTCGGCGCCCGACCGGAGCAGTTGCAGGTGCAGTTCGACCCCGCACGGCTGGCCTCGCTGCACCTCGGGCTGGGCCAGTTGAGCGCCGCGGCCGCGGCGTCGAGCAGGGTGCTCGGGGCAGGGGTCGTGGACACGCCGAACCAGCAACTGTTCCTGATGAGCCACGGCCAGGCGACGACGCCGGCGCGGCTGGCCGACAGCGTGCTGCTGCGCCGCGACCACCACAGCCTGACCCTGGGCGAGGTCGCGCGGGTCGTCGCGGCACCGCCGCCAGCCATCGGGGGCGCGCTGGTGGGCACGCATCCCGGGCTGCTGCTGGTGGTGGGCACGCAGTACGGGGCGAACACGCTGGCCGTGACCCGCGGGCTGGACCGCGTGCTCGGCTCGATGGCGCCGGTGTTGCGGCACGACGGCGTGCAGGTCCTGGCCGACGGCCTGCGCCCGGCATCGTTCATCGATTCGGCGCTGCGCGACGTGCGTGACTCGTTGGCCATCGGCGGCGTGCTGATCGCCATCGTGCTGTACCTGGCGCTGCGCAACTGGCGCACCGCGGCGGTGTCCTTCGCGGCGATCCCGCTTTCGCTGCTGGCCGCGGCGATGGTGCTGGTGCACCTCGGCCTGAGCCTGAACACCTTGTCGCTCGGCGGGCTGGCGATCGCGCTGGGCGAGGTCGTCGACGATGCCGTCGTCGGGGTCGAGAACATCCACCGCCGGCTTCGCGAGAACCGCGCACTGGCGCACCCGCGGCCGGTGCACGAGGTCATGCTCAAGGCCACGCTCGAGGTGCGCAAGGCGGTGATCTACGCGACCTTCGCGGTGGTGGTCGTGTTCCTGCCGGTGCTGCGCCTGAGCGGAGTGGCAGGGCGGCTGTTCACGCCGCTGGCGCTGGCCTACATGTTCGCCATCCTGGCCTCGCTGGTCGTCGCGCTGACGGTCACGCCGGCGCTGGCCATGCTGCTGCTGGGCAGGAGCCGGCTCGACCCCGCCGATCCACCGCCGGTGGCGCGGGCCAAGCGCGCCTATGCGCGCGTGCTGGGCGCCGTGCATGCGCGCGCCGGCGCGGTCATCACGGTGGTGGTGCTGATGGTCGCGGCCGGACTGGCCAGCGTGCCGCTGCTGCGCACGAGCTTTCTTCCGCACTTCAACGAGAACGACCTGATCCTGCACTTCCAGACCGCCCCGGGGACTTCGCTGGCCACGACGGGGCGCATCGCCGAACGGGCGGTGGGGATCATCGAGCGCATGCCCGAGGTCGCACACGTGGTCGCGCACTACGGACGCGCGCACCTTTCCAACGGAGCCGCACCGACCGACAAGGCGGAGATCGACATCGGACTCAGCGCGATGGGGCGCATGAACGGCCAGGCCTCCAAGCGCCGCATCCTCGATGCCGTACGCGGAGCGCCGGGCGTGCGCTGGTGGGCCAACACCTTTCTCACCGAGCGCATCCACGAGACCCTCTCGGGGGTGACCGCGCCGGTGGTGGTGACCATCTACGGGCGCAGCCTGCATGCGCTGAACGACGACGCGCGCCGGGTCGCGGCAGCGCTGCGGGCGATTCCGGGAGCCGCCGGGGTCCGCATCGAGGCCCCGCCGGGGACCCCGGAACTGTCGATCCGCCTCGATCGCGCGGCGCTCGCGCGCTACGGCCTGAGCTCGGCCCAGGTGCTGCGCGCGATCCAGACCTGCTATCGCGGGCGCACGGTCGGCCGCGTCTATACCGCGGGGGCTTCGCTGCCGATCGTCGTCGTGCTGCCGCCGTCGCTGCGGGCGGATCCGACGGCCATTTCCGACGTACCGCTGGTCGACGCCTCGGGGGCGGTCGTGCGCCTGGGCGCGCTGGCGAGCATTCGCGAGCGATCCGGCGAATCCCTGATCCTGCACCGCGGCGCGCAGCGCGTGCAACTGGTCACCGCCAACGTCGACGGCAGCGCGTCGCGCTTCGTGGCACGGGCCCGCAGGAGCCTGGGCAGGCTCGCATTGCGCCGCGGCGATTACCTGCGGGTCGGTGGCACCGCGACGGCATCGGGCAGGGCGCGCCTGCAA
This sequence comes from Pseudomonadota bacterium, assembly GCA_021792835.1. Lineage (GTDB taxonomy): Bacteria > Pseudomonadota > Gammaproteobacteria > Burkholderiales > Burkholderiaceae_C > Thiomonas_A. Next base: position 8,656 of record JAJYTY010000003.1, read on the forward strand.
CTGGCCATCGATTCCGGGCTCGCGCTGGTGGCGGTCCTGGGCCTGCTGGTCGTCGCCTTGCGCGAGGGCCGCAGCGTCGTGCTGCTGGCGCTCAACGTGCCCTTCGCACTGGTCGGTGGAATCGCGGCGATCTGGGCTGCCGGGCTTGCAGTCTCCCTGGGCGCAGCGGTGGGATTCGTCACCGTGTTCGGCATCACGCTGCGCAACGGCATCATGTTGCTGGCGCACTATCGATCGCTGGTGGTCGACGAGGGGTTGCCGTGGTCCTGGGAGACCGCGCGGGCCGGCGCGATGCACCGGCTGGCGCCCATCCTGATGACCGCGCTGGTTACCGCGCTGGGCCTGTTGCCGCTGGCACTGGGTGCGCATCGCCCCGGCCAGGAGATCGAGGGCCCGATGGCGATCGTGATTCTCGGCGGGCTGTTCAGCTCGACCGCGCTGACCCTGCTGGTGCTGCCGACGCTGGCGCTGCGCTATGCGCGCTTCGGTAGCTCCGAGTACGCGGAGCCTGGCGACGCGGCCGAAGCGTGAGGGGGCGCAAGTGGCGTTCGGGGGGGGGGCGTCCGGCGAAGCAATTTTGGACTGGCATCGCCAGCGCCCCTTCAGAGCGGCGCCGCAACATCGGCTTGTACTTTTCTCTTCGCGCTGCGGGAGAAGTAAAAATGTTAAACGGCAAACTTGCGAAGTAAATGTGCAAAACCGCGGATCGCAATTTCCGATGGCCCGGCATGGAGCATGCCTTGAATCACGTAAGCTATTGATCAATAAAAAATGGAGACGCCTCGCGCGTCCATTTTTGCTCTGCATGAGCGCGAAGTAATATTGGTCGAATGCGCAAAACCCCCGTGCGATTGGCGAGGCCATTCCGCGGGAAGAGGGCTGCGACTTGACCGCAAGGGCGGGCTGGGTGCAGCATTGGTGCGTTCTCATCCCACAGGCAGCCAGTCCACGTGATGAGCCGTCCGAATCTGTCGGCCCAGGCCAGCGCAGTCCGGCCGCCCTACAGCCAGCCGGCCGAAGGGCGCCGACCGTACGGCGCTCACCGATTCGATGTGTATAGCATCAAGGCTGGGCGGCAGCTGACCTTGTTCGGCCGAGGGCCGCTGGGTCTTTGGATCCAACTTGAGGTAGACCCGGCGGTCACGCAGTTGTGCGAGCGGCCATTGGTCCTCCCTGACAGCCAACCGCGCCGAGTGGTTGACTTTTGGGCGAGGTGCAACGGCGCCGACCGCCTCATCCTACTAGTCCGGAAGCTCGGTTCGGCGGCCGAGGCCAAGCGGGCTGAGCAACTGGCCGCGTTCCGGATCTGGGCTGCAGATGTCGGATGCACGATCGAGGAAGTCGTCGCAGAGGAAGAAGCAGGACACGCGGTCGAGAATTGGACCTTGATGCTGCAGTACTGCAGAAGCTACCAGAGCAGTCTGACCGCAGATTGCCTGGAGCGTGTCGAGCTGGTGCTAGTTGCCCCGACGCCCATCGCGCGCTTGATTGAGTGTGTTGGGGGAGGCGTTGCCAGTGAGGACGCCGATGAGATCCTGCGCGCTGCGATCTACGATCTCGTTCGCCGTGGACGAGCGCGGATTCCCGCACTTGGAACAGCGCGCTTGCACGACGGCCTTGAGGTCGAGCCTTGCTAGCTCGTCATGAGTAAGTCACGTGTCATTCTCTGGGGCGATGTGCGCATCAAGCGCTCGGCGATTCCTGAGTCGCTCGCAGACTTGTCTCGCTGGCCGACCGTGGACCCATCGGCTCTAGAAATTCCTCAGCGCGAGCGATTTCGGCAACGTCAGGAAGCGGTGTCTTTGTTCGTTGAGGCGCCCGATGTTTCCCTCGCGGAGATCGCACGGCGCACGAGAGTGCAACCTTCGCAGCTTTATCGATTACTCAGCCGCTGCCTCACCAGGAGCGAGGATGGTCGGATTCAAGGGTTTCGAGGCCTATTGCCCAACAAACATCTCAAACCCTACGAACGTACCGCTGAGGTTCGGGCAACCGGGCCACGAGGACGAGGAGGGGCTGCCGGGGCGCTTGGCCGTTTACTTGAGATGTATCCGGTCCTGCGCGATTGGCTTGAGCGGCAAGCCGTCGAACGGCATCGACCGCTGCGGCCTGGCGAACTAAGAGAAGTGCGCAAGACGCTACGTCGCCTTCATAAGCAGTTTCTGGATCAATGTCGCGCGGCCGGCGTTCGCCTTGATGAATGGCCGTTCAATCGCGACCAGCGCGGTTACCGGTCCATTCAAGCATTTATCTATGCCCATAAAGACTCGAAGAGGGAAATGATTCGCGGTCGCTTGGACTCCGAGCCCGCTGGAGGGGTAGAAGCGGACGACATTGCGGCAACCGAGGAGTGCCCCCCACCGGCTTTGCTGCCCTTTGATGCTGTCCAGTTTGATGGTCACAAAATCGATCTTCGCTTGACACTGCGATTTGTCGATCCATTTGGCCTGGAGACAGTGTTCGAGCTTGTACGCCTATTCATCCTGGTGTGTCTCGACGTGGCGACCCGCGCTGCTCTTGGCTATCACATTGCTATCGCGCCAGAGTACGACAGTGATGACGTTGCTATGGCATTGCAGGCCTGCTTCGGACCGCATAAGTCGCCGGTCATGACCATGCCAGAGCTGCGTGTGCGCGAAGGCGGAGGATTCCCATCACAATATTTCGAAGAGGCGCAGTACCCTGGCTGGCAATGGTTCCAGTATGACAATGCAAAAGCCAACCTCGCGAAGGCAACTCTCGAACGTCTCTCGGAAATCACCGGCTGCTATGTACATGCCGGACGATTGGGTTCACCCAACGACCGACCGTTTATCGAGCGATTTTTCGCCGTGATGGCGCGATCTGGGTTGCATCAGGTGCCTGGAACAACCGGTTCATCTTCTGACGACGCCGTCAAGCAACTAGGGGACGTCGGCCACAATTTGCACTTGATGATGACGGTAGATGAGTTAGCCCAAGTGGTGGAGGTGCTTCTTGGCGATTACAACGGCGAAGCCCATGGCGGTTTGGGTGGGCGCACGCCGCTGGAGGCTATGTCCTATTGGTTAAGCAAGCCGGGAGTCCAGATCAGACGGCTGCCCATCGCAAAGCGCCGTGACTTGATTTTTCTTCAAGAAGCGAGAATCGTCACAGTGCGTGGAAAATCGTCATTGTATATCAACTTCGGCGATGAGCGATACACGTCTGACGTGCTGCGCGACAAGGCCCATCTCAAAGGCCAGCGAGTGCGAATTTATTTCAACACTCAGGACATCCGGCAGTTGCATGCCTACGCCATGGACGGCTCTGGGCTGGGGATTCTCGTGCCCCCACGTCCCTGGAGCAGAACTCCGCATTCATTGCGCCAACGGTGCGAAATCAAGCGTCTGGTGCGACAGGGGAAACTCCGATATCGTTCAGATGAGGACGCGATTGAAGTTTACGCGTCACAAAAGCGTAAGCATGCAATGAGGAATAAGAAGGAGGCGACAATGCTCGCCGAGTTGATCGCGACACAAAAATACGCAGCAGCCGCACAGAACAGTGCTTCTGTAGGTACGCCGGGCGAGGTAAGCGAAGCCACCGGATCGGATGACACTGGTCCCGCTATGACAGTTGCGCCAGTTTCAAAGCCCGTGATTGGGGGCAACGGCCAGAGCAGAGCCAACGATCATGCAAACGAAAAACCAAGGCCAAAGGCATTGTCGATACGTCGCACCTTGAATTATTAGGTGGAAACTTCATGATGCTTCTTCCTCGTCCGATCGAGATTGACCAGCATCCATTGGTCCAACAGACCTACATCGTGCCGACCGTTTCGATCGATGATGCATACGTGCAGGTCAAGCGCTGCATCAGGCATCGAATCCCCGGAGCCTTGCTTGTCGGTCAATCAAGATTCGGAAAAACATACTGTGCTCGCTACATCAGCCGACAACTCAAGGACGAGTATCCAAAACTGGTGGTAATTTCCGTGGGTAGTGAGAAGAAAAAAACTCCCGTGGAGTCAGCGTTCTTTGAGAGCCTACTGGAAGCCGCTGGGCATAAGGAGATTCAATCGGGCACCAATAGTGCGAAGAGACGCAGGTTGATCGAGCGCTTAACGGAGTTGGTGACGCGATCCCGGCAGAATCTCTTGGTATTGTTTTTTGATGAGGCTCAACGTCTGTCCATGGAGGAGTACGAGTGGCTGCGGGACGTGCACGATCAGCTGGAGCGGCGCGGCATCCGCATGATCACCTTTCTGATCGGGCAACAAAAGCTAATAAACCAGAAGAATGCCTTGCGGCTGCAAGGCGAGACGCAAATCATTGGGCGGTTCATGATTGATGAATTGCCGTTTCATGGCGTGCGAACGGCCGATGAGGCGGCGACGTGTTTGAATGCCTATGATGATGCTTGCTATCCAGTCGATTCGGATTGGAGCTACACGCGCTTTTTTCTTCCGCTAGCATTTGAGTCAAAATTTCGCCTTGTGGATCAAGCAGAAAATGTTTGGTCGGCTTTTCTTTCGGCCCATGCATCTGCAGGTTTTCGCTTTGCGATTGACATTCCGATGCAGTACTTCTCTCGTGCCGTGGAAATTGCGTTGACGGATCACTGCGATCGCGACGCTGCGGGCTTCTCGTTGACTCCGGCCATGTGGGAGCAGGCGGTCCTCGACGCAAGGTACGTTGCGGCAGTAGAGGAGTTGCGCCTCAATCCGGAAATTGACGATTGAGACAATGACCATAACTCGTCATTTGGCGGCGCGAAAGACGCGAGGCATTGAGCGTACTTTGCGCGTTTGTCTCGACGAACCCAAGGTGGCTCGACCCGAATGGTGTTGGCGCGACGACTGGGTGCAGGGCGGGGAGTCTGTGTACAGCTTGCTTGGCCAGTTCCAGGCGCTCAATGCGGTCGGCGGAAAACAGGTGAGAGCTGCGTTCGTCGACGCTCCTCGACCTGCGAGTTTTGACCGCTTGCTGGCTCCCAGTGTCGATCTGCACGACGTGAAGCACTTCAAGCTTGCGTCATTTGCCGCTGCTGTCCGACTTTCATTCGACGTCATACGCTTGAGCTTCGTGAATGAGGCATTCCCCACGAGCGGTTGGCGTTCCTATCCGAATTTGCGTTGGTGCCCCGAGTGCGCAAAATCGGGGTACCATGCTCCGATGTTTCAATTGCCGATGATACACGATTGTCCGGCGCATGGTCGTGCGTTGGAGCATCGCTGTCCGCGTTGTCGATCTAATCTTCCGTATCGCCTGCTAACGGCGGTGCGGGCACCTCTGTTCTGTTGTCCGGTTTGCAAGCATGATCTTGCTGCCCCCTTACGGGAAGGGGTTCGCAAGGGCCTGGCAACCGCTGATATAGAAACGTTAAATCATCAGGCTGCTCTGCTGCGATTTTGCGATGGACTTCCGACAGTTGTTGCTCGCGCCGTTGAAAACGTACGCTCGACGAATTCAGTGGATGTCCGGGTATCTTCGCCGAACGCTCGTGTTAGTGAGGAAGAGTTCAGATCTTTCGTGGTGCGGGTTCTTGCGTCCTTGGAAACGCGTTCGCAGATGGACTGGAATCAATGCGAGCCGTCCTATACCTACATCGAGGGACATGCCTTTTCCGCAAAGGCGCGTGGGAGTCAAGCGACCCTGCCGGCCGCCGGATGGCCGGATCATCTGGTGTCGCCATCGGACCCGGGGCTTTGTCGCGCTGCGGCGCTGTACCGATGTGTGAGGCGTCACCTGTGGCGCACCGTCGTACGACCCCATCACAGGTGCGTCTGGGCAGCCTGCGAGCGGATGTGGTGGCCGATTGTTGGAAGTCAGACTCCGCCGTTTTGCCCTGTAGCTGCTGCGTTCCTTCGTTGGAGATTGCGATGGGAATCGGTAATACGCCTTTCGGATTTCTTGAGCACGCCGAGCGGCCCGCCCCTAGGGTTGGTGGCTTGGATGGCGTCTGCGCCGATCGGGGCCGCCTCGTTCTCGGGGGTGGTGCAGGCGTGGCTGATAGAGCATGTACTTGGCTGCGATCTCATGAACGTCTTTGATGCCACCCTGGATGAGGAGCTACGGCGTGGTGCGAGCGAACCGATCAATTGGGCGCGGGAATGGATCGACGGCGCCGGTGATTCTTGCTGGGTGAGCGTTGGACGTGGTAGCAAGTCGCAACCCATCAGGCTTTTCATGTTTCCACGGGCGGATACAATACGCCAATCAAATATGAGTGATGGTGCGGGCCATTACGCTCGGCAATTGGCGATTATTTCCGAGATTGCACGTTAATCCTACGATGTCCTCACCCTCCGGAATGGATTTCCGATCCTCAACCGAACGTCTGGCAGTCGACACGCGCCGAATCTGGGGGAGTGCTTTCATCGAAGGCCTCAGCCGTCGCGTGTGCCGGGAGATCATCGCCCCCTGACTGATCGCCAATCACGAATACCGACTGCTGGACTCGCAGGTAGCATGGTGTCGGTCCCGTTTGGAGCCAGAGTATTCAACCAGGGCGCCGCTGTTGGTGCGCTGCCTACTTGATGGAGGATCGTAGCCGGGAAGCGCCTTGGAAGCGTCAATGCGACGTTTTCGATGCGGGCGTTGGCAGACGCATGCAAAAGCGCGTGTGGCCTGCGGCGGACATGGCGCTCACGCTTCCACCGTGGGCTTCGGCGATCGACTTGACGATGGCCAGCCCCAGGCCGGCTCCCTCGCCGTTGCGCTGGCGCGAGGGGTCGACGCGGTAAAAGCGGTCGAACAGGCGGGGCAGGTGCTCGGCGGCAATATCGGCGCCCGCGTTCTCGACGCAGACTTCCAGCCAGCCGGAGGGGGCGCCTTCGAATCGCACGGTGACCGTGGCTCCAGCCGCGGTGTGGCGAATCGCGTTGGACAGCAGGTTCGAAAGTGCGCGTCGCAGCATCGCGCGGTCGCCACGGATCCGTGGGGCTTCGCCGACGGCTTGCAGCCCGACTCCGCGTTCCTCGGCCCAGGCCTCGAAATACTCGAACAGCTCGATCACCTCAGCACCCAGGTCCACCTCGGCCTGCTCGGGCCGGATCAACTGGTGCTCGGCCTGTGCGAGGAACAGCATGTCGCCGATCATCGCGCTCATGCGTTCGTACTCCTCGAGGTTGGAGTAGAGGATCTCGCGGTAGTCGTCGGCACTGCGCGCGCGCGAAAGCGCGACCTGGGTCTGCGTGCGCAGGTTGGTGACGGGCGTGCGCAATTCGTGCGCGATGTCGGCGGAGAAATTCGACAGACGCTCGAAACTCTGCCCGATGCGCTCGAGCATCGCGTTGAACGACGCGACGAGCCCGGCCAGTTCCACCGGCACCTTGTCCGGGTCGAGGCGCACGTCCAGGCGCTCCGAGCTGACCTCGCGCATGCGCGCGCCGATGCGCCGGATCGGAGCATGCCCCTGGCGCACCGCCAGCCAGGCCACGAGCACGCTGAAGGCGCTGGCCGCCAGCGTGCCCAGCCACAGCGCGCGCCGCAGCGCGGCCAGGAAGCGCAGGTGGTAGTCGATGGCGGTTGCCAGGATCACGGTGTCGCGGTCGATGCGCAGCACCGCGCCGCGGTAGCTGCGCCCGCCGGTGGTCCACACGCGCAGCGCTGGCGCGTCCAGCTGCGAGACGGCAGGATCGGCGTGGGCCCGCGCCGCCAGTCCCGCAGGCGTCGCGTCGAACAGCACGCGACCGTCGGCACCCTCGACGCGGAAGTACACCTCGTGGTGATCCGCGATGGTCTCGGCGAAACGCCGTTGCAGGTCCTCGCTGCCGACGCCCGCGGCAGCGTCGTCGAGGGCCAGGCGCAGGGTCTGCGCCACCGGGCGAAGCTGCCCCAGGTCCTGGCCCGCGAAATGCTCCTCGATCGACGACTCCAGCGCCGCCGCGGCGACCAGGAAGGTCAGCGTGGTGGCCAGGCCGACCCACGCCGTCACGCGTAGCGCCAGCGACGCCGGGCGGCGTGCGCGGCGTCCGGCGCGAGCCTCGAGCGGCTCAATCTTCGGCATCGGGCAGGTCCAGCGTGTAGCCCATGCCGCGCACGGTGCGGATCAGCTTGGGTGAGAAGGCGTCGTCCACCTTGGCGCGCAGGCGCCGGATGGCCACGTCGATCACGTTCGTGTCGCTGTCGAAGTTCATGTCCCACACCTGCGAGGCGATCAGCGAACGCGGCAGCACCTCGCCCTGGCGACGCACCAGCAGCTCGAGCAGCGCGAACTCCTTGTTGCTCAGGTTGATGCGCGTGCCGCCGCGGCTGGCCCGCCGCCGCGGCAGGTCGAGCACCAGGTCGGCCACCTGCAGCTTCTCGGCCAGCGCCGGGTTGCGACCGCGGCGCAGCAGCGTGCGCACGCGCGCCAGCAGTTCGGTGAAGGCGAAGGGCTTGACCAGGTAGTCGTCGGCGCCGAGCTCCAGCCCCTTGACGCGGTCATCGATGCTGTCGCGCGCGGTCAGGAACAGCACCGGCACGTCGCGCCCGGCCTCGCGCAGCGCGCGCAGGATGCGCCAGCCGTCGACGTCGGGCAGCATCACGTCGAGCACGATCAGATCGTGGTCGCCGGTCATCGCCAGGTGGTGTCCGTCCAGGCCGTCGCGCGCGAGATCGACGACGAATCCCGCTTCGCTCAATCCCTGGCGCAGGTAGTCGGCCGTCTTGGCCTCGTCTTCGACCACGAGCAGTTTCATTGTCGTCCCGTCCTTGCCCGCACTCTAACCAGTGCATGCTTGCGCAAGCATGACCGCAAGATGACATCAATGTAATCGACGGGTCATCCGGAGGACAGACTTCAGATACTAAGTTGGGTATCAAGCATCCGGAGAGCAGCGCAATGCGCCTCACCAGCGGTAGCAGGCTTAAGGCATGTCAAGGACATCCCGACGACACGGAGCTACCGTCGGACGCGAACCGATCGAAAGGAGAACATCATGATGTGGTACGGACAACCGGGTGGATGGGGATGGGGCTACGGGATGATGGGCGGCTTCGGCTGGGTGTTCATGCTGCTGCTGGTCATCGTGGTCGTGGCGCTCGTGGTGGGACTGCTGCGCGACGTGTTCGTCGGCGTGCGCGGGCATCACGGCACGCCGAAGGCCCCGGGTTCCTCGGCACGAGCCATCCTGGACGAGCGTTATGCGCGGGGCGAGATCGACGCCGACGAGTACAAACGCCGGCGCGCGGATCTGGACCTGCCTTGAATCCGATTTTCCGTTCGCAAAGGAGCGAATCATGATCAAGTGGAACAAGCGTCTGGCGCTCGGCCTGGTGGCCGCGCCGGTGATGATCCTCGGCGCGGCCGCGCTTCCTGCCCTGGCGGCAGGCGCCGCCAGCGCTCCCGCGACGACCACGCAGTCCGACGGGTACGGCCCGGGCTACGGCTACGGTTATGGCATGGGCCCGGGCATGATGGGCGGCTATGGTCCGAATTACGCGGGCGGTGCCTGGCAGGGTGGAGACGTGGGCGCGCACCCGCGGGGATGGGCACATGGAGGCTACGGCGGCTACGGCGGCTTCGGCCCCGGCATGATGGGCGGCTATGGCGGCTACGGCCCCGGCATGATGGGAGGCTATGGTGGGGGCTTCGGCCCCGCGATGATGGCAGGTTACGGCGGCTATGGCATGGGCCCCTGGATGATGGGCGGCTTCGGCGCCTATGGCGGATGGGGCGTGAATCCCCAGCTCAGTGACGCGCAGCGCACGAAGGTCGTGGGTATCGAGAAGGCCTTGTTCGACAAGCAGTGGCCGCTGATGCAGTCCATGCAGAAGGTCATGTTCGAGTCCTGGGGGCAGGCCGCCGACGGCAAGCTCGATGTCGACGCGATCATGAAGCGCGCCACGGCGCTGTCGCAAGTGCGCCTGCAGATGCTGCGCAACCGCCTCGAGGCGGCCAAACAGATCGACGCGGTGCTGACGCCGCAGCAGCGCGACAGCATCGGCGACGCGCCGTGAGTCCGCTCCCGCCGGGGCGGCCCGCGCGGGGACGAACACCCCGCTTGCCGGCCCGGCGGAACCTCGTCGAACCCTGTTGTTCTTCGGGGCGCATGATGGAACTCGCCAAACTGGAGCATGGAATGAAACCGACGATCAGGCACCGCGTGCGCGGCGCTGTCGTGATGGCGGCCCTGCTGGCCGCGTCCTGGGGTACCGGCGCCCAGGCACAAATGGCCGGTGGAGGCTACGGAGCTTACGGCGGCATGATGGGGGGAGGCATGATGGGCGGCGGCATGATGGCTTTCGCCCAGTCCGACCGGCCCGTCGAGCCCGGCTGGGGCGGGGCGGTGCTGGATTACGCGCAGGTGCGTGACTTCCTTGCCCGCAGCGCGCAGGGCGCCCGGGTGGATGCCCGCGCGAACACGGTGACCTACAGCGGCCGTGACGTGCGCATCGCGATGGTCGCGGTGCAGCCCGGTCACCCGGACCAGACCTTCGAGGTGGCCGGATTGACCAACCCGACGCTGGTGGTTCCTCGCGGTGCCACCGTGCGCATCGACCTGGTCAACATGGACTACGGGCGCAACATGGAGCACGGGTTGATCATCACCCCGGTTCCGCCGCCTTATCCCTATATGTCCATGATGGCGACCGGCCCAGGGCTGGTGCAGCTCGAGCCCTTGCTGCCGTGGCGCAGCGCAAGCCGCTTGCAGGCTGCAAGCTACGCGGAGCTTTCCACCAGCTTCGTCGCCGGCGAACCGGGAACGTACTGGTACGTGTGTCCGACACCGGAGCATGCCGAGAAGGGCATGGTTGGCCGCTTTATCGTCCGGTGATGCCCGCGAGCGGCCTGCCCGGCGGCGGTATCGCAGACGCCGCGCAAATCTGACGGAATTGTCATCGCACGGTCATCGACGTGTCGGGAGGCCAGCGCGATCATGTTCCGAAACGCAGGTGCAGCGCGCCTGTCCGCATCCCTGATTCGTCCGGAGATCGACGACCATGCAAGTCTCACGAAGCCTTTCCCTGGACTCCATTCGGCGTGTCGCCGCGACGCTGGCGCTTGCCGGCATGGCGGGCGCGGCGCTGTTCTGGGTGCCCAAGGCTCATGCCACGCAGTTCGTGGTGCCCGATGAACCTCGCATTCCTGCCGGTGCCCCGATCCGTAGCTGGGCCGACAATGGCCAAGCGGGGCTGTCGCTGCTGCAGATCATCGACGGCATCGCGCTGCCGCGCGGAGCGACGCTGCGCGGGACCGTGACCAGCGACACGAACTGTGCGCCCGACGCACGGGGCCTGAGCCATTGCCACAACGGGATCGACCTCGACAACGGCATGCGCATCGTGGTGGTCCACACCCACGCGATGATGCAGCACCCCTGCCTGAAACCGGGGCAGCGCATCACGGTCACCGGTTTTTCGGGCACCTGGATCACGGCGCGCACGGCAGGGGCGTAGCCGCTGCGCGGTGCCCTCGCGGGGTCACCGGCCGCCCGACGGCCGCGCTTACCTTGCACTGGCCTGCCGGGCGTGGACCCGGCCCACGAGCTCATCGACGGCCTGCAGGAAACGTTCGTCGGTCGGGATCTGTGCAAGATCGCCCGAGACCTCGCAGCTTCCTTGCACGGCCATGGTTGGAACACCGTCGATGCCATGGTCCTTCATCATCTGCGAGGCGCGTCGGGCCTGCATGGCCACGCCGAAGGCGTTGAAGGTCGCGAGGAAGGTCTGCCCAGCCCGGCTGCGAGGCGGCGGGCCCTCGAACATGACAGGATCGTCATCGCCCGGTCATGTGCCCGATGGAAATCAATGCCTAGACTGTAGATGATCAGCCAATGAGTCGAGGCTACGGGTGAGCCTGCGATCGCGGACCCCGCGCCGCCTGGATGCGCGAGGGTCGACGCGATCCCGATCAGGAGGGAACACGATGGACGACCGAACGTACGAGCAGCCGACGAAGAATGCGCATGCGGTCTCTCATGGACGCGAACGTGCTTATGCGCACCAACATGGGAGCGGGCATGATGACGCGGCATCGATGCACGCCGCGCATGCCGCTGGCGCGCCCGGCGCGCGCTATACGTGCCCGATGCACCCCGAGGTCGTCAGCGATGCTCCGGGTGCATGTCCCAAGTGTGGCATGGCGCTGGAGCCCGTGATGCCGGCGGCACCAGCCTCGCGCACGCAGTGGGTGTGCCCGATGCACCCGGAGATCGTGGGCGATACGCCGGGCTCCTGCCCGAAGTGCGGCATGGCGCTGGAGCCGCGCAGCGTGGCCGCGCAGCCGGAGCGCAACCCGGAGCTGGAATCGATGACCCGGCGCTTCTGGGCCAGCCTTGTGCTCGCCATCCCCGTGCTGGCGCTGGCGATGAGCGACCATGTTCCCGGCCTGTCTGGTGCGCTCGCGCCTTACAAGGCCTTGTTCTCGTGGATCGAGTTCGCGCTTGCCACGCCGGTCGTGCTGTGGGGCGGCTGGCCGTTTTTCGTCAAGGGCTGGGAATCACTGCGCACGCGCAACCTGAACATGTTCACGCTGATCGCCCTCGGTGTCGGCGTGGCCTTTCTGTACAGCATGGTGGCGCAACTGGCGCCGCAGATCTTTCCTCCGGCGTTCCGCGATCCGGCCACCGGTGCGGTAGACGTGTACTTCGAGGCGGCGGCGGTCATCGTGACCCTGGTGCTGCTGGGCCAGGTGCTGGAGCTGCGCGCGCGCAGCAATACCAATGCGGCAATCCGCACGCTGCTGGGCCTGGCGCCGAAGATGGCACGCCGCATCGCGGACGACGGCTCGGAATCGGACGTGCCGCTCGAGCAGGTGCGGGTCGGCGATCACCTGCGCGTGCGCCCCGGCGAGAAGATCCCGGTGGACGGCGTGGTGGTGGAAGGCGCCTCGGCGGTGGACGAGTCGATGATCACCGGCGAGCCCATCCCGGCAGAGAAGTCGGGTGGCGACAAGGTGGTGGGCGCGACCGTCAACGGCAGCGGCTCGCTGATCATCGAGGCCCGACGCGTGGGTTCCGACACGCTGCTGGCGCAGATCGTGCACATGGTGTCGGAGGCCTCGCGCAGCCGCGCGCCCATCCAGCGACTGGCGGACGTCGCGGCGGCGTGGTTCGTGCCCATCGTCGTCGTGGTGGCGCTGCTCACCTTCGCGCTGTGGGCGTGGCTCGGCCCGGTGCCGTCCATGGCCTATGCCGTGATCAACGCGGTGGCCGTGTTGATCATTGCCTGCCCCTGCGCATTGGGGCTGGCCACGCCGATGTCCATCATGGTGGCCACGGGCAAGGGGGCCACGATGGGCGTGCTGTTCAAGAACGCCGAAGCCATCGAGACCCTGCGCAAGGTCGACACCCTGGTGGTGGACAAGACCGGCACCCTCACCGAAGGCAAGCCGCGCCTGCAGGAGGTGGTGCCGATGCAAGGCTGGGACGCCGACGAGGTGCTGCGCCTGGCGGCCAGCCTGGAGCGCGGCAGCGAGCACCCGCTGGCCGCGGCTATCGTGCAGGGCGCGCAGCAGCGAAAGCTCGCGCTGGAGGCTGCCGCTGACTTCCAGGCCGCGGTGGGCAAGGGCGTCAGCGGGCGCATCGGCGGGCGCGAGGTGTTGCTGGGCAACGCCGCGCTGCTTTCGGGGCACGGCATCGGCACCTCAGCGTTGGCCGTGCCGGCCGAGGTGCAGCGCACGCAGGGGCGCACGGCCATGTTCCTGGCCGTGGACGGCCAGCCGGCCGGCCTGGTGGCGGTGGCCGACCCGGTCAAGGCCAGCACGCCGCAGGCGATTCGTGAATTGCACGACGACGGCTTGCGCATCGTGATGCTTACCGGGGACAACGAGACCACCGCCAAGGCCGTGGCAAGGGACCTCGGCATCGACGATGTGATTGCAGGCGTGCTTCCCGACCAGAAGGCACAGCACGTCAGGCGGCTGCAGGCCGAGGGACGCTTCGTCGCGATGGCCGGAGACGGCATCAACGACGCGCCGGCGCTGGCCCAGGCGCAGGTGGGCATCGCGATGGGCACCGGCACCGACGTCGCGATGGAGAGCGCCGGCGTGACCCTGATCCAGGGCGACCTGCGGGGCATCGTGCGCGCGCGCCACCTGAGCCGCGCCACGCTGGCCAACATTCGCCAGAACCTGTTCTTCGCCTTCGTCTACAACAGCCTGGGCGTGCCGGTGGCGGCCGGCATCCTGTATCCCTTCTTCGGTGTCCTGCTGTCGCCGGTGATCGCCGCCGCGGCCATGTCCTTCAGTTCGGTCTCGGTGGTGGCCAACGCGCTGCGCCTGCGCCGCGCGAAGGTGTAGGGCCGCGAGGGGCGAAGCGGCAACATGCATGCGTCCATCCAGGCCCATACGAGGAGAGTGTCATGAGTTCCTACGTTTTCAGCGTCCAGAGCCCGAAGGGCTTCGAGTCCACCGTGCAGGCCGTCACCGACGCGCTCAAGCAGGAGGGTTTCGGCGTGCTGACCACGATCGACGTGCAGGCCACGCTCAAGGCCAAGCTCGGCGTGGAGCAACGCCCGTACGTGATTCTCGGGACCTGCAACCCCCATTTCGCGCACCAGGCCCTGCAGGTCGACCCGGACATCGGCGCCTTGCTTCCCTGCAATGTGGTCGTGCGGGAGGAACCCGATGCAACGGTCCATGTCGTGTTCATGGATCCGCAGGCGGTGCTGGGCATGGTCGCCCGGCCGGAAATCGAGAATCTGGGTAGGGAGGTTCGTTCGAGGTTGCAGCGCGTGGCCGAGTCGCTGCGCGGCTGACACACGCAGACGATCGCTTGAGGCTCGGACACTGGCTAAAGGGAGGTTGGTTCGAAATGTTCATACTGTTCATCGTGGTGATCGTGCTGGGCTTGTGGATCCTGCGCAGCCAGTGGCATGGGCAGGACAAGGGCGCGGAACATGGCGGCGCGGAACTCAGCGGCGCTCGTGACATCCTCGACCGCCGCTACGCCAGCGGCGAAATCGATGCCGACGAATACGCTCAAAGACGTGCCACCCTCGGCCTGTGAGGTACCACGAATCGTGTGGCGAGCAGGAGCAGGGGCGCGCAAGCTCCGCGATTGCGGCGCCTGGAGATCCCCATGACTGTGCACATGCGCATCGCCCGGCTGATGACCCTGCTGGCGCTGTGCATCGCGTTCGCCGTTCCGGCGCTGGCGCGTGGGGGAGGGGGATTTCACTTCCGATCGTCGGGGTTTCATGCATGGCGCATTCCCTCGCCGCGCGAGCGCGGGTTCGCTGCCGGCTTTCGTCCGCGAACCGCCGAGCGGTCATCTGTCGCGCGCACGCGGGCGTCGAGACCGCGCGTGCGCCGGTGCCCTCGACGGCGGATATGACCGCAACGTAACCCGCGCGTCATCTTCGCGTTCGCAGCCGTGGCCTACAGTTGATCGCAACAACGGCAGGCTCGCGTGGGTCGCCCCCGGGAGGGGCGGAACGCCACAACCGAATGGAGGTCGAAATGCAATGGCTTGAACAGAACTGGCTCTTCGTACTGCTCGGTGCGGGAGTGATCTTCTTCATGATGCGCGGTGGCGGCATGGGCTGCGGCATGGGGGGCAGCGGACACGGCGGGCACGGCGACGGGCAGGGCGGCAGCCCTGGCGGCGCTTCGCCGCACGACCATGGCCCGGCGCCGATGCAGGCGCAGGCGCAGGCTGTCGATCCGGTGAGCGGCCGCCCGGTGGACCCTTCCACCGCGGTCAGCACCGTCTATCGGGGCATGCCCGTGTACTTCGAATCACGCGAGAACCGCGACCAATTCGAAGCCACTCCCGGGCAGTTCGCGCTGCCGCAGGCGCGGCAGCCCCAGTCTCACCGCCACGGCGGTTGCTGAGGGAGCGGAATGGGCTGCGCCGGGGCGGCAAGCGGCAAGCGCACCGGGGCAGGCCACGGCGGGCGCCGGCCTTCAGGCGCGATGCGTGAACTCACCAAGGAGTACGAGATGAAGACCAAGGATCCGGTTTGCGGCATGGATATCGATTCCACCGCGGCCTTCGCCACCGAGCATCACGGCGGCCAGACCTACTACCTGTGCTCGGCGTCGTGCCGCGACAAGTTCCGCCAGGATCCTGCCCGCTACGTGCAGGCGGAACAGCCCGCAGCCGCGCACGCGGGCGGCAGCGGGCACGCCGAACACTCGGGGCACGGCTGCTGCAAGTAGGCCGGCGATGAGAAACCCCAGCTTCCGTGCAGGCGCCGCTTCCCGGGGCGACATCCGGCGAGCCAGCGGCCACGGCGTGAGCCGCATGGCCCTGGCCGTGCTGCTGGCCGCCGCTTTCGTGCAGGCGCTCGGATACAGCGCGTGGATGCCCCTGCTGCCCCTCTATCTGCGCAGCTACGTCGCGCCGGGAAGCACGACCGAGATCGCAGGCAACGTGGGGCTGCTCAGCGGAGCCTATACCCTGGCCTTGTTCGCCAGCGCGGCGTGGTGGGGGCGTCTTTCGGACCGGCACGGTCGGCGCCTGATACTGATGGGCGGATTCGCCGTCTACCTTGCCGGCATGTTCGGCTCCGCCCTGGCCGCGAGCCTGGCGCAGGCCTACACGGCCCGTATCCTGTCGGGCGTGGGTGCCGCCGCGGTGATCCCGGCGGCGCAGGCCTATCTGGCCGACGCTAGCGACCGCCCGGCGCGCAATCGCCGATTCGCCCTGCTGGCCAGCGCCAGTTTCATCGGCTTTGTCACCGGCCCGCTGCTCGGCACATGGCTGGCCGGGCCGGTGATGGGCATGAGCACGCAGGCCATGCCCTGGATGGTGAAACTGCCCCTGGCGGCCGTGGCCGTGCTGGGGGTCATGCTCCTGCCCCTGCTGGCGTGGAGCCTGCGCGCGCCGGGGCCCCGGGCCATCGAGGAGGCGGGCGCCACGTCTGCCGTGCGCGACCGGCGTTTCGCATGGACCAGCATGATCCTGGCAGGCTTCGCCGCCTATGCGGTCGGCAGCTTCGAGACCGGCTTCAATCTGCTTGGTGCGATGCGCCTGGGAGCAGCCGTCGGAGCCGTCGCCTTGTTGTTCGTCGCGTGCAGCGGCTTCATGCTGGTAGCTCAGGGGCTGCTCGCCTGGGGCCCGCTGCGCGAGCGCTTCGAGCGTCGCTGGATGGCCGCGGTGTTGGCGGTTGGCGCGGGCTTCATGCTGGCGGCGCCACGCATGCCGAGCATGCTGTCGCTGGGCATGACGGTCGCAGCCGTGGCGCTGAGCATCGGCCTGGTCGCGCCTTCGCTGGCCTACGCCTTGCTGGACCATGACCCGGGGGCCAAGGGCGCCAAGCTCGGCCGCCTGGCCGCTGCGGGCAACCTGGGGCAGGCCCTGGGTGCCTTCGTCTCGGGGGGGCTGTTCACCTTGCGTCCCGAAGCGCCGTTCGTGGCGGCCGCGATCTTGCTGCTGGGCGGATCCGCGGGCGCTTGGCTGTACTGGAGACCGCGCACGCCTGCGCGCGTCGAGGCTTCGTGAAAGGAGTGCGTTGATGATGGCTTCGTGGCTCTATTACTTGCTGGTCGCAGGACTCTTCGTGCTGCTCATGCGCTTCGGCTGCGGCGCCCACGTGATGGGCCGCAGTCCCAAGCGTCAGCCGCCCGACATGCCGGCGGCCCCGCCCGGTGAAGCAGGCCTGAGCGTCCCGGCCCATGTTTCGCGGCCCGCATGCCTGCCCGTGGTCGCACTGGGCATGAGCCTCGGGCTGTTCCTGGCGTTGACTTTCGTGGCCTGTGTGGGTTTCGACCTGTTGTTTCCCGCGCAGGCCATGGCCAAGGTGTGGATGCCGCTGCTGCCGGGCTTCACCTGGCTGAGCTGGGGCAGCTTCCTGCTCGGGGTACTCGAGAGCGTGGCCTACGGCTGGTACGTCGCGCTGATCTTCGGGCCCTTGTACAACTATTTCTCGTCCGCCATGGCTGGTTGAAGCCGGTCGCCTCGTCATGCCACACACCACTCGATCCACGACATCCCGCCGAAGGGCGTCCGCTGCCCGGGCCGACATGGTCGCCACGGTATCCGCGCTCGGTGCGCGCACGGAACCCGGGGTGTCCGCAGTCCCTGCGCGCACGGCTCCCGTCGGGCGTGCGCCGTCCGCGGCCGACACCCTCGACTACGCCCGCGATGTGTGCGAGCGCTGGTTGTTGTTCTGGGACACGCTGCGCCAGCGCGCCGACGACATGATTGAGCATGAGCGCGCGGGCAAGCCACCGCTGCTGGACTTCGACTACGAGACCCTGCTCGATGCCCGACATTTCGATCGACCGGTCAACTACGCCCTGCTGCGCATTACGCGCATCGGCGAATTGCGCTGCGAGGAGTGCTGCGACGCTGCGAACCGGCCCCCCGTGATCGTGCTCGATCCGCGAGCCGGGCATGGCCCCGGAATCGGCGGCTTCAAGCGCGATTCGGAGGTCGGCATGGCCATGCGCGAGGGCCATCCCGTGTATTTCGTCACGTTCTTTCCCGAACCATGCCCGGGACAGACCCTGGCGGACGTGCTGCACGCGCTACGACGCTTTGTCAAGCATGTCGCGGCGCAGCATCCTGGGAAACCGCCGGTGCTGTACGGCAATTGCCAGGCCGGATGGGCCGTTGCGCTGCTGGCGGCCGACTGCCAGGGTCTGAGCGGGCCAGCGGTGCTCAACGGATCCCCGCTGTCGTACTGGGCCGGCGAGCCGGGAATCAACCCCATGCGCACGGCCGCGGGTTTCACGGGCGGCGCCTGGCTGGTGCACTGGCTGTCCGATCTCGGGGATGGGCGCTTCGACGGAGCCTGGCTGGTGGCCAACTTCGAGAACCTCAAACCCGAATCCGTCTGGGACAAATACGCGGGACTCTTCACCGACGTGGATGCCGAGCGAGACCGCTTCTTGCAATTCGAACGCTGGTGGAGCGGCTTCTACCTGCTCAGCCGGGAGGAGATCCTGGCCATCGTCGAGAACCTGTTCATCGGCGACCGCGTCGAGCAGGGCACCTTCCGCGTGTGCGAATGCTGTTACGCGGATCTGCGTCAGGTGCGCAACCCACTGATCATTTTCGCGTCCTGGGGGGACAACATCACTCCGCCGCACCAGGCGCTGGGTTGGATCGCCTCGGTGTACAGGAACACGGCCGAGCTCAAGGCTGCCGGGCAGCGAATCGTCTACCTGACCAACCCGCATGTCGGCCACCTGGGGATCTTCGTCTCCGCGCAGGTCGCGCGCCTGGAGCATCGCGCCATTCTGGAGAGCCTGACGCAGGTTGAGGATCTGGAGCCGGGCCTGTACGAGATGCGTATCGACAACCCCTCGGGCGATGCGGATGCACGCCGGCCTTCCTATTCGGTGCACTTCGAGTCGCGTGAGGTTTCCGATTTGAAGTTTTCCGGAGCGTCGGACGAATTCCGGCAGGTGCGTGCGTGGTCCGAATTCCATGAAAGCATTTATCGCCAATGCTTTAGTCCCTGCGTACGCGCCTTTGCCAACCCCTGGAGCAGTGAAATGATGCAACGCCTGCATCCGATGCGCACGAGTCGCTACGGCCTGTCCGCGCGGTTCCTGCCATGGATGGCCTGGCTCGAGCCGTGGGCGCGGGAACTGCGCCAGCAGCGCCGGGCACTTTCGCCCGAGCATCCCTGGCTGAGCGCCGAGCGTGCGGCGATGAAGCAAGTCAGCGAGGCGATCCGGACGTGGCGCGTGGCCCGGGACACCCTTCAGGAGCGCAGCTTCGCGGCGTTGTTCGGCCCGACCGCAACGGCGGGCGCTACCGAGGCCAAGGCCGCGGCTCCGGCGAGGCGGGCCCGCCGCCACGGCGACAACGGTCAAGCGGCATAGCTTGCCCATGGATACCGTGAAAGCCCGGCGCTCGTTGATCGGCTTCAACAAGGTGCCTGCCGGGGAGAGCAGGGCAGTGCGTGCGCTGGGACGCGCGACGGCCCCTTGGATGGCTGGCATCGCATTGCTGGCGATGGTCTCGTTCTACCTGGAAGACCTGCAGCGCAGCGCCGCCCTCGCGCTCTGGGGGCCGCGCATCGATGGCTTCATTCTCGCCGCTTTCGCGCTGGAAACGGCGTGCATGTTGGCCCTGTGCCGCAAGCCTGCGCGCTACCTGCGGGCCAACTGGCTCAAGCTCGTCATCGTCGCATCGTCGGGCCTGGTGCTGTGGGGCGCGAGGCTTCATGCGTTGCCGGTCGCGCACCTGCTGCACCTGATCTACGTCGCCCTGGTGTTCGCCTGGCTGCTCGGGCACGTGCGCGCCGCATTCTCGCGAAGCGTGATCCCCTTTGCCACGCTGCTGGGCGTGGGTGCCGTGCTGCTGGCCGCGGTGGGCTTTTACCGCATCGAACCCACCGTGCACAGCTATGGACAAGGCGTATGGCTGGCCTTCACGACGGCGGCCACCGTCGGCTATGGCGGCATCGTACCGACCAGTGCGGCAGCCAAGATCCTGGCCGCGCTCGACGTGGTGGTCGGGTACGCCGTGTTTTCGCTGATCACGGGCGGAATCGCGGCGCTGTTCGTCGGCCAGGCGGAAAAGCGTGCCCAGCACGCCTTGCACTCCGACGTCGAGGCCTTGCGCGATGAACTGCGCCAATGGCGAATCGAACTGACAAGCGGGAGATTCGACGGTTTCGGTCCCGATGGGCTGCACTCCGTGAACGACGATTCCAGGGTGTAACGGTGTCCTGGGGCCGTCGCCGCTGCTCCGGGCCTGGTTAAACTCCGGGTCAGGCTCGCCTTGATCCCATGAAACTGCTGCGTGACTTCCTGCTGGCCCTTCTGCTCGTCGCGCTGTCGACGAGTGGCGGCGGCGCGCTGGCGGTGGCTGCCCTGACCGGGCATGCCTGCCCGCGAGCGAGCGCCGTGCCGGGTGCGGGAGCGTTCGTTCCAGGCACCGCGCAGCCCGTGCGGTTCCAGGCCGTCACCCGCGTGGGCCCTCACGCTTCGATGGTCGCCGCGCATGGCGTGGCGCAGCACGCGTGCCACGTAACCGGCGCCCTCACGCTGGCCGCCGCGCCCGCCCCGATGGCTCTGGTCTTCCCAAGGCGGCGCGGGAGCTTGCACCCACGGGCGGTACGTTGGCTGCCGGCGGTGCGTATCGACACACTCTACCGTCCCCCCAGGGCCTGAATCGGCGTTTCCCGAACACGGCGTTGGGCCTTTGTGCCCATCCCGATCGCCGATGACCAGGGACTCCGGGGCTCCGTGCCCGCGGGCTCCCGGACGACAACCGATGGAGGTGTTTCCATGCGTATCCCAATTCGCTGGGCGGCTGCCGGCGCCATGGTGGTGGCCATGGCTGCGGCAGCGTCCTACTTCTTCCTGACCGACAGCCCTCGTGCACCGCGCGCGACGTTCTCCCTGCTTTCAGGGCGTACGCTGAGTACGAGCCAACTGCGCGGCAAGGTCTACGTGGTGGACTTCTGGGCCACGAGTTGCGCCACGTGCATCGCGGAGATGCCGCAGATGATCCAGACCTACCAGCGCTTCCGCGGCAAGGACTTCGATTTCATCGCCGTGGCGATGAGCTACGACCCCGCCCACTACGTGGCGGACTACAGCCGAACGCGGCATCTGCCCTTCCAGGTCGCCCTGGACAAGGGTGGTCAGGTGGCGAGGGCGTTCTATGACGTGCGCATGACTCCCACGACCTTTCTCGTGGACAAGCAGGGCCATGTGGTCAAGCGCATTCTCGGGCGTCCGGATTTCGCCACGCTGGATGCCCTAATCCGCGACGAGCTGGCGCGCCCGGCGTGAGCATGACCATGAACACTTCCTTCTGGATCGAAGCCGGGCTGGCGATGGCCGCCGGCGCGCTGCTCAACCTCACGCCGTGCGTGCTTGCGGCAGTGCCCATCAAGGTGCGAACCATCCTGCGCGAGGCGGGCGATGCGGCTGGCTCGCGGACCCTGTCGGCGGTCTTGTTCACCTTGGGGTCAGTTTCGTTTTTCGCGGCTCTCGGGCTGCTCACGGCGCTCGCCCACCTGCAATGGGGCGTGCTGTTCCAGTCACGCTGGGTGCTCGCGGGGCTGGTCCTGATGCTCGCCCTGCTTGCGCTGGCCAGCTTCAGCGGGCGCTCGCTACCGATCCCCGGCGGGCTTGCGCAACTGGGAGGCGCACGGTACTTCGAACCCTTCGCATCGGGCATGGCCGGGGGCATCCTGTCGACTCCGTGCACCGGACCGCTGCTGGGCGGCGTACTGGTGTTCGCGCTGACCCGGCCCACGCTCGACATCGTCACCCTGTTCGTCGCCATCGGCCTGGGCATGGCCCTGCCGTACGTGCTGCTGTTGCTTCGCCCTTCATGGTTGCAGCGCCTGCCGCGGGCCGGTGCATGGACCGAGGTGGTTCGGTGCAGTTTCGGCTGGCTGCTGCTCGCGGCCGCGCTGTTCTTCGCGCAAAGCCTGTTGCCGGGATGGCTCGGCAATGCGCTATGGCTGGCTTGGCTCGCCGCGCTGGCGGTGTGGGTCCTGTTCGTCGCGACGCGTACCCGCGACCGGCGCAGCCGGTGGGCGGCGGCGCTCGCGGCGGTGCCGGCGCTCGTGCTCGCCTACTTCGGCTCAGGGGTCTGGCCCGTGGAGGGGCAGGGCATGCCGTGGCAACCGCTTCGCGCCGACGCCGTGGCGCAGATCTCCGCGCTGCACCGGCCGGCGCTGGTCGAGTTCACCGCGGCATGGTGCCTGAACTGCAGGGTCATGGAACGCACGGTCTACCGCGACCCCGCGGTGTTGAAGGCGGTGCGTGAATCCGGCGCGGTCGCGCTTCAGGCCGACCTGACCCGTCCGGACCCCGCGTTGCAACAACTGCTCACACGCTATGGCGGAGCAGGGCTGCCGTTCCTGGCGGTGCTCGACAGCCAGGGCCGGGAGGTCGGCCATTTCTCCGGCCTGTTCACCGCCGACACGTTGATCGGCCGCCTGCACGGACTGCCCACCTCGATCGTGTCCGCCTACGCCGACGCACCGCGCGACTCGGCGGACGAAGTGGGCGCCCGCGTGACCTCGACGCCAGCCGGGGCGCTGGTGACCCTCGACATCGCGCGAGGATGGCACGTGTATTCCAATCCGCCGTCCACTCCGTACTTGATTCCGGCCAGCGTGACGGTCTTTCGCGCAGGGCGTGCACTGCCGATTACTCCGCGCTATCCGCCGGGACAGGACATCGGCATGCGCGTCGCAGGGAAAACCATCCTGGTCTACGAGAACGGGGCGAGGATCGATCTGCCGGGGCTGACTGACGTGCGCGCCGTGCAGGTGCGGGTGCGGGTGCAAGCCTGCAAGGATTCGGGCTTGTGCCTGCCGCCGGCGATCGTCGTGGCAAGACCTCCATCGAGTTGATCCAAGCGGGATGACATCCGTGGCGCCGCAGATGACAAAACTGTCATCTGTCGGTCATGCTCCGGCAAGTATGGCGTTTCTAGCATGCGTTGCTCGGAGTGGACAGCATCCACTCCACAACGGTCCGCGCGGCACGACGTTGCCGCGCGGCGAATTCCTTCAAAAATCGAGGAATCCATGCAACGCTTATTCCCAAATGCGCTCCGCGGGGCTGGAATCGCCCGGCGCCGCTTTGTCCAGGGCCTGGCTGCCGGCGGCGTGCTGTTCGGCCTGCCCACGCTGCCCGCCCATGCCCAGGGCCGGCCCGAGGCCACGCACACAGGCAGCGCCCCGGAGCTTCGCGGCACCGAATTCGACCTGGTGATCGCCGAGACCCCGGTGAACTTCACCGGGCATGCGCGCATGGCCACCACCGTCAACGGCTCCCTGCCGGGACCCACGCTGCGCTGGCGCGAAGGCGACACGGTGACCATTCGCGTCACCAACCGCATGTCGCGCATGACGTCGATCCATTGGCACGGCATGCTCGTGCCCTATCAGATGGACGGGGTTCCCGGGTTGAGCTTCACCGGCATCGCCCCGGGGCAGACCTTCGTCTACCGCTTCCAGGTGCGTCAGTCGGGAACCTTCTGGTACCACTCGCACTCGGGCATGCAGGAGCAGACCGGGCTGTACGGCGCGATCGTCATCGATCCGGCCCACGGGCACGGCGTGCAGTCCGACAGCGACCACGTGGTGCTGCTGTCGGACTGGATGGACGAGGACCCGATGCGCGTGTTGGCCAAGTTGAAGGCCGACAGCGGCTTCGACAACTACCACGAACCCACGGCGGTGGACTTTTTCAAGGACGTCCAGCGCAACGGCCTGCGCGCCGCGCTGAACAAGCGCGCCATGTGGCAGCGCATGCGCATGAGCTGGGGGGACCTGGCGGACATCTCCGGCGCCACGCTGACCTACCTTGCCAACGGCACCACGCCGGCCGGCAACTGGACGGCTCAGGTGAAGCCCGGCAAGGTCGCGCGCCTGCGCTTCATCAATGGCGCCGGCGACACCTTCTACGACGTGCGCATTCCCGGCCTGAAGCTCACCGTGGTGTCGACCGACGGCCAGGATGTCGAGCCTGTGACGGTGGACGAGTTCCGCTTCGGCCCCGGCGAAACCTACGACGTGCTGGTGCGCCCCACCGACGATGCCTACACGATCTTCGCGCAGAGCATGGACCGCACCGGCTACGCGCGCGGCACGCTGGCGACGCGTCCTGGGCTGAGCGCACCGGTGCCGCCGATGGATCCGCGCCAGAACCTGACCATGCTGGACATGGGTATGTCGTCGATGTCTGGAATGTCGGGCATGTCGGGCATGGGGTCGATGCCGGGCATGGACATGGGCTCGTCGCCCGCGGTGCGCCACGCGCCCACCGAGTACGGCCCCGGCGTGGACGCCCGCGTCAACCATCCGCGCACCAACCTGGACGACCCCGGCGTGGGCTTGCGCGGCAACGGCCGGCGCGTACTGACCCTGGTCGACCTGCACACCGTGGGCGGCCCGCTCGATGCCCGCGAGCCGGGGCGCACGCTGGAGTTCCACCTTACCGGCAACATGGAGCGCTACGTCTGGTCCATCGACGGGGTGACCTTCGGCGACTCCACGCCGATTCTGTTCCACCATGGCGAGCGCCTGCGCGTCACGCTGGTCAACGACACCATGATGACCCACCCGATGCACATGCACGGCATGTGGAGCGAGGTCGAAGACTCGAACGGGCATTTCCTCGTGCGCAAGCACACCGTGCCGGTGCAGCCGGCGCAGCAGGTCAGCTACCGGATCAGCGCCGACGCGGTGGGGCGCTGGGCCTGGCACTGCCACATGATGATGCACATGGATGCGGGCATGTTCCGCGAAATCCTGGTGGCCTGAGGAAACGAACATGCACAAGACGATCGACACGATGATTCCCGCGAGCATCCTTGCGGCAGCCATCGCGGCTGCGACTGCGACATCGGCGCGGGCGATGGACATGCAGGGCATGGCCATGCCGGCCAGTCCGGCGGCCGCGAAGCCGGCCATGCCCGCGCCTGCCCCGGGTGCCTCCATGGCGGGCATGAACATGCCGGGCATGTCGATGCCCGCGGGCACTGCCGCGCCTCCCACCGCCAGCGCCTCGGCAGCTGCAAGACCCATGGCGGGCATGCAGGGCATGCAAGGCATGGAGATGCCCGCGAAGCAGGCGCCGGCCGGCTCCGGCGTCCCGGCCGGTGCACCCCCGTCGGCGAAGGCCATGCCTGGAATGGATATGCCGGGCATGTCGATGCCTGCGGGATCGGCTTCGGCTGCCGCAGGCACGGGCCCGCGTAGGGCGGACGCCGATTCGGGCGGCTACACGCTGACCACCGGCCCGTACATCCCGGCCGGCGTGAAGCCGCCGCGCCTGGCGGACCAGGAGAGCTTCGGCTCGGTGCTGGTGGATCGCCTGGAGCGAGCCTACAGCCATGACTCCGGCAACTGGACCGCCTACGACGTGCAGGCCTGGTACGGGCGCGATTTCAACCGCCTGGTGCTCAAGGCCGAGGGGCAGGCCTCGCAGGGGCGCCTGCAGGATGCGCGCACCGAACTGCTGTGGGGCCACGCCATCGCCGCGTACTGGGACTCGCAGCTCGGCGTGCGCCACGACAATGGCAGCGGCCCCGACCGCAACTGGCTTGCCTTCGGGGTGCAGGGCCTGGCGCCGTACTGGTTCAACGTCGACGCCACCGGCTATCTGGGCGACCAGGGGCGCAGCGCCTTGCGCCTGAGCGCCAGCTACGAACTGCTGCTGACCCAGCGCGTGGTGTTGCAGCCGCAGCTGGAGCTCAACGCCTACGGCAAGGACGATCCGGCGCGCGGAATCGGCAGCGGCCTGTCCGACGCCACCGCCGGGCTGCGCCTGCGCTACGACATCTCGCGCCAGTTCTCGCCCTACATCGGCGTGGAGTGGAGCGGGCGCTTTGGGCGCACCGGTGACTTCGCGCAGGCGTCCGGCGAGCGCCGCGACACCACCGACTTGGTCGCCGGTGTGCATTTTTGGTTCTGATGTTCCTTCAACCCATCTTTTGGATTCAATCCATGTTCAAGATCAAGAATGCTCTGGTGACCTTGGCACTTGGCGCCCTTTGCGCCAGCGCCTGGGCCGCCCCCGCCGCCGCGCCGATGGCCTCGATGCCGGGCATGGCCTCGATGCCGGGCATGGGCTCCATGCCGGGAATGGCCTCCAAGCCTCAGCGGCAGACGATGCCGACACCCGCGGATCCCGGGAACCCGGCGAGCGTGGGAGGGCCGGGCGCAGCTTCCGCCGTGAGCCAAACGATCCGCATTCTGGCCGATGACAAGATGCGCTTTTCGCCCGACGTGGTGCATGTCAAGCCGGGTGAGACGGTTCGCATCGTCGTCGTCAACCAGGGCAGGATGCGCCATGAACTCACCCTCGGCATTCAGTCCGAGCTCGAGGAGCACGCGAAGATGATGGCCGCGATGCCCGATCTGCCCAACGGAAGGGAGCCCAACATGGTGGCCGTTGCGCCGCAAAGCCGAGGCGAGTTGATCTGGCGCTTCGGCCAGCCCGGCACGGTGCCGTTCGCCTGCACCATGCCCGGGCACATGCAGCAGGGCATGATTGGGCGCTTCATCGTCGACTGAGCTGTGCGGGCCCGGCAGCCGGGCGGCGCGCCGCCCGGGCGATGGGTCCGATGGCTCACCGCATTAGGCGATCCAGGAGCGTGCGCATCGCCGCCGAGTCATAGTCGCGTCCGCCAATGGCCTGCGCGACGATGCGCCCCTGCTTGTCGATCAGATAGGTCGACGGAATACCCATCACGCCGAAGGCGTGGGCAGCCTGGCTCTTGTTGTCGAGCAGCACCGGGAAGGTCGGCGAAGGCGATAGTTGGCCCATGTAGGCGAAAACGTTGTCGACGCTTTCACCTTGGTCGAGCGCAAGCACCACGAAGGGCTTGCCCTTCATCGACGCGTAGAGCCTTTCGATGGAGGGCATCTCGGCACGGCAGGGGGGGCACCAGGTGGCCCAGAAGTTCACCAACACGACCTTGCCGCGGTATTGCTCCAGACTGTGGGTCTTGCCGTCGATGTCCTTGAGCGTAAAGGCTGGTGCTGGACGCTCTGGATGGACCGGGGTCATGAACGGAGTGGCGGCATGCGCCGAAACCATCGCACTCGCGAGCGCAACCCAACTGGCTGCGGCTACGCCCTTCAGATACGCAAGGACGCGGCTAGCGCGGCGCGCAATGGACGCCGTAGACGGTTGCATCATGCTCGTGATCATCTTGTTTCCACTGGTAGGTCAGGTTGAAACGGCTGCCAGCCGGCAGGTCCACGGTCGTGAATCCCTGGGCCCAGTCGCCGGGATGCAGGATCTGCTGGGGCGGCAGGATGGACCAGTCGGAGCCGAGCCCGAAGGTTTTCCAGCGTGCCAGCCAATCCGTTTTGGTGATCAAGCGGTGCAGCTTGCCGTCCGCGGTCACGGCGCGCCAGCGGCTCACGTCGTAGCTCACCGACTGCCGCGCCGAATTGCGGATGGTCGTGCCGAACACGCACACGGCGGCGATTTCGTGCACCGCCCCTGCGGGGTAACCCATGCTCTCGAAAAACGCCTGCGCCTGCTCGCCGTCCAGCGGCGTCAGTTGCACACTGAACGGTTGGCCTTGACTCGACCATGCCGGCGTGGAGCCTCCGGCAGCTGCCGCGGTGGCGGCTACGCCCAGGCCCACGAGCGCGGCCAGGATGAGGCGTAGAAGTCGGGTTTGCATGGTTCAGTTTCCGTCAGCCACGACAAGCGTGGCAAGGTTGTTCGAGCTGCGCCACGATTCGATCCGGATCGTCGCCCACGCCCCGAGAAAAATGCAAGCCAGCCCGAGGTTCGAGCCCAATGACAGCAATGACAAACCGCTGAGCCCATGGCCGACCGTGCAGCCCAGGCCGAGCACGGCGCCGGCCCCGGTCATCAACGAGCCCAATAGACGGGGGGCCAGATCTAGGGAAACGCTGATCAATTCCTCACCGGCGACCTGCTGAGGTGGGCGCGGCGGGTGCGAGCTGGGACAATGAACCTCGGTGTCTGAGCGCACGAGGAACGACGATGCAGACGAGCTTTTCCGAGTACGAGTACGCGAGCAAGAAGCGGCAGACGCGACGCGACCGATTCCTGGCGGAGATCGAGGCGATGACGCCGTGGGGCGAGTTGGTCGCGGCGATTGCGCGGCACTACCCCAAGGGTGGCGGCCGTGGGCGCCCGCCGATCGGACTGGAGCGCATGCTGCGCATGTACATCGCGCAGAACTGCTTCGGGCTGTCGGACGAAGGCATCGAGGATGCGATTTACGACAGCTAGGCGATCCGCCGCTTCGTGGGCATCGACTTGGGGCGCGAATCGGCGCCCGACGCGACGACGCTGCTGAAGTTCCGCCGACTGCTCGAGGACAAGCAGCTGACCGACACCATCTTCACGACCATCAACGCCCACCTGGCGGCCAAGGGCCTGTTCCTGCGGCGCGGCACGGTGGTGGATGCGACCATCATCGAAGCGCCCCCGTCGACCAAGAACGAGAAGGGTGAGCGTGACCCCGAAATGCACCAGACCAAGAAAGGAAACGCGTGGCATTTCGGCATGAAGGCCCACATCGGCGTCGACGCCGAGTCGGGTCTGGTGCACACGGTGATCGGCACCGCGGCGAATGTCGCCGACGTGACCCAGGCCCAGGATCTGCTGCACGGCGATGAGACCGACGTGTTCGCCGACGCCGGCTACCAGGGTACAGCCAAACGCGAGGAGAGCCTCGGCACCCCGGTGAACTGGCATGTGGCCATGCGTCCGGGCAAGCGCCGCGAACTCGCCGGTCACGGCTGGGCACAGAAGCTCGAGTGGGTCGAGCAGATCAAGGCCAGCATCCGTGCCAAGGTCGAGCACCCGTTCCACGTCGTGAAGAACCTGTTTCGGCACCGCAAGACCCGCTACCGCGGCCTGGCGAAGAACACCGCGCAGTTGCACACGCTGTTCGCCATGGCCAATCTGATGTTGGCGCGAAGGCTGGTTCTGAACATGCATGCCCGAGGTGCGTCCGCAGTTTGAAAAGTGGCGCGAAGGAACCCGCTCACCGTCGATCTGCAGTCGCTCCTGCGTCGTTTGGACCACCTTTCGCCGGCTTCTCGTGCTGGTTGCGGCGGCGGACACCGGAAGCTTCGCCTGGAACGTCATTTCTTCAGTGCTTCCCTAGCACTGCGAAGTGCACATGGATCCGAAATTCTCTCCGCGCAATGGCTGACGATGCCGCGCCGATGAAGGTGCCCAGTACCAACACAACGCCGAAGGTGAAGGTCTGCGCGTGGGCGTGCATCACGAAATGCGCCACGTCGCTCAAGGGGCCGGCGAAGCTGAAGGATTGCACGCCCAAGCCATCGGGAGGCTGGCTCATGAACGCGGCGTCACTTGCTGCACGCTCTCCGATGGGGCTGGCGGTCAGCCAGTAGCCGGCAGCCACCATCAGCCCGATGAGCGCCGAGCCGATCCAGCGCCTGCGCTGGCCGGCGCTGCTCGACCCCCGTGCGGCGAGCGCCAAGACGAGCGAACCGAGCGCAAGGCCGAGCAGCGAACGGGCAATCCAGCCATGCAGCCCAAGCGCCGCATCGAGCCCCTGGCTCTGCCACCCCCAAGTCGCCAGATCCAGGTTCAGGCGGACGATCCACGGGCCGATCCAGTCGTGAAACACGAAGGTGCTGGTCATCGCGAAGGCGGCGATGCTCATCGCTCCCAGCGACAACAGCGCCAGCACGCTGCCCTGGGCGCAGCGTACCAGCGTGCGCAGTGGGCAGCCGCGCGCCAGCACCATGCCGGAGCCGAACAGCAAGCCGCCAAGCACGTAGCGCCCCCAGGGGAACTGGGCCGAGCGGTAGGGTGGGTGCGACGGCTGCACGCCTTGATGCAGCAACCACTGCAGTCCCGCGACGGCCACCATGGCAAAGCCGATCGCCGCGAAGTAGGCCGCCAGGCGCTGCGGCTTGTTCTCCAGCATGATTTCTCGCAAGCCCCCTTGCGGGCAGAACTGCGACGCCTGCGCGGAAGCTCCGAGCACCAGCGAGACGATGAAGCCACCCAGGAGAAGCTGTTGGATCGAGTTCATGGGCTTGGCGTCGTCGGAAGGTGGCCGGGATGGGTTTCCTGAGCGCGCAGAAGC
This sequence comes from Pseudomonadota bacterium, assembly GCA_021792835.1. GTDB lineage: Bacteria > Pseudomonadota > Gammaproteobacteria > Burkholderiales > Burkholderiaceae_C > Thiomonas_A. Next base: position 39,044 of record JAJYTY010000003.1, read on the forward strand.
ATCCACAGTCCCGACAACACGAGCCAGCCCGCAGTAACCCAGAAGGCCGGCTCGACGGCGCCGCGCGCCTGCGCGACCAGCCCGAGCACCAGCGCGCCGATGGCGTAGCCGGTATCGCGCCAGTAGCGGTAGGTGCCCAGCGCCGAGCTGCGCCAGCTCGGGTAGGCGATATCGGCCACCGAGGCGATCAGGTTCGGATACAGCAGCGCCATGCCCACGCCCATGATCACGGCAGCGCTCAGCCAAGCCGCGAAGCCGTGCACCAGCACCGCGGCCACCACGCCAGCGGCGAGCAGCCATAGCCCGGCAACCACCGGGCGCTTGCGCCCGATGCGGTCCGACAGCGGCCCGGTCCACAACTGGGAAGCGCCCCAGCTCAGCCCGTATACCCCGGTGACCCAGCCGACCTGCACCAGGCCCAGGCCGTGGCCGTGGAGGTACAGCGGAAACAGCACCCACAGCAGCGTGTCGGCGACTTTGTTGGCCACGCCTGCCTGGCACAGCGCCGAGAACGTGGGGTGCCCGAAGGACACGTAGGCGAACACCTGGCGCGATGTGGGGTGCTCGGCCAGGCCCTCGGCGAAGCGCGGTCGCGGGCCTGTGTGCGTGCCGCTGGCATGGCGATGGCGCTCGGCGTGCGCCCACGGCAGGGTCTCGCGCACGAACAGCAGTGCCGTCGCCAGAGCCAGCGCGATCACGCCGCTGGCGAAGCCGAGCAGGGCGGCGCGCGGGCCGTACAGCTGCGCCATCCAGGCGGTGGCCAGGCCCGCCAGGCCGACCGCGGCATAGCCGGCGAACTCGTTGATGCCGGTGGCCAGCCCCCGCTGCTCGGCGCGCGTGATGTCCACCTTGCTGGTGACGGTCATGCTCCACGCGAACCCCTGGTTGATCCCCAGGAACAGGTTGGCTGCGACGATCCACCACCAGGACTGCGCGAAGAAGATCAGCAGTGGAATCGGGATCGCGGCCAGCCAGCCCAGAACCAGCACGGTCTTGCGCCCGATGCGCTCGGACAGGCGCCCGGCGACAAAATTCAGCGCGCCCTTGACCAGCCCGAAGGAGATGACAAAGGACAGCAGATACAGGAAGGAGGTTTTTGGCACCCCGAAATCGCGCGCCGCGACCACCGGCAGAACCGTTCGCTCCATGCCGATGACCAGCCCGACGAAAAAAACCTGCACCGCCTGCCAGACGAACTGGTGCAGATTGACGCGGATGCCTTGCAGGTACGCGTCATGCGGCGACGAGGTGGCTGGATGATTCATGCCGCGACGTTGGCCGCGACGATGCGGTCCATGTTGGCCGGACGGGGCGGAATCTCGGCAGTGAGTTGATCCACAAACGCTGCGCGCGACAGGCCCAGCATCGGGTTGAAGCGCTTCTCGAAGGCCAGGGTCGACGCCGGCTTGCCCGACAGCCCGGCGCCGCACGCGCTGCCCGCCTGGTGCCCGGGGTAGATCTCCATCTCGCCGGGCAGACTCAGCAGCCGGGTGTGCAGCGAGTCGTACAGGGCGCCGGCCATCTCGCGCTCATGCCCGGCCAAGTCGGGTCGCCCGACAGCGCCCACGAACAACGTGTCGCCAGTGAGCACGAACCACGGTGCGTCGCCGCGTCGCTTATCCGTAACCAGCAGGCACATACTGTCGGGCGTGTGCCCGGGGGTGTGCAGCACCCGTACGGTCACATTGCCCACGTCGATGAGCTGCTCGTCGTGCAGGGCCTCGAAGTCGAAGTGCACGAACTCGTGCGCCGCCTCGTGCAGGCAGTAGGGCGCATCCACCCTGCGCGCAAGGCTCCTGCCTCCGCTGAGGTGGTCCGCATGCACGTGGGTGTCGATCACATGGGTGATCTGCGCGCCGGCCATCTTCGCCTGCTCGACGAACCAGTCCTCGTCGCCGACGACCACGTCGACCGCGATGGCCTTGCCAAGGCCAGCGCAGCCAAAAAGGTAAGACAGGCTGGAGTCGCGCGTGGGGAGTTGCTTGAAGAACATGATGAGCTCGCTATCGTCGGGAAATCAGAACACCAATACCTTGTCGGCCTCGCTGGTCCAGCGCCCCAGCTCGACCATGGTCGAACGCCTGCAATCCGCGACAAGCTCTTCATCTCGCAGTCCGCGCGCGTCGAGGCAGGTGCCGCATAACGCCACCTCGCCATGCTGCGCGACCTTCTGCAGCATGGTCTCGACGCTGTAGTACCCGTTGGGTACCTTCTGCCCCGCCTTGGCGGACAACACGGCATCCCCCATGAGGAACATGTGAACCCGCTGCTCCGGCTGCGCCGCCAACGTGACCGCCAAGCGCAATGCGTTGTAGGTGCGCTCGCTGCCATAGGGCGCTTCGTTGAGGATGAACAAAATGCGTGGCATGGCACTCTCCACGTTCAGGCAGCTACTGATTCCACAGGCAGTCCTGCGGCGCGCCATTCAGGCACGCCATCTGCCGCCTTGCGCGCGCGCATCCCGTAACGCCTGAGCAGGGCCACCGCCGAATCGGACATCAGGCAGAACGGTCCGCGGCAGTACGCCACGATGTCCTTGTCGCTTGGCAGTTCGCGAATCCGGGCTTCCAGTTCGTCCAGTGGAACCGAGCGCGCGCCAGGAATGTGCGCGGCACGAAACTCAGCCTCGGGACGAACGTCGAGCAGCACGACGTCCCCAGCGCGCACCTTGTCCAGCAGCGACTGCGCGCTCTCCGAGGTGAGGCACTGCGGCTCGGCGACCAGGCGCGCCATGGCGAGCTGAAGTTCTGCCAAGTGCGATTCGGCCAGCTCGCGCAGGCGCACCCAGAGGTCTGACACGTCGGAGCCGCTCAGCCGATGGATGCGGTTTTTGCCGTCGCGCCTCGCCTCCACCAATTGCGCATCGCGGAGCACCCGCAGATGCGCGCTGGCGAGCTTGACGTCAATGTCGGCTGCCTGCGCCAGCGCCTCGACCGATTTCTCTCCCTGCGCGAGCAGCTCCAGCAATTCCAGCCGCTTGGGGCTCGAAAGCGCAGCGCCTATGCGAGCGACTTGCGCGTAGAGGTGATCTTTGATGTCACGGGATTTCATGACAACACTCTAGCGTATGCGCGAATGATGATTTAATGGGGTTTTCCCACCCTATCCGTTGCGACCCGACTCGAATCAGGCCCTCTCGGGCGGGAGCATGCGCCTATGCCGCGCAGCACGACAGCTGCTTTACGTCCTTGCCGAAGGTCTGCTCTCCAAGCTTCAGGCTCTCGAGCATCGTTAGGTAGGGCGGGAAACAGGTGGTCGGCTAGGTCCTGCACCGTCAGGCGCGCGCGGATCGCCAGCGCCGCCGCCTGGATGAGCTCTCCGGCCTGTGGGGCGACCGCGACACGAATCGTGCGTGCAGCGGTCGCCGAGTTCACCGAAAGTCGTAGCAGTTGCTCCCAACGCTGGCGAAGCTCTTGCGAAGTGATTTCAGATGCGCCGGGATGCCGCGCAGGGTGCGCTTCCAACTGCTTCGCAGTCTTCTTAGTGGCGGCACCGTATGCCCCTGCGCGCCTTTGGAGGGCAACGACAGATCACGCGGCGCAGTCGATGGTGCAATGCACCATCAGCCCTGTGTTGGTGTCCGCCGAGCTTGGTTCCCGGTCCAACGCAGCGGCGCACCCACGGGATCGCCTGAGTGCATAGTGACTTTCCTGTCAAAGGCCGAGGCCGATGGTCTCTGCCTCCAACCTTGGAATCACCACGCCTCCAAACCCTCGCATCTCCGGTCCCTGGCACGCTCGAAGATCACTTGCCGCGCCGTCGAACGCCTCGATCGACCTATTGCATTGCGACCCAACGATTGCTCGATATGTCCGCGAAGCGCTGCAGCACCTTCCCGCTGGAGAGGTCGAAGCGCACGGCCTCCTTGCGATTCTCCACGGTCACCACAGCCTGATGCCCGCCGTCGATCAGGGTCAAGCCGCTGAGCTTCGCAGGGCTGGGCACCGCGAGCTTGACCTCGCCGAGATAGGCCGGCTCATGCGCGGAAAAGCGCAGCACATGTCCGGAGAAGCCAGCGGCATACACAGTTCGTCCGCCGGGGCTGACAGCCAACTGCATGAACCCCGCAGTGGCCGCGGGGATCCTGTCATAGCGAAAGGCCGGATCCACTTCCGGAGTTGCCATTTCGACGATGCGATTGTCCTGCGGGTCGACCGCGGTCATCACCCCGTTGCGGATGTCGGCAGAAAACAGCCAGCCGTCGGCCCAGGCCAGATCTCCGCTGTGCGCCACGGGGATGCGGCGCAGCATGCGTCCCGTGGCGCTGTCGACATCCGCGATGGAATTGTCCATGTTGCCGCCCACGTACAGATGCGCGTCGTGTGGCCCGAAGGCCAGCGCGTTGCCTCCAAAAGGCACCGTGTAGCGCAGCGTACCGTCAACCAGGCCGTAGGCCGCCAGCTCTCGGCCTGAGAGCACGAGCAGCAGTCCCAGGCGTTTCGACACCTTGGCCACTCGGCCGCCTGCAATGCTCGGGAAGCTCCGCTCGACCTTCCATGTCCTCGTGTTCAGGACATAGGTCGTGCCGACGTTGGTCGGGACGAACAGGCGGTGCGCGACAGGGTCGACGGCGATATAGAAGCTGTTACCAGAAGGCGAGCCCGCTTGGCCGAAGGCGACCGAGTGGGCCTGTCCGGCAGGCGTGACGACGGCTATTTTTCCGGGGCCGGCGCCTGTGGGCGGCGCCGGGAACGCGCCAGCCAGCATCGCAGGGGCGTACGGCGCCGTTTCGGGATGCGGTTGGGCCCATGCAGTCGGAACGGCCAGCAGGGCCGCCAGGCAGAGGATGGTGAGAGACCGGGTTGTTTGCATGATGTTGAACTCTGGCAGAAGGTTGAAGGTTGTTGCAGTGCGCCGCATGGATCAATCAACTAGGCACGGAGGACGCTGCGCTGCGGCCTGAGCTTGTCCGATCGCTTCGTCGCGCCAGGCAGGGACAGCCTGACAGCGCACGCAAGCAGGGTTGATGGCCGTCAATTGCTCTCATCGTTGTCAGCGGAACGACTCGCGGGTTACTGCGTCGTGCCTCTCGCCCGATGCCCAGGTCCATCTGGCTGCAGGCCATCGGCTGCCTTCGCGCTTCAACTCAGGTCCAACACACGATTTCCGCGGAACGGCTCAATGCGCGACGATTTCGCCGAAGTACATGTTTTCGGAACAGTGGTAACGATAGCGTCCGGGCGCGGGAGCCTCGATCACGACCCGACGCGTCCGGCCCACGGGAACCGTTGCCGTCACCGGGCCGCCGTGCAGGCCTAAATGGGGGAACACGGTCGACAGCGCGCAGCCGCCGACGAAATCGGTGATCTCGAGCGCCACAGGCTTGCCTGCAGGGATGTCGAGCACCTGGGGGTTGTAGACGTAGGGCGAGCCCTTGCGTCCTTCGACGATTTTGAAATTCGCCCGCGCCAGCGCGCTGCTCGCCGCGGGCGCCGCATAGTTGCTCCAGAAATAGTGGAACAGGTAGATCCCGGTGAGCAGGAACAGTGCGCCTACGGCGCAGGCCAGCGAAGGGCCGCTCCAGCGGCGCAACATTGCTAGCGTCGGCTGGCCTAGCGTGAGCATCAGCAGCATCAGCGCCGACAGTGCGATGCCGTAGACCACGACGGCCAGCCCGGCCAGCGCGTAGTTGCCCACGGCCAGCGGCAGCATCAGGACTCCTATCACCACCGGTAGTGTGCAGCTGTGGGACGCCGCGCCGTACGCCACCCCGAAGGTGACGAGTTCGCCGCGCCGACTGCCTTTCCCCCCGCGCAACAGACGTTCGTACAGCGCCCGCCCGGGCAGATGTTCGGTCAGGTGGCTCAACGAGGCCCCGCGCCCGGTCAGCATCAGCACGCCCAGCGCGGCGAAGGCCACACCCACCAGCGGAATCAGGTAGATCAGCACGTTGTAGATCGCGGCGCCGACCGCCATGACCAGGATGCCGCCCGCGGCCGACACGCCGATGATGCCGACCGCGATCCACCAGGCGGCGGCGAACAGGCTGCCCGCGCGGGGAGCCTCCTGGCTGTCAACGAAATACGTGAGAAAGGCCGGGGTGATGGCGATGCTGCACGGTGAGAAGAACGATGCTGATCCAGCGAGTACGGCCAGGCCGAGCACCAGATCGGGCGGCAGCACGGGCAGTCCCTGCGCATGGAACAGCGCGCGACCCACGACCTGCGTGTAGACCCAGTGCCCGCCGACGAACAAGCCGACGAGCAAGACCAGGGTCATCGCAGCGCCTGCCAGGGTCGCCGCGCCGAGCGCCGGCCGGACCTTACCCGGCTGGTCTGATTCCTTTCCCACCTTGCTCCTCCATCTCATGTCGCTTTCGCTCCATGTTTCAAAGATTGTGCGCGCAGCTCGTCGCTTTGCGCGTGCGCAGGGCCAGCGGCAGCGCAGCGCCTACCGCCATCAGCGCGGCACTGATCCCGTAGATCGCGGCATAGCTTCCCGGTTCGCGCCGCACCAGCAACGCACCCAGCAGGCCCAGGCCCATGGCCCGGCCCATGTTGTGCGCAAAGTTGAACAGCCCCCCCGCTTGGCCGGCCGCTGCTTCGGGCACCTGGCCCAGAGCGGTCAGCGCCGTGGGCGCCAGCGGCAAGGCCATGCCGACGCCGCAAGCCGTCAACACGGCAAACAGGGTCGCCCGCGACGGGTGCGGCCCAAGCAGCGCCAGCACGACAAAGCTGGCCGCCATCAGCGCGAAACCCGTGACCCATGGGGGCAACGGTCCGAGGCGGTCGGCGATGCGCCCGCCCCACACTCCCACGACGAGGGCGGCGAGGGCCAGCGGCAGCAGCGCGTTGGTCGCCGCCAGCGCCGTATAGCCCTCGACGTACTGCATCTGCAGGGGCACGAACATCATGGCCGAGAACATGCCGACGCACACCAACCAGGTGCCGAGGTTGCCCAGCACGAAAGGCCGGATGCGGTACAGGCTTAGGTCGAACAGCGCCCGTTTGTCGGTCTTCTGATGAATCCACAGCAGCGCCATGGCCACGCCGAAGACTCCGTAGAGCATCCAGGCCATCGCGTGCATGACCCGACCCGTGGCGGCTGCCAGGCCGGCCTGCATGGTGTCCATGCCCGAGGCCGACAATGCCACCACGACAGCCGACAATCCCACCAGAAACAGCACCGAGCCTACCCAGTCGAAGACTTCGTCGCTTCGCGGAAGCTCATTGAGCGAGACCGCACCCCACAGCCAAAGCAGTACCGCCGGCAGCGCCGGCAGCCACATTAGCGAGCGCCACCCCAGCAACGCGGACAGGTAGCCACCGATCACCGGGCCACCCACCGTGCCGGACAGCAGCGCGGCGCGCCACACGCCGAAGGCCACGCCCCGGCCCTGGCGTACGCCTGCGCTGATGAATACGATGGAGTCGAGGATGACCCCGCCGCCCAAGCCCTGCACCGTGCGGGACGCGATCAGCGCCGCGGCGCCGGGCGAGGCCGCGGCGGCCAGCGAGCCCAGCACGTACAAGCCGAGCCCTCCCAGGAACACGCGCTTGTGGCCGTATCGATCGCCGAGCTTGCCCACCACCGGCATCACCACCGCGTAAGGCACGAGGTAGGCGAGGACGATGGCTACCAGCGCGTAGCCGCCTGCGCCGAAGCCGCCCCCAAGAGCGCTGCCCACGTCGGCGAGGGGGACGTTGGCGATTCCCGCACTCAGGTTGGAGAGGAAGGTTGCCAGCGACGCGATCGCCACCAGAGACAGCGGGAAACCGCGTTGCTTCATGACGCACCTGCGTTTCGTTGAATCAGGCGGCCGCCGAAGGAGTTGGCGAGCACTGCGGTGATGCTGGCGGCCATCGCGACCATGGCCCATACCGGCTGCAGCAGCCCTGTTGCCGCCAGCGGGATGCCGATGCCGTTGAAGGCGAAGGCCACGGCGAGGTTCTGGGCGGTCTTGGCGTAGCTGCGCTTGCCGATGTCGAGCAGGTCGGTGACTGCGCCCAGCCGATGGCTCATGACCACCGCGTCGGCCGATTCGATGGCAATGTCGGTGCCGGCTTCGAAGGCCACCCCGATGTCGGCCTGCATCAGCGCCGGCGCGTCGTTGATGCCATCGCCGACCATGGCCACGCGAGCGCCGCCGCGCTGCAACTCGCGCACGATGCCCGCCTTCTCGTCGGGCAGGGCTTGCGCGTAGACCCGCGTGATGCCCAGCCGCTCGGCCAGCGCCTCGACGGTGCGCCGGTTGTCGCCGGAGACCATGATCGGCTCGATACCGCGCCGGCGCAGTTCTCGCACCACACGCTCGGCATCGGGGCGCGGGCTGTCGCCCAGCAGGATGAAGCCGAGCAGCCGGCCGTCACGGGCGACGCAGACCGGCGTGGCACCCTCATGCAGTTCCGTCCCCGGGCCCGAGGGAAGGGCGACGCCGCTTTCCTGGAGGTACCTGCGACTGCCCACCAGCACGCGAGACGCGCCCAACCTCGCCGACACGCCGCGGCCGGGGGTTTCCCGGAAGTCCTCGGGATGATCGGGCACGTCCAGTCCACGGGCCTGCGCCTCGCCGTGGATCGCCACCGCCAGCGGATGGCGCGAATAGCGCTCCAGTGCGGCCGCAGTCGCCAGCACGTATTCATCCACCGTGCCCACCGCGCCCAGCGTGTCTACGACCCGGGGCTTGCCCTCGGTCAGCGTTCCGGTCTTGTCGAACACGACCACGCGCACATCCCTGAGGGTCTGAAAGGCCTCGGCGCTGCGCACCAGGATGCCGCGCGCTGCTGCCTCGCCGCCGCCGCGGATCAGCGCCAGCGGCGTAGCCATGCCGAGCGCGCAGGGGTAGCCCATCACCAGGACCGACAGCGCCGCGAACAGCGCCCGCTGGCCGTCGCCCACACGAAACACGGCCGCGACGAGCAGCCAGCCGGCCAGCGCCGCGACCGCGACGCCCAGCACCACCGGCACGTACATCGCCAGGATGCGCTCGACCAGCACCAGGATGGCGGGCTTGAGCGCCTTGGCCGCCTCCACCTCGCGCACCACTCGGGCCACGAAGCTCTCGGTCGCCGGCCTGCCGACCTGGATGGCGAGCATCCCGTCGGTGTTCATCGATCCAGCGATCGCCGCCGCGCCCGGCTTCTTGGTGACCGGCAGGGGCTCGCCCGTCACCATCGACTCGTCGACCGCCGCGGTGCCTTCGACCACCCGTCCGTCCAGGGGAATGCGCTCGCCCGGGCGCACCCGGACCGTCTCGCCGACCGCGATGTCGGCCACTGGAAGCTCGACTTCCGCGCCGTCGCGTAGTACCCGCGCGGTGGCCGGCTGCAGCTCCAGCAGCTTGCGCACGGCCTGCGAGGCCCGCGTGCGCACCACGCCGGCGACAAAGCTGGACAGGGTGTGATAGCTCATCAGCAGCACCACCGCCCCGAAGAAATCCACCGCCGGGAACGACGGCCTGAACAGCCCGATCAGCCCGGCGGCGAAGGCGCCGAGCGCGCTCAGCGACAGCAGCACATGCTGGTTAAGGATGCCGCGCCGGGCAGCTGCCCAGGCCATGCCCAGAAAGCGCTTGCCCCACGCGAGCATGAACACGGCGCCGAGCGCCATCGCGTAGGAAATCCACGGCCCCGCCGCTGCCGATCCCGACCACTGCACGATCATCATGACCAGCCCGCTGCCGGCAATCAAGCCGGCAATCAGCAGGCGGCGGCGTTCCTCTTCGAGCTCCTGCTCGGCCTGCACGAAACTGCGCAGCTTCTCGCGGTCGCGGATCGTGTAGCCCAGCGAGCGCAGGGTCTGGGCGACACGCGCCGGCGTGGCCTCGGCCCCGTCGTAAACGATCAGTGCCTCCTCGTGTGCGAGGTTGACCGCGGCGGCGTGCACTCCCGGCACCTTCCGTAGCGCGCGCTCGACGCTCTGGCGACAGAACGAGCATTGCATGCCGCCGATGGCGATTTGTAGATTCGCCGACATGGCCTGGTCCTCCTCTTCCCCGGGGCGCGGCCGATCAGTCCGCGCTGCCGATCACGCGGTAGCCGGGGCGCTCCAGCGCCGCCACCAGCTCGGACCATTCGATCATCGCAGGGTCGTAGACCACACGGGCGCAAGCCTGGTCGAAGCTGACACTGGCGCGTTTGACGCCCGGCTCGCGTTCCAGCAGGATCTGCAGGGTCCGCGCGCAACTGTCGCAGTGCATGCCTTCGATCTGAAAAAATACCTCGCTCACATGTGCCTCCTGAAATGGTGTAGAGTTCACGCCACTTTAGATGCCGTACCTAGGTACGGAGTCAAGCCCCAGGTTCCTCATGTCCGTAAATGGATTGCCAGCCAGCGATCTGACCATTGGCGAATTGGCCAAGGCCGCCGGCGTGAACGTGGAGACCGTGCGCTACTACCAGCGCCGCGGTTTGCTGAAGGAGCCCCCGCGGCCCGTCGCAGGTTTCAGGCGGTATGCGGCGTCGGAGGTCGGGCGCCTGCGTTTCGTCAAACGCGCCCAGATGCTCGGATTCACACTTGGGGAGATTGCCGATCTGATGCGCTTGGCCGACGAGTCAGCGCGGGAGCAGGCCCGCGAACTGGCGGCACGAAAGCTCTCGCTGATCCAGCGCAAGATGGCCGATCTCGCCGCGATGCAGCGTGCGCTGGGCTCGCTGCTGTGCCAGTGCGAGGCGTCCGACGATCCTGGCACCTGTCCGATCATCGAGGCGCTGTCGCGGGATTGAGCCCTGCGCGCGTCTAGGCGGCGCAGCACGACAGCTGCGACACGTCCTTGCTGAAGGTCTGTGCCGCAAGCTTCAGGCCCTCGACCATCGTCAGATAGGGGAACAACTGGTCGGCGAGATCCTGCGCCGTCATGCCGGCGCGGATCGCCAGTGCCGCCGTCTGGATCAGCTCGCCGGCTTGCGCTGCGACCGCCTGCACGCCGAGCAGCCGCCCGCTGCCCTGCTGGACGACCAGCTTGATGAAACCGCGGGCGTCGAAGTTGGCGAGCGCGCGCGGCACGTTGTCCAAGGTGAGGGTTCGGCTGTCCGTGGCGATGCCGGCGGCGTGCGCTTGGCGCTCGCTCAGGCCCACGGTGGCTACCTGCGGATCCGTGAACACCACTGCCGGCGTGGCGCTCAGGTCCAGCGTCGCGTCGCCGCCGGTCATGTTGATGGCGGCGCGCGAGCCCGCGGCCGCGGCCACGTAGACGAACTGAGGCTGGTTGGTGCAGTCGCCGGCAGCGTAGATGGTCGGGGCGCTGGTGCGCATGCCCGCGTCGACCTCGATGGCCCCTTGCGGGTCCAGCGCCACGTCGGCTGCTTCGAGATGGAGGCTGCGCGTATTGGGAGCGCGGCCGATGGCGAGCAGCAACCGGTCGGCGCGCAGCTTGCCCCGGTTGCTCGCCAACACGAACTCGCCGTCCATGTGCGCGACCTCGCGGGCCTGCGTGTGCTCCAGTACCTCGATGCCCTCGGCGCGCAAAGCCGCGGTGAGCGCTTCGCCGATGGCCGGGTCCTCGCGGAACAGCAGCGTGTTGCGCGCCAAGATCGTAACTTTGGCGCCGAGCCGGGCGAAGGCTTGTGCCAGTTCCACGGCCACCACCGAAGATCCGATGACGGCCAGGCGCCGGGGGATGGCGTCGCTCACCAGCGCCTCGGTCGAAGTCCAGTAGGGCGTGTGCGCGAGCCCGGGGATCGGCGGCACCGCGGCGCTCGCCCCGGTGGCGATCATGCAGCGGTCGAAGGCGACCACCTGCTGGCCACCGTCGGCGAGCCGCACCGCGAGATGCCGGGCGCCCTGGAAGCGTGCTTCGCCATGTACCACGGTGATGGCCGGTTGAGCGTCCAGCACGTTCTGGTACTTGGCCTGGCGCAGCAAGTCGACGCGAGCTTGCTGCAGCGCCAGCAGGGGACCGCGTAGGATTGCCGGTGGCGCCGCCTGGATGCCGTCGTCGAACGGGCTTTGGCGACGCAGGTGGGCGATGTGCGCGGCCTGAATCATGATCTTGGAGGGTACGCAGCCGATGTTGACGCAGGTACCGCCGAGGGTGCCGCGTTCGATCAGCGTCACCCGCGCACCGCGCTCAACGGCCTTCAGCGCCGCCGCCATGGCGGCGGCGCCGCTGCCGATCACCGCCACGTGTGGGACGGGGGCCGGAGAACACGAGTCATCAGGGGGGCAATGCGCGCAGTTCGACATGGGGAGATGGGTTCGGGATGTTCAAGAGTCTGCTTCTCGGCCTACTGGGTCAAGGCTCTGGAGACGGTCAGCAGACGCACGACAGAACCCTGCGAGCGCTGCCGAGCAGTCCCCAGGCCATGGCGGCGATTGCGAGCGCGTATAGGGTGCTCTCATGCGTGGCGATCCATCCCTGGATGGGCACCCCGAAATGTCCAGCCGCGGGCAGCAGCGATGCGATCGCAGTGATGGTCAAGGGAATGGCCGGCGTACAGCACAGCAGCGAAGGTGCCAGGGCGAGGGCGGCTCCGAGTAGCGTGCCCGTGGGGTTGACCCGCTGCCCCTGACGCAACCCGTGCGCGCCCAGTGTCACGGTCAGGGACAACAGCGCCGACATGGTCACGGCGATGAGGAATTCCCCGATGGTCAGATACCGCAACGAGACGAGCCCAAGCGTTCCGCCCGTACTGGTGGCGGGCAATAGCATGGCATAGAAAGCTAGCGCGGCCAGGAACAACGCAAGCGTCGCGGCTCTCGCAGGCCGTCGTGCTAGAGCTAGGCCCAGGGCGCGCCGCAGCGTGTCCACGGATGGAGACCAGGGCAGTTTCATGACCTGGGGCGAATGAGCGCTTCGATCTTGTCGAAGGTGGCGGACGGCGACGAGGACACCAGACGAATCCGGCCATCGGCTGCGATGGCCTGATAGATGTCGACGAATTTGCGGGGGTTGTAGCGCTCGAACAGCGCTTGGCTGTCCTTTCCGAACACAAAATGTGGATCGGCCAGCAGGGCGGGGGCCACCGATTTGGCGAAATCGCGCATGCCGGGGCCTGGGTAGCCGCCGTTCTTGTAGTCGCGCAGCACCAAGACCGTCAGGTCCGAGCGGTCGATCTGTGCCTGGTGCTCGGTGAAGGTACGCAGTCCGGCGGCGCAGCTCGGGCACCAGGTCGTGACCTGCCACACGATGACCGGATGCCCCTTGTAGGCGTCTAACTGCTGCACTTTGCCGTCTACAGTCGTGAATGGCGCATTCGGTGCGATCCGCCCGGGCGCGGCCACGGGCGGTGTGGCTTGCGCCGCGATCTGGGTGCCGGCCATGGCAGGCCCTGCACCGCCAGCCAGCAGACTCGATCCGATCAGTCCGGCCCGGACGATTTTGCGCGAGATGGGAGATGAGATCATGGTACGAAGACTCCTTGCCGAGATGCCACTGTGCGAATGCGTGCAACAGGTGCTACGTTATTCCCGTAGTCAACTACGGAGTCAAGCGCCATGGAACCACTGCCCGAAAGACTCAGCATTGGTGCACTCGCCAAGGTTGTCGGAGTTCATGTGGAAACGATCCGCTTTTATCAGCTCAAGGGTTTGCTGCCGACGCCGGGTCGGCCCGCCAGCGGAATTCGGCGGTACGGCCCCGCGGCCGCGGCGCGCGTTCGCTTCATCAAGGCGGCGCAGCGCTTGGGCTTCAGCCTGGAAGATGTCGCACAGTTGTTGCGGCTCGACGATGGAACGCACTGCAGGGAAGCTGCCACGCTGGCCTCGGATCGGCTCGCTGATGTGCGTACGCGCCTGCGGAATCTGCAGCGCATGGAATCGGCTTTGGCAGCGCTGGTCCAGGCGTGTGACACACGCCGGGGCAAGGTTTCCTGTCCGCTAATCGGCAGCCTGCAGGAACAACTGGCGGTCTGAAACCTCCGCATGCCCCGCCGTTGTGGGTCGACGTTACGGAAACGCAGGCGCCGAGGCGCCCTCGGCAATTTGACCGCCGTCAGTCGGCCAGTCTTGACTGCGCAGCGCAAGCGTTTTAAGATGCGGGCGACCCTATTCACCGCTGTTTCCCGGACCTCCATGCGCGCACTGCGAGCCTACTCCCGCTACTGGGCGTTTGCCTGCGCATTGCTGTTTCTGCCGTGGATGCAACTGGCGATGGCGGGGCCGTCGGCTCGCCAGGCTTCGTGTTGCGAGAGCATGGGCGGCATGGCGTTCATGGCGACGACCGCTCGGCATGGGACCACGCGCGCGACGGCCAGGACAGCGAGTCTGGCGACGTGTCTGGCGATGTGCGCAACCCCAAGCGCATCGACTCCGAGTCGCCAAATTCCGGCTCGTATTCCGCGCTTCGTAAACAGCGTGTCGCGCGTGGTGCCGCCGCTTCCGGCGGTCGTGCCGCCCCGGGCCTGGAGTCGCGCGCGTGACACAACCAAGCGGCCCATCAAACCCGCTTTTCTAGCGGCTCGTCTCCAAGTCTGATCCTTTCGGCGGTAGGCGCTCGCGGTACCCGCAAGTGCCATGCTTGAAGTTGTTGCGCCTGCCTGGCTTGCAGCGCTACGCCTCATTGGCCGAAGAGGATCCCTATGTTCCTGATTTCACGTCGCTGTCGTGCACGAGCACGACGGCTCCTGCTCGCGCGCACCGCGCAAGTCACTTCCCGCCCGCTCGTGTGCGGCCTGCTCTTGCTCGCCGTCACGAGTGTCCCGGCTCGAGCAGCGCCGCTGACGCTCGCCGCTGCCGAGGCCCATTTGACGGCGGGCAATCCCGCTCTTGCTGCGACGGAACAGCGCATCCGCGCCTTGCAGCGGCAAGCCGACGCAGCGACCCGCCTGCCAGATCCCAAGGTGTCTCTGGATGCCAGCAATCTTCCGACCAACAATTTCTCTCTGACCCAGCAAGCCACGACGATGTTGAGCGTGGGGGTCAGCCAGGAGTTTCCGGCCTCCGGTAAGTTGGCCCTGCAGGGCCGAAGCCTGCAAGCCCAAGCCTCCGAGCAGCGCTATGGTCGTGAGGCCCAGCGTGCCGAGATCATGCTTGCGCTTCGCCGCGCGTGGCTTGCCGCGGTTTACACGCGCAAAGCCGAGGCGATCGTGCGCGAGCAGCAGGGCCTGGCCGCGCAGAGCGAGCAAGCCGCCCTAGCGTCCTATCGCTCGGCCAGGAGTGCTCAGAGCGATGTGTTGCGCGCCAAGCTCGCGCTTGAGGAATTGCGCAACGACTTCGATGTCCTGAGGGCCGACGAAAGTGCCCAGCTTGCCCGCATCGCTCGGTTCCTCGGCGTGGAACGTGCGCCGGACATCGACGGCCATTGGCCCGACTTGTCAGCGCCTCCCGCTGATCTGCAGGCGGGACTTGCCTCCCAGCCGCTGTTGCAGCAAGCACGAGCGAAAGTGCATGCCAACGAGATTGCCGTGCAGTTGGCCAAGAAGGCCTATGAGCCTTCCTTCACCGTAGGCGCCTCGTATGGCAAGAGTTTCATGCCTGGGTCGCCCAATTTTGTCTCGGTGGGCGTGTCCTTCAACGTTCCATTGTTTGCAGGAAGCAGAATCCGCGATGAGGTGGATGCGGCAGGCGCACGAGAATTGGAGGCACGCTTCGACGAGGAGGATCAGCGCCTGGCCCTGGTGCGGCAAATGCGAGAGGCCCAAGCGCGCTGGCGCAGCCTGCGCGACAAGTGGTCGCGCGAAACCACTCGGATGCTTCCGCTGGCGCGCCAAGCGCAACGAGCGACCCTGTCGGCCTACGAAAGCGGGGAGGGCAGCCTCGGCGACGTGCTCAAGGCTCAGCAGGCCGTCTTCACCACGCAAATCCAGGCGCTGCAGGACCGCCGCGACCTTCTGGCGACACAGGCCGAACTCGACTACCTGACACAAGCCCCCCAGGAGGGACAACCATGATGCGGCGAACGCTTGGATTCGCGTTGGGGCTGCTGCTTGCCGGTGCAGGCGCCGGCGCAGGCCTCACCCGCTGGCTCATTCCGGCGCCCAAGGCGCCTGGAGCGGCTGTCGTAGCCACGGAGGACAAGTCCCCAGCGTCGGCTCCCGCTGAGCGCCGTGTCCTGTATTGGGCAAACCCCATGAACTCGTCCATTCACTCGGATCACTCGATGAAAGACAACATGGGGATGGACTACGTTCCGGTCTATGCCTCCGCCGCGCCCGCGCAGCGCAGGGTGCTGTATTGGGCGAGCCCCATGAATCCGGCGATTCATTCGGATCATCCCATGAAGGACAACATGGGCATGGATTACGTCCCGGTGTACGCCCAGGCGCCCTCCGGGGCGCGCGATGACGGACTGCGTATCGATGCGCGTCAAGCGCAGAACCTGGGAGTGCGTTTGGTCGCCACGCAAACGCGAACCCTGGGGCAGGCCATGCACACTGTCGGAATCGTGGCGCAGGACCAGAATCGGGTTGATGCGCTGACCGCGCGCTTCGCAGGCTGGGTTGTGCACCTGCGGGTTCGGGCGGTGGGGGATCCCGTCAGGCGCGGTCAGGTGCTTGCCGAGATCTACTCTCCCGAGTTGTACAGCGCCCAGCAAGACGACCTGATTGCGCTCAGGGGCCAAGGCACGCAAGGCGGCGAGCAGATCCTGGCGGCCGCGCGGGAAAGACTGCGCCTGCTGGGCATGCCCGAGGCGGCATTGACGACCCTGGAGCGCACGGGCAAGCCCCTGCGCGAGATTCCCGTGCTGGCTCCGCAGAGCGGGGTGGTGACGGCGCTCGCCATACGGCAGGGCAGCTACGTCTCGCCGCAGGCCAAACTGTTCGAGATCGCCAACCTGCAGCGCGTCTGGGTCAACGTGGCCTTGTACGACTACCAACTGCCGTGGGTACGAGTCGGCGACGCGGTGCGGCTGAGGCTTCAGGCCTATCCCGGCAAGACCTGGACGGGCCGCCTGAGCTTTCTCTACCCGACCGTGGATCCGCGCACGCGGACGGTCACCGCGCGCCTGAGCTTTGCCAACACCGACGGCGATCTACGTCCAGGCATGTATGCCGACGCCACTGTGCTGGGACATGCGCTATCGACGCTGGCCGTACCGAGCAGTGCGGTGCTGCGCACCCAGGAGGGCGACTACGTGATGCTGGCGCTAGGGCAGGGCCATTTCCTTCCAGTCCAGGTCGCCCTGGGGCCGCAGGCGGACGGCTGGGCGGCCATCGCCAAGGGCTTGCGGGCGGGCGACAGGGTGGTGGAAAGCGCCCAGTTCCTGCTGTACTCCGAATCGCAGTTCCAGTCGGTGAAGGCGCGCATGCTGGGCGGCAACACGAGCCTCGACGCAGTGCCCCCGGGAGGCACTGCGCCCGGCATGCCGATACCTGGGGGAGCCCAAGACCGTGCAGTGGCACCGCCCGTCCTGGCCCCGCCAACCGCGGGCTCGATGGCCGGCATGAACATGACGGCGACGGGGGACTCCCATGATTAGGCGCCTCATGGAGTGGTGCTTCGAGAACCGCGCCCTCACCGTGATCGGTGCGTTGATGCTGCTGGCCGCGGGCATGCTCGCGGTACGCAGCACGCCGCTGGAGGCCATTCCCGACATCTCCCCCACACAGGTCATCATCAAGACCTCGTACCCTGGACAGGCGCCGCAGGTGGTGCAAGACCAGGTGACCTATCCCCTGGAGACGACGCTGCAGTCGGTCCCCGGCGCGCGTGCAGTGCGCGGCTATTCGATGTTCGGCGACTCGTTCGTCTACGTCATCTTCCAGGACGGCACCAACATCTATCAGGCGCGCAATCTGGTCTTGCAGTACCTCAGTCAGGTGCAATCGAGGCTTCCGCCAGGGGTTGCTCCAGCGCTCGGGCCCGACAGTTCCGGGGTGGACTGGATTTACATGTACGCCCTGACCGACACGGGTGGCACGCGTGATCTGAGTCAACTCACCACCTTGCAGAACTGGTTCCTCAAGTACCAGTTGCAGGGAATCCCAGGGGTGGCCGAGGTCGCCACGGTCGGAGGCATGGTCAAGGAGTTCCAGGTGGTGGTCAACCCGCAGGCCCTGCTGGCCTACGACCTGACCTTGCCGCAGGTCGAGGCTGCGATCCGCGCCGCCAACGGCGAGACCAGTGGATCGGTCGTCGATCTGGGAGAAGCCAGCTACATGGTGCGCACGACCGGCTACGTGCACTCGCTGAGCGATCTGGAGAACGCGCCGCTGGCCGCACGCGATGGCGTGCCCGTGACGCTCAAGGACGTCGCGCGCGTCGAGTTTGCACCTGAGTTGCCAAAAAGTGCTGCGCA
>JAJYTY010000121.1 GCA_021792835.1 Pseudomonadota bacterium
CCGATTACGCCGCGAACCTCGAGAAGGCCGAGGCGCTGCCACTGCTGCAGCAGCGCGCCGCGCCAGGGCGCCCGCTGGAACGCACGCCGACCCCGGGAGCGGCCAAATGCGAGGACGTCGCCGAGCAGCTGCGCATCCCGCTGCAGTCGACGGTCAAGTCGGTGGTGCTCGCGGTGGACTCCGATCGGGGCACGCAACTGGTGCTGCTGCTGGTGCGCGGCGACCATGCGGTCAACGAAGTCAAGGTCGGCAAGCTGCCCGGGCTCGAGGAATCGCGCATGGCCACCGAGCAGGAGATCGTCGAGTGGTTCGGCTGCCGCCCCGGCTTCATCGGCCCCATCGGCACGGCGCGCGCGCCGCGCGTGATCGCCGACCGTACGGTGGCCAACATGCACGATTTCGTGGTCGGCGCCAACGTGCCGGACTTCCATTACACCGGGGTCAACTGGGCGCGCGACCTGCCCGAACCCGAGGTGGCCGACATCCGCAACGTGGTCGAGGGCGACCCCAGCCCGGACGGCCGCGGCCGCCTGGCGATGTGCCGCGGTATCGAGGTCGGCCATGTGTTCTACCTCGGCACCAGGTATTCCGTGGCGATGCAGGCGAACTACATCGACGAGGCGGGCAAGTCCCAGCCGCTGGAGATGGGCTGCTACGGCATCGGCATCACGCGCATCCTTGGCGCCTGCATCGAGCAGAACCACGACGAGCGAGGAATGATCTGGCCTGACGCTCTGGCGCCTTTCCAGGTCGTCGTGTGCCCGATCGGCATGGACCGCAGTCCGCAGGTGCGCGAGGCCGCCGACGCGCTGCTCGATGAGCTGCTCGGCGCCGGCTTCGACGCCGTGCTCGATGACCGTGGTCTGCGTCCGGGCCCGATGTTCGCCGACTGGGAGTTGATCGGCGTCCCGCACCGCCTCGTGGTGTCCGAACGCGGACTCGCCGCGGGCACCCTCGAATACCAGCACCGTCGCGACAGCGCCGCCAGCAGCGTGGCGCGCGGCGAGGTGCTGCCCTTGCTGCGCACGCGCGCGCAGCACTGAAGCAGCGGCGGCGGCGATGGCGCGAGCGCAAGGCCGATGCCGCCTCGCCGCGCTGGCCCTGGCGGGCGCGCTGCTCGCGCCGCAACTCGCGCATGCCGGCGCGCAGCGCGAGGAACGGCTGTCCGATGCGGTGCGCCTGGCGCTGGCCGCGCAGATCGCCGACGAGGCCACGACCACGCCGGCATTCAACTCGCCGAGCCAGCTGGTCGACTACCTGCTGTGGCTGGCCACCGAGTCGGCGCGCCTGCGCAAGCGCATCCCGGACGTCACGGCGCGGCGCGCCCTGCTCCGCACGGTGTGGTACGAGGCGACGCGCGCGGGACTCCAGCCCTCGCTGGTGCTGGGACTGATCCAGGTCGAGAGCGGTTTCGACAAGTACGCGATCTCGTCGGCAGGCGCACTGGGCCTGATGCAGGTGATGCCGTTCTGGACCCGCCAGATCGGCAACGGCGACAAGCTGGCGCTGTTTCGCATGCGGGTGAACCTTCGCTACGGCTGCGTGATCCTGCGCCATTACCTCGACGAGGAAGGCGGCAACCTGTACTACGCGCTGGGTCGCTACAACGGCTCGCGCGGGCGCGCGGCCTATCCGGAGGCGGTGCTGGCGGCACAGCGGCACTGGGTGGTGCGCAGGCCGTCGCTGACCGAGGCGATGGGTCCCGGCGCGCGCCCGGCCGCGCCGCACTGAAACCGCGGGGCGCGCCCGCGGCCGGCCGTCAGCGCCGCAGCATGCCTGCGCCGCCCATTCGCTGCATCATCTTGAACATCTTCGCGCCCTTCATCTTCTTCATCATGTCGCGCATCTGCTCGAACTGCGCGAGCAGGCGGTTGACCTCCTGCACGGCCACCCCGGAGCCGGCAGCGATGCGGCGCTTGCGCGAGGCCTTGATCAGATCGGGCTTGCGGCGCTCGGCCGGGGTCATCGAGCAGATGATGCCCTGCATGCGACGCACGTCGCGCGCCGCCTTGTCCATGTCGGCCTGACCGGCGCGCGCCTGCATCTCGGCAGGCAGCTTGTCGAGCATTCCCTGCAGCCCGCCCATCTTGTTCATCTGCTGGATCTGCAGCAGGAAGTCGTCCAGATCGAACTGCTCCCCGGACTTGACCTTGCGGGCGAGTTTCTCCGCCGCCTGCATGTCCACGCTGCGCTGCGCCTGCTCCACCAGCGCCAGCACGTCGCCCATGCCCAGGATGCGGTCCGCCATGCGCTGCGGATCGAAAGCCTCCAGGCCGTCGATCTTCTCCGACACGCCGGCGAACTTGATCGGCGCGCCGGTGACGTGGTGCACGGACAGCGCGGCGCCGCCGCGGGCGTCACCGTCGAGCTTGGTCAGCACGATTCCGGTCAGCGGCAGCGCGTCATGGAAGGCGCGCGCGGTGGCCAGCGCGTCCTGGCCCTGCATCGCATCGACGACGAACAGCGTCTCCACCGGGTTCAGCGCCCCATGCAGTTCGCGGATCTCGCGCATCATCTGCTCGTCGACGGCCAGGCGCCCGGCGGTATCCACCAGCAGCACGTCGTAGTGATGCGCGCGCGCGTACACCAGCGCCCGCGCCGCGATGTCCAGCGGCTTTTCCTGCGCCGACGACTCCAGGAAGTCGGCCTGCGCCTGCTCGGTGACCGTGCGCAGTTGCTCGATCGCGGCCGGCCGGTACACGTCGGCCGAAACCGTCAGCACCTTCTTCTTCTGGCGCTCGACCAGCCACTTGGCCAGCTTGGCCGTGGTGGTCGTCTTGCCGGCACCCTGCAGGCCGGCCATCAGCACCACCGCCGGGGGCTGCACCGCCAGGTTCAGGCCGACGCTGCCACGGCCCATCAAGGCCGCCAGTTCCTTGTGCACGACCCCGACCAGTGCCTGCCCCGGACTGAGCGAGCCCACCACCTCCTGGCCCAGCGCGCGCTCCTTCACATGTTGCGTGAACTCGCGCACCACCGGCAGCGCGACGTCGGCCTCGAGCAAGGCCAGTCGCACCTCGCGCAACATGTCGGCGACATTCGATTCGGTGATTCGCGCCTGGCCGCGCACGGTCTTCACGACCTGCGACAGACGCTGGGTGAGATTGTTCAGCATGGAGGAACGAGCAACGCGATCCGCATGGGCGGACCGCTCGGTTAAACTGCGGGGCAAACGCCGGGCCGTCCCAGGGTTCCTTGGCCCCTCGGGGGGCGTGCCGGGCCGAGTCCGGCCCTGGGGGGCCCTCGATACATGTGGATTCTAGTCAACGGCCTGGCGTTCGCACTGTACCTGCTGGCGGCTTTCATCGGCCGCCCGCAGGTTGCGCAGGCGCGCGTCATGCCGATTTCCCCGAGCCGGCGCCAGCTGGCCACGCTGGCCATGCTGCTGGCCTGGGTCGCGCACGCCGGTACCTTCGCGCTGGTGCTGGAGGGCAAGCACGAGGCGGACTTCGGCTTCGCGCCGGCATTGTCCCTGACCTTCTGGCTGGTCGCCGCAGTGTATTGGGTGGAAAGCCTGTATTACCCGTTGCAGGGCTTGCGCTCGTGGATCTGCCTGCTGGCGGCGATCTCGCTGGCGCTGACGTGGTTCTTCCCGCCGTTCCGTGTCGCGCTGCCCGGCGCCGGAATTGCCTTCTCGCTGCACTGGGCGCTGGGAATCGCCGCCTACGGGCTGTTCGGCGCCGCGGTGCTGCACGGGGTCATGCTGTGGTCGGCCGAACGCGCGCTGCACCAGCGCCGGCCCGGCCTGGCCGGGCTGGGCCCGGCATTGCCGCTGCTGACCCTCGAGAAGCTGACCTTCCGCCTCGCCGCGTTGGGTTTCGTGATGCTCAGCGCAGCGCTGGTGTTCGCGGTGCTGTTCAGCGCACGACTGTTCGGCAAGCCCTTCGAATTCAATCACCAGACCGTGTTCGGCGTGGCCTCGTGGCTGCTGTTCGCGGTGCTGCTGCTGGGTCGCAAGGTCCTGGGCTGGCGCGGGCGCCGCGCCCTGCGCTGGCTGTTCTCCGGCTCTGCGCTGCTGCTGCTGAGCTACGTGGGTTCGCGTTTCGTGCTCCAGGTGATCCTGCACCGATGAAATACCTGCTGATCTTCATCGTCGCGATCGTCGCGCTGATGCTGCACAAGAAGAACCGGGCGGCAAGCGACCAGTTGTCGAGACAACGCCGCGACCGGCAGCGCCTGAGCCCGCCTGAGCCGATGCACGCCTGCACCTATTGCGGGGTGAACGTGCCGGCCAGCCGCTGCGTATGGGATGCGCAGCAGCGCCCCTACTGCTGCGCCGAGCATGCCCGCAAGGGCTGAGCGCGCCGCGGCAGACGCCGGTGGGGCCGACAGCGGCTTCGCCTTCGACGATCTGCCGCACGCGCGCCCGGGGCAGTCGCTGGCGCAACGCCTGATCTCCGGCACCACGCCGTCGCGCGAGCGTGCGCGCTCGTTTCGCGTGCTCGGCGGCGCGCGCCTGGTCATGGGCAGCATCCTGCTCGGCTGGTTCGTGCTGAACCTGCTCAGCGGGGGCGGCCGCGGCGTCGGAATCGCGATGGCCGCGCTGTACGTGCTGGTCGTGCTGGGGCAATGGATGATCAGCCTGCGCACGACGCGCGGCTTCCCCTGGCAGGTGCTGTCGGCGGTGCTCGCGGACCTGTTCGCGTTCACCGCGCTGCAGTGGGTGGCCGGCCGCAGCGCGCAGGAGTTGCTGCTGAGCTACACACTGCCCGTGCTGGCAGCCGGGGTCTGGGGCACGCTGCGCTTCACGCTGGCCACCGCGGCGGCGGTCAGCCTGCTGCTGCTGGCGCAGGCGCTGGCCGGGCTCAGCGGATGGCGCGCCGGCGGCGAACTCGAACTGCTCGCATCGGGTTTCGTCGGGGTGGCGTATTTCGCGATGGGCATCCTGGCGTGGCAGTTGTCGCAGCGCCTGGTGCGCCAGGAGCACCGCGCACGCAGCAGCGAACTGCGCGCCAGCCGCCAGCTGGCGATCAACCGCCATGTGCTGCTCGAGCATCCGGACGGCGTGCTGGTGCTGGACGGGCGCATGCGGGTGGAGGCTGCCAACCCGGCGGCGACCAACCTGCTGGGCATGCCGGGCACGCCCGACGAACTCACGCCGGGGGCCTGGGACCTGGGCAACCCGGCGCTGGCGGTGCTTGGCGAGGCGGTGCGGCAGCTCGCCGGGGCGGGCACCCGTCCCGGATCGCCGCTGCAATTCGAGAGCATCGACGGCGTGCGCCTGCAGGCGCGGGTGCAGCCGCTGCGCCACCTGCCGGGAGGCCCGGCCTATGTGGTGTTCGTGCAGGACATGCGCGACATCGGCAACCAGATCCAGCAGGACAAGCTGGCCGCACTGGGGCGCCTGGTGGCCGCGCTGGCGCACGAGATCCGCAACCCGCTGGGAGCCATCGCGCACGCCAACGAACTGGCCGCGGAGCACGGACTCAGCGAGACCCAGCGCCTGCGCATGTCGGAGCTGATCTCGCAGAACGTCGACCGACTCAACCGCATCGTCGAGGATGTGCTGGACCTCGGGCGCGCCGGCGCACGCTCCCCGGTGACCCTGCAGCCCATGCGCCTGCTGCGCGAAATCGTGTCGGAGTTCGACGCCGCGGTGCCCGGGCGCATCGTGCTCGACGCGGAGGACGCGCAGGCGACGCTGGAATTCGATCCGCAGCAATTGCGCCGCGTGATCGTCAACCTGCTGGGCAATGCGCAGCGCTTCGCCAGCCGCGAACCCGCCGCCATCCGCATCACGCTGCGCGGCACGTCGCGGGTGCGCGAGCTGGCCGTGGCCAACGACGGTCCGGTGGTCGCGCCGACCCTGCGGACGCAGATCTTCGAGCCCTTTTTCACCACCGACAGCCGCGGCACCGGGCTGGGGCTCTATATTTGCCAGGAACTGTGTTCGCGCTACGGTGCGCGGCTGTTCTACCGCGTCGTGCAGCGCGGGCAGGCGCAGGGCGAGTTCGTGATCGGCGTGATGTCCGCGCCGCAGGACGCCTGAGCGTACCCGCCGGCCGCAGCGCACCCCCATGCCCTCGCGATGACCGACTCCGCCGCCCCGATCCGCATGCTCGTCGTCGACGACGAGCCCGACCTGCGCGAACTCTACGTGCTGACCCTGCTGCGCGAAGGCTGGCAGGCCGACGAGGCGGGCAGCGTGGCGCAGGCACTGGAACTGCTGGGGCGCCAGGAATACGAGGTGGCCATCGTCGACATGCGCCTGCCCGACGGCGAGGGGCTCGACATCCTGGGCTGGGCGCAGGCACAGCGCCGTGGCGAGCGCATCATCGTCGCCACCGCCTATGGCAGCGCGGCCAGCGCGGTGCAGGCGCTCAAGCTCGGTGCCTTCGACTACCTGACCAAACCGGTCGAGCTGACGCAACTGCGCCAGGTGGTGCGCTCCGCGCTGGGCCACCGCCAGCCCGGCGCCGCGCCGCTGGAAACGGGCGCGCTGCGCGCGCTGGTCGGTGAATCGGCTCCCATGCTGGCCGTCAAGCAGACGCTGCGACGCTGCGCGCGTGGAATGGCCCCGGTGCTGGTGCAGGGCGAATCGGGAACCGGCAAGGAACTCGCCGCGCGCGCCCTGCACGAACTCAGCAACCGCTCGGCCGGTCCTTTCGTGGCCGTCAACTGCAGCGCCATCCCGGAACACCTGCTGGAGGCCGAGTTCTTCGGCTACCGCAAGGGCGCGTTCACCGGAGCGAGCAGCGCGCACGGCGGCTTCTTCGCCGCGGCCGCCGGCGGCACGCTGTTCCTGGACGAACTCGGCGAGCTGCCGCTGTCGATGCAGGCCAAGCTGCTGCGCGCGGTGCAGGAGCGCAAGGTCCGCGCCATCGGCGAGACCACCGAGACCCCGGTGGACGTGCGCCTGGTCAGCGCCACCCACCGCGACCTGCAGCGCTGCGTGGCAGACGGCAGTTTCCGCCAGGACCTGTACTACCGGCTCAACGTGATCACGCTGACCATGCCGCCGCTGCGCGATCGCCTCGACGACCTGCCGCTGCTGGTCGAGGCGCTGCTGGAACGCATCCGCCGCGACCAGGAGCGACCCGGCCTGCGCGTGGACGACAAGGCCATGCATCGTCTGCGCGGCCTGGGCTTTCCCGGCAACGTGCGCGAGCTGGAGAACCTGCTGCACCGCGCCGCCGCGATGGCCGCCCACGACCTGCTGGGGGCGGACGATCTGGAGATCGCGCCCGAGCCGGCTCCGAGCACCAGCACGGCAGCCGCGAGCACGGCAGCCGCGAGCGCCAGCCGGGCCGCGGCGGCGGCCGAGCCGGCGCGGCCCGCCGCCGAGCCTCCGGCGTCTCCCGCGGGCGGCGACGACGTGGCGCGGCTCGCCGCCTACCTCGATGCGGTCGAGCGCGACACCCTGCTGCGCGCGCTGCACGACAGCGGGCGTGACCTGCAGGCGGCCGCGCGCAGCCTGGGACTGCAGCCGCGACAGCTGCAATGGCGCCTGCGGCGCCTGCACCTGGATGACGCCGCCTGAGGCGCCGCGGCGCCAGGCGCCCGACGACGGCCCGCTGTTCGAGCAGGGCTGGTACCGCCATGCGCTGCGCCGCGACAGCCCGCACTTCGACGCTCGACCGCCGCAGTCGGCGGTCGAGCTGGTCGTGCTGCATGGCATCTCCCTGCCCGCGGGCGAGTTCGGGACCGCGCATGTCGACGCGCTGTTCATGGGATGCCTCGACACCGCCGCGCACGCTGAATTCGCGCCCTTGCGCGGGCTGCGCGTTTCCTCGCATTTCCTCATCCGGCGCGGCGGCGAGCTGCTGCAGTACGTGTCGTGCGAACAGCGGGCCTGGCATGCCGGAGTCTCGCGCTTCGGCACGCGCGAACGCTGCAACGACTTCAGCGTGGGCATCGAACTCGAGGGCTGCGACGACCTGCCCTACGCGCCCGCGCAGTACGAAAGCCTGAGCGCACTGCTCGGCGCGCTGCTCGAGGCCTACCCGGTACGTGCGATCGCCGGGCACAGCGACATCGCGCCGGGGCGCAAGACCGACCCCGGCCCGCATTTCGACTGGGACTTCGTGCGCCGCACCAGCGCACTCGCACCCGAGGCCTTGCCCCCCTTCGACTGAGCAGCGGCCGCCGCGTGCCGCGCGCGCAACACCACGGCTGCGCCGCCCGCGCGCGCGTCAGCCGGGCTGCACGCAAGCACCACCGCGCGCTTGCGCAGACCCGCGCTGTGGAAAAGCCTGTGCACAAGCCGTTGGCCGCCTGTGCGCGGGTTGTGCGCTAGCTATAGGGTATTGCGCATGCGCGCTACGCTAGATATAGTGGCCTCACACCACCTCGCCGCACCGCGGGCATGTGCTGCGACGGCTGAACCCGCATCGCCGCGGCGCCCCCACGAAGGGCGCTCGCGATGCCGCCCGCCACCGCGGACGCACACGCGCGAGCACCCGCGAGGCCACAGTATTGCGTGCCGTGCGCCCTCTCGAACACGAGGCCGCGCGGCCCGATTTTCAGGAGACCCTGCGTGAATCTCAGCACCATCCCCCCCCAGACCCAGGCCGCGATGCCCGCGCCGCAGCTGCCCGGCGACGATGCCGCGCTGCAGGGCTATGGCGACTTCAAGGTCATCCGGCGCAACGGCGCCGTGGTCGGCTTCGAGCCG
This sequence comes from Pseudomonadota bacterium, assembly GCA_021792835.1. Lineage (GTDB taxonomy): Bacteria > Pseudomonadota > Gammaproteobacteria > Burkholderiales > Burkholderiaceae_C > Thiomonas_A. The sequence goes on from JAJYTY010000121.1 coordinate 8,615, forward strand.
GCGAAGATCCAGATCGCGCTGACCAAGGCCTTTCTCGCCGTGCAGGGCGGCTCGAGCGCGGCCTCGGCCAGCATGCGCCAGCAGGTGGACGAGCTGACCCTGTCGGTGCTGCGCGCGCTGCTGCGCAGCCGCCCGGGAGGCGGCACCTTTCATATCGAGGACATCCAGGACCACGCCGAGCTGGCGCTGATGCGCGGCGGGCACCACGAGGTGGCCCGCGCCTACGTGCTGTACCGCGAGCGCCGGGCGCAGGAGCGCGCGCGCAACCGCCAGGACGCGGCCCCACAGCAGCAGGCGCTGCATGTCACCGACGACGGCGTGCGCCGCCCGCTCGACCTCGACGCGCTGCAGGAGCTGATCCGCTCGGCCTGCGCCGACCTCGGCGCCGACGTGCGCCCGGACCCGATCCTGGCGGAGACCCAGCGCAACCTGTACGACGGTGTGCCGCTGGACGAGGTCTACAAGGCCGCGATCCTGGCCGCGCGCACGCTGATCGAAAGCGATCCCGGCTACAGCACGGCCACCGCGCGACTGCTGCTGCACACCATCCGCAAGGACGTGCTCGGCGAGGAGGCGACGCAGGCGCAGATGGTCCGGCGCTACGCGGAGTATTTCCCCCAGTTCGTACGCGAGGGCATCGAGCTGGAACTGCTCGACGAACGCCTGGCGCAGTTCGACCTGGCGCGCCTGGGCGCTGCGCTCAAGCCCGAGCGCGACCTGCAGTTCGACTACCTCGGACTGCAGACCCTGTACGACCGCTACTTCCTGACCAACCGCGCCGACACCCGCCACAACAAGGACGGGCGCCGCATCGAGCTGCCGCAGGCTTTCTTCATGCGCGTGGCGATGGGCCTTTCGCTGGGCGAGATCGACCGCGAGGCGCGCGCCATCGAGTTCTACGAAGTGCTTTCGCGCTTCGATTTCATGGCCAGCACGCCCACCCTGTTCAATTCCGGCACCCGCCGCTCGCAGCTGTCGAGCTGCTACCTGACCACGGTGGCCGACGACCTCGACGGCATCTACGAGGCGATCAAGGAAAACGCGCTGCTGTCGAAGTTCGCCGGCGGCCTGGGCAACGACTGGACCCGCGTTCGCGCGCTGGGCAGCCACATCAAGGGCACCAACGGCAGGTCGCAGGGCGTCGTGCCGTTCCTCAAGGTGGTCAACGACACCGCGGTGGCGGTCAACCAGGGCGGCAAGCGCAAGGGCGCGGTGTGCGCGTACCTGGAGGCCTGGCACCTGGACATCGAGGAATTCCTCGAATTGCGCAAGAACACCGGCGACGACCGGCGGCGTACCCACGACATGAACACCGCCAACTGGATTCCGGATCTGTTCATGAAGCGGGTCATGGAAGGCGGCAACTGGACCCTGTTCTCGCCGTCCGACGTCCCCGACCTGCACGACCGCTTCGGCCGGGACTTCGAACAGGCCTACCTGCGCTACGAGCAGCGCGCCGCCAGCGGCGAACTCAAGCTTCACAAGACGATCCCGGCGAACCAGCTGTGGCGCAAGATGCTGAGCATGCTGTTCGAGACCGGGCATCCGTGGATCACCTTCAAGGACGCCTGCAACGTGCGCAGCCCGCAGCAGCACGTCGGCGTGGTGCACTCGAGCAACCTGTGCACCGAGATCACGCTCAACACCAGCGGCAGCGAGATCGCGGTGTGCAACCTCGGCTCGGTGAACCTGGTGGCGCACCTGCACCAGGACGAACAGGGCGCCTGGGGCCTGGATCAGGCCAAGCTCAAGCGCACCGTGTCGACCGCGATGCGCATGCTCGACAACGTCATCGACATCAATTACTACGCCGTCGGCAAGGCGCGCAATTCCAACCTGCGCCATCGCCCGGTGGGCCTGGGCATCATGGGATTCCAGGACTGCCTGCACCTTGCGCGCATTCCCTACGCGTCGCAGCAGGCGGTGGAGTTCGCCGACCGCTCGATGGAGGCGGTGTGCTACCAGGCCTACTGGGCCTCGACCGAGCTGGCCGCCGAGCGCGGGCGCTACAGCAGCTACACCGGCTCGCTGTGGGACCGCGGCACGCTGCCGCACGACACGCTCAGGCTGCTGGCCGAGCAGCGCGGCGGCTACGTCGAGGTCGACGACTCGACCAGCCTCGACTGGGACGCGCTGCGCCAGCGCGTGCGCGAGCACGGCATGCGCAACTCCAACTGCGTGGCCATCGCCCCCACCGCGAC
>JAJYTY010000122.1 GCA_021792835.1 Pseudomonadota bacterium
GGCGGCGACGAACCCCGCCCCGACGATCCCGAGGTCGGCCAGGCGCGCCGCCGACGCGGCGTGCGTGGCGCCCAGCTGCCGGCCCAGCAGGGCGCTGGCCAGCGCGCCGGCCAGCGCCAGGCCGGCGATGCACGAGGCCGTGCGCGCGGCGCCTCGCGGGCCACGGCGCGCACGGCACAAGGCAGCCCCGGCCAGCGCGCCGAGCGCGGCGCCGACGGCGGCCGCGCCGGCGCCCGCCTGCCATGCCGCGCCGGGGTGCCAGTGCAGCCACGGCAGCGCCGGCCAGACTCCAAGCTCGAGTCCGGTGACCACGGTTGCGCCGATGAACCCGCCGATCGCGATCAGCGCTCCGTGGCCGAGGTTGAGCACGTCCATCAGCCCGAAGCTCAGCGTCAGCCCGGTGGCCATCACGAACACCATCATGCCCATGCCGAGGCCGGCCACGGTCAGCGTGATCCAGGTCGACCACGGGATCCCCGAGATTCCGAACAGCGCGATCAGCGCCAGCGGAACCCAGGTCAGCGAGTCCGCGCTCCAGCGAGGTGTCTTCATTGGTGCGCGCCCAGGCTGAGCCCGAGATGGCGGCGCTGAGTCGCCTCGTCGTCGACGAGCTCGGCCATGCTTGCGCGATGCACGACCTTGCCGTCGTCCAGGATGTGCACGGTGTCGCCGAGGGACTTGGCGAAGTGGAAGTTCTGTTCCACCAGCAGCACCGTGATGGCGTTGCGCTTGAGTTCGAGCAGGGCGTCGATCATGTGTTGGATCACCGCGGGCGCCAGGCCCTTGGTCGGTTCGTCGATCAGCAGCAGGCGCCGCGGCTCGATCAGCGCGCGCGCGATCGCCAGCATCTGCTTCTGCCCGCCGGACAGCGCTCCGGCGGGAGTGTCCCAGAATTTCTTCAGCGCCGGGAACAGGCCGAAGATCCACTCCAGCCTGGACTCGTCCATCGGCCCGGAGCGGGCCGCGATGAGCATGTTCTCGCGCACCTTCAGGGTCGAGAAGATGCCCATGTCCTCGGGCACGTAGCCGATGCCGGCGCGCGCGATGTCGGGCGTGGCGCGGCGCGTGATGTCCTGTGCGTCGAACTGCACGCTGCCGGCGCTGGCGCGCCACAGGCCCATGATGGTGCGCAGCGTGGTGCTCTTGCCGGCGCCGTTGCGCCCGAGCAGCACGCCGATGCGTCCCGGCTCGATCTCGAGGTCGACCCCGTGCAGGATGTGGTACTTGCCGATGTGCGTGTGCACGTCGCGAAGTTGCAGCAGGCTCATGAAGGACTCCGGCGTCCGAGGTAGGCGTCGCGTACCAGCTCGGAATTCATCACCGTCTGCGGGTCGCCCTGCGCCAGCAGTTCGCCGTTGTGCAGCACCAGGATGCGGTCGGCCAGGCTGTTGACCACCTGGATCTTGTGTTCCACCAGCAGCACCGTGTTGTCCGGATCGGACTTGATCTCGGCGATCAGCTCCAGGATCACCGGCACCTCGTCGACGCTCATGCCCGCGGTGGGTTCGTCGAACATGAACACGCGCGGCCGCATCGCCAGCAGCATCGCGACTTCCAGTTTGCGCTGGTCGCCGTGCGACAGCTGCGCCGCCGGCTCGTCGCAGCGGTGCAGCAGCTGCGTACGCTGCAGCCAGTGCCGCGCCTGCTCGACCAGCTGCGCGTCGTGGCGCGCGATCTGCCACATGCGCCAGCTGCGCTGGCGCTGCGGCGCCAGCGCCAGGCGCACGTTGTCGAGCACGCTCAGCGCCGGGAACAGGGTCGTGAGCTGGAACGCACGCCCGATTCCCAGCGCGGCGCGCCGCGCCGCCGACAGCGCGGTGACGTCGCGCCCGTACAGGTGGATGCTGCCGGAGCTGGCGCGCACCTGCCCCGACAGCAGGTTGAACAGCGTGGTCTTGCCGGCGCCGTTCGGGCCGACGATCGCGGTCAGCGTGCCGCGCGCGAGCGCGCAGGACACGCCGTTGACCGCGAGATTGCCGCCGAAGCGCACGCTCAGGTCGCGCGCCTCGATCGCCGCCTGCCCATCAACCATGCTGGTTTTCGATGGGCACGTGCATCTGGCTGGCGTGGATCACCTTCACCAGTTTCAGGGTCACGCCGCCGCTGAAGGTCGCAGCCGGATCCAGCGCAACCTCGAAGTGGTACATGTCCTGCATGGCCTGGTGGTCCCGCGGTCGGATGTAGATCTCGCCCTTCGGCGACTCGAAGCGCAGCCCGGCCAGCGCCTTCATCAGCGCCGGGGTCGAGGTCGAGCCGGCCTTGCGCAGCGCGTCGACGATGGCCTGCGCCTCGGCGAATCCCTGGCAGGTGAAGAAGTCCGGCGGCGACTTGTAGCGCTTGAAGTGCTGCGCGACCAGCCAGTCGTTGACCTTGTTGTGTGGCAGCTTGTAGTAGTAGTAGGCGGCGCCCTGCATGCCCACCACCGGCTTGTACAGCGCCAGCGCCTGCAGGATGTTGCCTCCCGACGTGATGTGGATTCCCGCGGCCTGCGGGTTCAGCGCCGCCAGCCCGCCGAAGGGGTTCGCGGCCCCGGCCCAGATCACGAAGATGTCCTTCGCGCTGCAGCCGTCGGTGGCCTTGAGGGCGTTGATCAGGCGCTCGCCACCGGCGGTGAAGTCGGTCGTGTCGCCGGGCAGGAACACCTCCGACACCAGGCGTCCGCCGACGCTCTCCAGTGCGGTCTTGAAGGCTGCCGCGCCGTCATGTCCGAACGCGTAGTCGGGCGCCAGCACCGATGCGCACACTCCCTTGCCGCCCAGCGAAAGCGCCTGCGCGATGGCGTCCTGCGACGAGTTGCGCGCGATGCGGAACACGTAGGGGTTGTAGTCCTTGCCGGTGATCGAGTCGGCCACGCCCTCGGGCATCACGATCTTGCGGTACTGCTGCGCCAGCGGCAGCACCGCCAGCACGTTGCCGGAGTTCACCGGGCCGACGGCCAGCGCGACCTGCGGCCGGGCCAGTTCCTGCTGGAACAGCGCGCGGGCGCGCCCGGCCTTGCCCTGGTCGTCGAACATCTCGAGGCGGATCCTGCGCCCCAGCACCTCGCCGGTGCCGTGGGTCGCGTAGTCCAGCCCGAGTTCCAGGCCGCGCTGCAACTGGTTGCCGTACACGGCCAGCGGGCCGCTCTTGCCGTAGATGTGGGCGATGACGATCGGTTGCGCGTCGGCGGCGCGCGCCGCCGGCAGCACCGGCAGCGCGAGCATCGCGGCCAGCGCGAGCATCAGGGGACGGAGGGGTTTCATGCGTGGTCTCCAGGTGGATGGGCCGATCAGAAACTGTGACGGATTCCCACGGCGATGCCGGTCGAACCCTGGCCGGACACGCCGGTGAAGCCGTCGGTGGCATCGCCCACGGCGCGGGTCGATCCGGTGTCGTTGCTGATGTGCGCGTAGGACGCGTACAGATTCGTCTGCTTGGACATCGAATAGGTATAGCCGATCGCGTACTGGCGTGCCTGCGGCGCCGCCGGGTCCGCCATGCCGAACTTGCTCACGTCATAGGACGCGAGCACGTCGCCGGGGCCGGCCGGGATGGTCGCACCGATCAGGTAGGAGGTGTTGTCGCCGCTGTAGTAGTCCATGCGGGTCCTGCCGTACAGCGCGGTGAGCTTGAGCACTCCGAAGTCGTAGCCGCCCGAGATCTGGTACATCTTCAGCGAGCCGGTGTGCAGCGTGCTGCTGGCGCCAGGCACCGAGTCGAAGTTCTGCAGCAGCTGGTAGTCGACCGCCGCGAACACCGGGCCGGAAGCGTAGTTCACTCCGCCCACCCAGGTCTTGGCCGTATTTTGCTGCTGGTTGGTTCCCGGCACCACATAGCCGCTGGGCAGCACGTTGAAGGCATAGCCCAGCGTGGTGCTGAAGCCGGAGAAGGTCGGCGACACGTAGGCCAGCACCTGATCGGTCTCCAGCGCCGCGCCGGAGGACTCGGTGTTGATGTTGTTGTAGTTGCCGGTCATTCCCATCGCGAAGGGGTCCGCGGCCTTCTCGTTCAGGTAGGCCAGGTTCAACAGGCGCCCGGCGAGCAAGGTGCCGTAGCGCCCGGTCAGACCGACGTAGGCCTGCCGGTTCATGAAGCCATTGCCGCTGCAATATTGAGCCGAGTTCGCCGAGCCGCGACCGGCGAAGCCGGTGGCGCTGGCTCCCGACTGGCTGAGCCCGGCGGCGCAGAAGCCGGTCTCGGCGCGAAACAGCACGACCATGCCGTCGCCGAGGTTCTCGGTGCCGGAGATCCCGATGCGCGACGCCGACTGCGCGCCCGAGCTCAGTCCGGTGGAGCTGACGGTCTGCCCGGCCGCGCCGCCGCTGCTCGGGGCCAGTCCGGTGAAGTGGGTCACGCCGAGGTCGATGGTGCCGTACAGCTGCACGCTGCCGGCCTGGGCCAGCGGCGCGCCGACGAGTGCGCCCAGCATGGCGCAAGCGAGAAGGCGAGGTTTCATGGTTGTTGTCTCCTGGGGGTCTGGGTGACGCGGTCTTCGAAGCCGGACGGCGTGCGGCCGCCCGGCCCGATGGGGTCATGGCACGGGCACGCCGGCGAGGAAATGCTCGATCTCGCGGATCTGCGTTTCCACGTTCAGCGCGGGCGCGTGCCCGCAGCCGGGGAAATCGACGCGCCGTGCACGGGGGCCGCGGCGGGTCATGGCGTCGGCCGTGGTCTCGGGCAGCAGGTCGGAGTCGGCGCCGCGCAGCAGCAGCACGGGTATGCGCAGCGAGTCGTAGGCCTGCCACAGCTCGAAGTCCTGCGCATGGGTGTCGAGCTGCTCGACGATGCGCGGGTCGTAGTGCAGCGTGAGGCGACCGTCGGGCAGCCTGCGCAGCGAGTGCTCGGCCATGCTTCGCCATTGCTCGTCGCTTTGCCAGCCGAAGGGGCGGTAGGCCTCGCGCATCCACGACTCCATCTCGGTCACGGTGTCGAAGCTCGGCGGATGGCCCACGTAGGAGCCGATGCGCTCGAGCGCGGCCCCCGGCAGGCTGGGGCCGATGTCGTTGAGCACCAGCGCGTCGATGCGTTCGCGCAGCGCGCCGGCGGCGGCGCCGAGTCCGATCGCCCCGCCCATCGAGGTCCCGACCCAACTGAGGCGGCGCAGGCCCAAGCGGCCGACCAGTTCGGCGGCGAGGCCCACGTAGTAGTCCAGGCAATATTCGTCACGTGCCGCCCGGCTCCATTGGGACAGCCCGCGTCCCAGCGTGTCGGGGCAGATCACGCGATATGTCGAAGATAATCTTCCGGCGAGTACATCGAAATCCCGGCATGTCCGCGCAAGTCCATGCCACATAATGATGGTTGGGTCATTTTCATGACCCCACTCAAGATAATGAATCTCATAGTCTCCGCAACGCATGTAGCGCGAAACGGCGGGCCTTCCGGCGCCTCCTGAAACCATGCTGCCTCCTTGTGCATCGCCGCGATTCAAAACCATCTCACGGGTTTATGCCGATGTCTGCCCGGCGCCGCGAGTGTAGGCTTCGCAAGGTTGATCGCAATGGTTTTCGCACCTTGGTGCAAAGCGGTGCAAGAAGTGGTGAAATCCGAGTCAAGAAAGTCTGGTCGATCGCAGCGAGGAGGGTGGTTTCATGAGCTATACGAGCCTGGCGGTCTCGGGCATCGACCGCTACGAGAACTGGCGCGCCGCGATGGCCGACGCCTTCGGCCCCTTCGAGGTGCAGCCGCGCGACACCCGCTTCAACGGCCAGCTGCGCTACATGCGGCGCGCCGGACTGCAGTTCAACGATCTGCGCTACGCCGGCCAGAACATCGAGCGCACGCGCGGCAACGCGTCGCGCCTGAACGAGGAGTTCTATACCCTCGGCCTGCCGGTGTCGGGGCCGCTCACCGTGGAGCGCCGCGGCGAGTGCTTCGACGTCGCGCCGGGCTGCCTGTACCTGATGAACCAGGGGCTGCCGTACAAGGCGCTGGCGCAGGGCGAGCAGGGTTTTCGCAGCCTGAGCATCTCGATCCCCAGCTCGGCCCTGCTGCTGCGCAGCCGCAACCTGCCGGCCTTCTGCAAGCTCGACGTCGCCACTTCACCGGGAGGGGCGATGCTTCGCAGCTATCTCGGCCACATCTTCGACCACCTCGATTCGTGGTCCGAGAAGGAACTGTTCACGATCTGCGAGCATTTCATCGACCTCGTCGCGATGTTCCTCATCCGCAACGAGGAGTGCGAGGTCTCGGAGAGCGACAGCAGCGTCACCGTCGCGCATCGCGCGCGCATCCTCGCCTACATCAAGCTGCACCTGGCCGATCCCGACCTCGACGCCGAGCGCATCGCGCAGGGCTGCAACATCTCGACCAGCTACCTGTACAAGATCCTGCGCAAGATCGACGTCAGCGCCGATGCCTACCTCTACGAACAGCGCCTGGGCAAATCGCGCGAGCTGCTCGCCAGTCCGGCCGAGCGCCACTGCTCGATCGCCGAGCTGTGCTTTCGCTGCGGCTTCCGCCAGCCGGCCCATTTCAGCCGCCTGTTCAAGACGCGCTATGGCGAGTCGCCGCGCGCCTACCGCGCGCGCATGCTGGGTAGCGGGGAGTCCTGAGGCGGTCCCCGGCGCGCACGCTGGATCGCATGCACAATGACCGGCTTCCGGTCGTAGGAAATCCCATGCACACTTGCCTGTTGGTGATCGATGCGCAGCAGTCCTTCGTGCATCGCCCCTATTTCGACGCCTCGCGCGCCGCGCGCTACCTGCAGGCGCAGAACGCGCTGATCCGCGGCTGCGCGGCCGCCGGCGTGCCGCTGCTGCGGGTGCTGCACAGTGACGGGCCCGCGCGCGAGGACAATCCCTTCGCGCACTGCTCCGGCCACGTGCGCCCGATCGACGGGCTCATGGACTTCGAGCCCGCGGCACAGTTCGTGAAATCCCGCCACAGCGCCCTCGGCGGCACCGGGTTGGACGTGTGGCTGGTGCGCCACGGCATGCGCCGCGTGATCGTCAGCGGAATCCGCACGGAGCAGTGCTGCGAGACCACCACGCGCCATGCCTCGGACCTCGGCTGGGAAGTCGACTTCGTCAGTCCGGCCACGCTGACCTTCGACATGGACATTCCCGGCGACGGGTCGCTGGCCGCTGACGACATCGTGCAGCGCACCGAGGTCGTGCTGCGCGGGCGCTTCGCGAACATCTGCACCGTGGACGAGGCGCTGAGCCATATCGGTTGAAGCGGCGGGGCCGCGCGTGCACAGTGCGCGGCGTCAACTGCGCGGGTGCCGCCACGTGCTACTCTGCGAGCACGCAGGGCCGGCCGCGGGCACGTCGCGGATCGTCGACCCTGGACCGGATATTCGCGAAGGGGGCGACCATGAGCGGCGATTCATCGCAAGGGCCATTGTCGGGACTGGGCGTGCGCATCCAGAACGCACAGGACGCGGCGCAATTGCGCTGGCTGCTGTCATGCGCCAGCGAGCAGGCCATCCGCCTGGCGGCACAACGCCTGGGCGCGCGCCAGGCACCGCGTCCGCACGAAGTGATCGCGGCGCTGGGGCTGGAGCGCCGACACTCTCGCAGGGAGCAGGCGCAGGTCCCGCTGGAGCGAGTGCGGGCACACGCGCGGGCTCGCACGCAGGGCTGGCGCGAAGGCGCTGTCGGCTGAGCGCGCGGCCACGAGGCCGCGCTCAGGTGGTTCAGGCGTTCAGGTGCACAGCAGGCCACCATCGACCGCGATGGTCTGGCCGGTGATGAATTCCGAGCGATCTCCGGCCAGCCAGGCGGCGAGCTCCCCGAGGTCGCGCTTGTGGGTCAGCCGGCCCAGCGGTATGCGCGCGCAGATCGCGCCGCGCACGCTTTCCGTCAGGTGGGGTTTCATCATGTCGGTGTCGACCACCGCCGGCGCGATCGCGTTGACGCGGATTCCGCGCGGGCCCAGCTCACGCGCCAGGCCCTGCGTGATGGCCACGACCCCGGCCTTGGTGGTTCCGTACCACACGTTGCCGACCGAGCCGCCACCGCGGGCCGCGGACACCGACGCGATGTTCACGATGTTGCCGCGGCCGTGGGCGATCATCGACGGCGCCACCGCCTGCACGCAGTTGTAGATTCCCGTCAGGTTGACCGCGACCAGTTCGTCCCAGGCCGCGCCATCCGTCTGGTCGAAGGCTCCCTGCGCCAGCACGCCGGCGTTGTTGATCAGGATGTCGATGCGTCCGTGCGTGTCCAGAACACGACGCACCGTATCGCCGATCCCGGCGCGGTCGCGCACGTCCATGCGAAGGGCGCCGGCGGTGCCGCCGATCGCGGCCGCGCCGCGCGCCGCGCCGTCGGCGTCGATGTCGGTCAGTACCACGGTGCAGCCGGAGCCGGCGAGGCGGGCGGCGATATGCAGCCCGATGCCGCGGGCTGCCCCGGTGACCAGCGCGACGCGCTCGCGCAATTCCTGGTCCTGTTGCTGCGATGTGTGCTTCGATCCGTCTTGCATCAAGGGGTCTCCTGGGATTCCTGGGCCCGCATGCCCATGCGCTGCAGCAGCGCAAGGTCGGCCGAGGCCTGCGGGTTGGGCGTGGTAAGCAGCGTATCGCCGAAAAAGATCGAGTTCGCCCCCGCCAGCAGGCACAGCGCCTGCAGCGAGTCGTCCATGCTTTCGCGGCCCGCCGACAACCGCACGCGGGCGCGTGGCATGAGAATGCGCGCCACCGCGATGCTGCGCACGAATTCCAGCGGATCCAGCGGCGCCTGTTCGGCCAGCGGGGTGCCTGCCACGCGCACGAGATTGTTGATCGGCACCGACTCGGGGTAGGGCTGCAGGTTCGCCAGCTGCACCAGCAGGCCGGCGCGCTGCGTGCGCGACTCGCCCATGCCGACGATGCCTCCGCAGCACACCTTGATGCCGGCCGAGCGCACCTGCTCCAGGGTGTCGAGTCGGTCCTCGTAGCAGCGAGTGGTGATGATGTTGCCGTAGAACTCCGGCGAGGTGTCGAGATTGTGGTTGTAGTAGTCCAGCCCGGCGTCGCGCAACTGCTCGGCCTGGCCGGGCTGGAGCATGCCCAGGGTCACGCAGGTCTGCAGCCCGAGCGCCTTGACCTCGCTGACCATGCGGGCCACGGCCTCGAGCTGGCGCGGCTTCGGCGAACGCCATGCGGCGCCCATGCAAAAGCGCGTCGCGCCGGCGTCGCGGGCGCGCCGGGCGGCGTCGAGCACGCTGGGCAGATCGAGCAGCGCGCCCGCCTTGAGCCCGGCGTCGTGATGCGCGGACTGCGGGCAGTAGGCACAGTCCTCCGGGCAGCCTCCGGTCTTGATCGACAGCAGCGTGGACAGTTGCACCTCGGCCGGATCGAAATGCTCCCGGTGCATCTGCTGTGCGCGAAACATCAGCTCCGGGAAGGGCAGGTCGAACAGCTCCGCGGCTTCGGCCACGCTCCAGTGGCGCTGCGCGATGCAGGGTGCCGCCAGCGAGGCATCGGGGGTGTTCATCGCATGGGGCTCCATCAGGCGGCCTCGCGCAATCCGAGCATGCGGCGCGCCTCGGCCGGCGTGGCGGGCCGCCGGCCGTGGCTTTCGCAGACGTCGACGATCTTTTGCACCAGCTCGGCGTTGCTGGCTGCCAGCCGGGTGTCGTCGTAGCGCAGGTTGTCCTCCAGCCCGGTGCGGCAGTGCCCGCCCTCGGCCAGGCACCACTGGTTGACTTCCCATTGCATGCGTCCGATGCCGGCAGCCACCCAGGTGGCCTCGGGCAGCACCTGCTGCAGTTCGGAGCGCAGGAAGTCGAAGATCGAGCGACGCGCGGGCATCGCGTTCGGGACCCCCATGACGAACTGCACATGGGCGCGCCGGTCCAGCAGCCCTGCCTTGACCAGCCGGGCGGCGCTGTAGAGCATCGCCAGGTCGAACACCTCGATCTCGGGCTTGATGTCGTATTCCTGCATCGAGCGAGCCAGCGCCTCGACGAAATCGGGCGGGTTCTCGTAGATGCCATTGGGAAAGTTCACCGAGCCGGTGGCCAGCGAGGCCATGTCCGGGCGCAGGTGCAGCATGGCCCCGCGTGCGGTCTGGTCGCGCCCCCGTCCGCCGGTGGAGAACTGGATGATCATGCCCGGGCAATACCTGCGCACCCCCTCCTGCACACGGGCGTAGAGCTCGGGGTCCGAACTCGGCGACTCGTCGGGATTGCGCACGTGCACGTGCACCAGCGAGGCCCCGGCCTCGAAGGCTTCGTGGGTGGACTCGATCTGTTCCGCCGGGGTCACGGGGACCGCCGGGCTGTCCTTCTTGCGGGGCAGCGCCCCGGTGATGGCGACGGTGATGATGACGGGCCGCATAGGGGTATCTCCTCAGGTTCCATGGTTCGAAATGCGCAATTTCATTATTGCGAGATGCGGCTCGCGGTGCAAGAATTGCATTCAGAGAAACGAGAAATTTCAATGAATGGAATTTGTGGACGCCGAGCGTCCACCCCCTGCCGAAGCGCCGAGCCGGTGCGTGGCCGGGGAAATCTGGAGACTCCAACCCGTGACTGCTTCGAACGACCGGATGTCCTACAAGGATCTGCGAGAACTTGTAGAGCTCATCAACTCCTTCTCGCACTTTGGCGAGTTCCATCTGAAGCTCGGCGAGCTCGAGCTCGAGCAGCGGCGCGGCGAGCCCGGCGCGGCGCCGGCCCCCGCCGCACCCGCCGCGGCGCCTGCCGCCG
>JAJYTY010000123.1 GCA_021792835.1 Pseudomonadota bacterium
GACATCGCGCGACGCCACCTGCTCGATCTGGTTGAGCATCTTCATGCAGCCCGACACCACGGTGTTGTACTGCATGCGCTCGTAGTCGTGCGTGACCTGGCGCAGCGCGAGGTGGATCTCGCGGCGCGCGTCGGCCAGCTCGCCGAGTTCGCGCGGCAGCTCCGACCAAGGCTGCGGCGCGGGCTCGCCCGCCGTGACCAGTGCCTGCGCGCCTTCCCACACACGGCGCAGGAAGCGCTGCGCGCCGTCGACCGCCGAGTCGTTCCATTCCAGCGTCGCCTCCGGCGGCGCGGCGAACATCGTGAACAGGCGCGCGGTGTCCGCGCCGTGGCGGTCGATCAGCTGCTGCGGGTCGACGCCGTTGTTCTTGCTCTTGCTCATCGTGCCGACGCCGTCGTAGCCGACCGCGCTGCCATCGCTCCTGAGCGTGGCGCCGACGATGTGGCCCTGCGCGTCGAGCACGTTGTCGACCTCGTGCGGCCAGAAGTACTCGACGCCGCCGGCGGCGTTGCGCCGCGAGTAGATGTGGTTGAGCACCATGCCCTGGGTCAGCAGGCGCTTGAAGGGCTCGTCGGCGCGCACCAGCCCGAGGTCGCGCATCACCTTGGTCCAGAAGCGCGCGTACAGCAGGTGCAGGATCGCGTGCTCGATGCCGCCGATGTACTGGTCCATCGGCAGCCACTGGTCGGTGCGCGCGTCGACCATCGCGGCGTGGTTGTCGGCGCAGGTGTAGCGCATGTAGTACCACGACGAGTCGACGAAGGTGTCCATCGTGTCGGTCTCGCGACGCGCCGGCCTGCCGCATTGCGGACAGTCGACCTTCAGGAAGGACTCGCAGCGCGCCAGCGGGTTGCCGCTGCCGTCGGGGATCAGGTCCTCGGGCAGCAGCACCGGCAGGTCGCGCTCGGGCACCGGCACCGCGCCGCAGTGCTCGCAGTGGATGATCGGGATCGGCGTGCCCCAGTAGCGCTGGCGCGACACGCCCCAGTCGCGCAGGCGCCAGGTGGTGCGCTGCTCGCCCAGCCCGCGCTCGGCGAGCAGCCCGGCGACGCGCTCCACCGCGTCCTTGTGGCCGAGTCCGTCGAGGGACTCGAAACCCTTGCCGGAGTGCACGCAGCGGCAGCGCTGCTTGTCGCCGTACCACTCCGCCCAGGCCTCGGTGCTGAAGGTCTCGCCCGGTACCTCGACGACCTGGCGGATCGGTAGCCCGTACTTGCGCGCGAACGCGAAATCCCGCTCGTCGTGCGCGGGAACTCCCATCACCGCTCCGTCGCCGTAGCTCATCAGCACGTAGTTGCCGACCCACAGCGGGATGGCCTCTCCGGTCAGCGGGTGGCGCAGGTGCAGCCCGGTGGGCATGCCCTCCTTGTCCTTCAGCGCCAGCTCGGCCTCGGTGGTGCCGCCCTGCGCGCAGCGCTCGATGAACGCGGCAAGCCCGGGGTCGGAGGCGGCTGCGTGCGCGGCCAGCGGGTGCTCCGGCGCGACGGCGCAGAAGGTCACGCCGAAGATGGTGTCGGCGCGTGTCGTGAACACGTACATGCGCCCGCCCTGAATCGGCTGCCCGGAGCTGTCGCGGATGTCGTGCTCGAAGGCGAAGCGCACGCCCTCGCTGCGCCCGATCCAGTTCTCCTGCATCAGGCGCACGCGCTCGGGCCAGCCGGACAGGAAGTTCGGGTCGGTGGGGTCGGCCACCGCCGACAGCAGCTCCTCGGCGTAGTCGGTGATGCGCAGGTAGTAGCCGGGGATCTCGCGCCGCTCCACCGGCGCGCCGCTGCGCCAGCCGCGGCCGTCGATGACCTGCTCGTTGGCCAGCACGGTCTGGTCGACCGGGTCCCAGTTGACCACCTGGGTGCGGCGCTCGGCGATGCCCTTGTCGAGCATCTTCAGGAACAGCCACTGGTTCCAGCGGTAGTACTCGGGCGAGCAGGTGGCGACCTCGCGGCTCCAGTCGATGGCCAGGCCCATCGCCTGCATCTGCCGCTTCATGTAGGCGATGTTGTCGTAGGTCCAGCGAGCCGGGGGCACGCGGTTCTTCATCGCCGCGTTCTCCGCCGGCAGCCCGAAGGCATCCCAGCCCATCGGCATCAGGACGTTGTAGCCGTTCATGCGCAGGTAGCGCGTCAACATGTCGTTGATCGTGTAATTGCGCACGTGCCCCATGTGCAGCTTGCCGCTGGGGTACGGAAGCATCGAGCAGGCGTAGAACTTCGTGCCGGGCGCGTCCTCGCGCACGCGGTAGGCGTCGGTGGCCTGCCAGTGCTGCTGCGCTGCGCGCTCGACGGCGGCTGCGTCGTACTTGGAATTCATGTCGGCTGGTCGGAGGAAGTCGGACGCCGCGCTGCGCGCGGCGGGCGCAAAGCTGCATGTTAGTTGGCACGCGGCCGCCGCGGAGCGCCAGTGCCGGCGGTGTGGATCAGCGCGTTGGGGTCGAGGCCGCCGCCGGCTGCGTGAGCAGCCCCAGGCGCGACAGCCCGGCGGCCTGCGCCGCGGCCATCACCCGGGCCACCTCGCCATAGGGCACCGCGGCGTCGGCGCGGATGCGCAGTTCTGCATGCGGCCTCGCGGCGGCCAGCGCGTGCAGGCGCTGCTGCAAGCGCTGCCGCGGCAGCTCGTGCCCGTCCAGCACGATGCGCCCGTCGCGCAGCAGGTCCAGCACCAGCGCGCCGGGCGCGGCCGGCGCCGGGGTCGCGTCGACCCGCGGCAGGCGCAGCGCGATGCGGCCACCCAGCAGCGGCGCGGTCAGCAGCAGGATCACCAGCAGCACCAGCATGACGTCGATCAGCGGCGTCATGTTGATGTCGCTCATCGGCGTCTCGCCGCGCGGGCGCTCGAATCGGCCGAAGGACATGGCGGATTGTTCCGGGCCGTCAGTCCGCCGGCGGCGCCTCGGCCTCCAGCGCGAGCTCGCGGCGCAGCAGTTCCCAGGCCTGCTCGGCGGTCTCGACGAAGTGGAACAGCTGCAGGTCGTGCTGCGCGATCATGCCCGTGTGCACCAGGTGCTCGAAGTCGATCAGCGAGCTCCAGAACTCGCGGTCGAACAGCAGGATCGGGCGCTTGTGCACCTTGCGCGTCTGCGTCAGGGTCAGCACCTCGAACAGTTCGTCCAGGGTGCCGAAACCGCCCGGGAAGCACACCAGCGCGACCGAGCGCATCAGGAAGTGCATCTTGCGCATCGCGAAATAATGGAAGCGAAAGCACAGCTCGGGGGTGATGTACGGGTTGGGCTCCTCTTCGTGTGGAAGCACGATGTTGAGCCCCACGCTGGGCCCGCCGGCGTCGAGCGCGCCGCGGTTGCCGGCTTCCATGATGCCGGGGCCGCCGCCGGTGACCACGGTCAGGGGTTGCGCCAGATCCTGGCTGGCGCGCGTGACCAGTTCGGCGAAGCGCCGTGCCTCGACGTAGTGCCTGGACAGGCGCAGCGCCTCGCGCGCGCGCGCCACGAGCTGGGCGTCGCCCTCCTGCAGCGCCTGCTCCAGGCGCTGCTGCGCCACTTCCGGGGGCACGATGCGCGCGCTGCCGAACAGCACCACGGTGGCGTCGATGCCCTGCTGGCGCTGCACCATCTCGGGCTTGAGCAGTTCGAGCTGCATGCGCACCGGACGCAGGTCCTCCTGCAGCAGGAAGGCGGTGTCGGTGAAGGCCAGGCGGTAGCTGCTCTCGGGGCCGGCGTAGCGCGACGGCAGCCGGTGCTGCGCGGCCTCCTCGCGCGCGCTGGGGAAGTTGCGGGCGTGCAGCGGGGTCTTGCGTTTCCTGGACATGCAGCCAGCGTAGCAGGGACGTGAGACATCGCTCCACTCCCTATACTGGCGGGCCGCGCGCGCCGTGCGCGAGCGCTCCCTTCCCGAGCACCCATGGCACCCAATCCGGAAGCGCCCGAGCCGAGGCCCGAGCGCATGCACTTCGACACCCCGCTCAAGCTCAAGGGCGGCGCGGTGATGCCGGCCTACGAGCTGATGGTCGAGACCTACGGCCAGCTCAACGCCGCGCGCAGCAATGCCGTGCTGGTGTGCCACGCGCTCAATGCCAGCCACCACGTGGCCGGGCGCTATGGCGACGACGAGAAGAGCCGCGGCTGGTGGGACAACATGGTCGGGCCCGGGCGCCCGGTGGACACCCGCCAGTTCTTCGTCATCGGGGTCAACAACCTCGGCTCGTGCTTCGGCTCCACCGGGCCGATGAGTATCGATCCGGCCACCGGCAAGCCGTGGGGAAGCCGCTTCCCGGTGGTCACGGTGGAGGACTGGGTGGACGCGCAGGCGCGCGTGCTCGACCGCCTCGGCATCGAGCGCCTGGCCGCGGCGATGGGCGGCAGCCTCGGCGGCATGCAGGCGCTGTCGTGGGCGTTGCGCCACCCGCAGCGGGTGGCGCATTGCGTGGCCAGCGCCACCGCGCCCAGCCTGTCGGCGCAGAACATCGCCTTCAACGAAGTGGCGCGCCGCGCCATCATCACCGATCCCGATTTCCACGGCGGCGACTACTACGCGCATGGCGTGGTGCCGCGCCAGGGCCTGAGCGTGGCGCGCATGATCGGCCACATCACGTACCTGAGCGACGACGCGATGGCGCGCAAGTTCGGGCGCAGCCTGCGCGGCGGTGCGCTGAACTACGGTTTCGACGTGGACTTCCAGATCGAGAGCTACCTGCGCTACCAGGGCGAGAAGTTCAGCGGCTACTTCGACGCCAACACCTATCTGCTGCTGACCCGCGCGCTCGACTACTTCGACCCCGCCGGGGAGCACGACGGCAACCTCGCGCAGGCGCTGGCGCCGGCGCGGGCGCGCTTCCTGCTCACCAGCTTCACCACCGACTGGCGCTTCTCGCCGGAGCGCTCGCGCGAGATCGTGCGCGCGCTGCTGGCCAACCAGCGCCAGGTCAGCTACGCGGAGATCGAATCCCCGCACGGGCACGACGCGTTCCTGATGGACGAACCCCACTACCACGACGTCGTGCGGGCGTATTTCGCACGCATCGCCGAGCAGCTCGGCCTCGGAGACCCGGCATGAACCCGCGCTTCGACATCATCGCGGCGCGCGTGCCCCAGGGCAGCCGGGTGCTCGACCTGGGCTGCGGCAACGGTGCGCTGCTTGCGCACCTGCGCGACACCCGGGGCTGTTCGGTGCAGGGGGTCGAGATCGACCCCGACAAGGTGGTCTCCTGCGCGCGCCGCGGGGTCGACGTGCTGCAGCTCGACCTCGAGCAGGGATTGGCGATGTTCGCCGACGACAGCTTCGACGTCGTGTTGCTGATCGACTCGCTGCCCAACCTGCGCAACACCGAGGGCGCGCTGCGCGAGGCCTCGCGGGTCGGGCGGCGCGGAATCGCCACCTTCGCCAATTTCGCCTACTGGCGCATCCGCATGCGCGTGGCGTCGGGGCGCCTGCCGGTGACCGAGGAGCTGCCCTACGAGTGGTACGACACGCCGAACCTGCGCGTGACCACCTACGCCGATTTCTCGGTGCTGGCGGCCAAGTGCGGGCTGCGCGTCGAGCAGGCCTTCGGCATGCATGCCGGGCGCGAACTGCACACGCTGCCCAACCTGCTGGCCTCGGAGGCCATGTTCGTGTTCAGCGCGGGCTGAGCCCGCGCCCCAGGCCTTTCAGGATCCGCGCACCAGGCGCATGAATTCCTCACGCGTGCTGGGGTTGTTGCGGAAGCTTCCGAGCAGCGTGCTGGTGACCATGCTGACCCCGCGCTTGTGCACGCCGCGCGTGGTCATGCATTCATGCGTGGCCTCGACGATCACGCCGACCCCATGCGGCTGCAGGGTGTCGTGGATGCATTGCGCGATCTGCGCGGTCAGCTTTTCCTGCACCTGCAGGCGCTTGGCGAAGGCGTCGACCACGCGCGCCAGCTTGCTGATCCCGACCACGCGGTGGCTGGGCAGGTAGCCGATGTGCACGCGGCCGATGATCGGCGCCATGTGGTGTTCGCAGTGGCTCTCGAAGTCGATGCCGCGCAGCACGATGATCTCGTCGTAGCCGGCGACCTCCTCGAAGGTGCGCTCCAGGTACGCGGTGGGGTCCTCGGCGTAGCCGGCGAACCATTCCCGGAACGCGCGCGCCACGCGCGTCGGGGTGTCGCGCAGGCCTTCGCGCTGCGGGTCGTCGCCGGCCCAGCGCAACAGCGTGCGGATGGCCTGGGCGGCCTGCTCCTCGGTGACCTCGCCGTGGGGCGCGGTCGGCATCGACGTCGAATCCATGGGCACGGGGTTCGTTGCAGGGAGTAACGCGGGCCCGTGGCCCGCCGGACCTTGCAGTGTAGGCCGGCGCGGCGCGGCGCGCAGGGCGTGGATCAGCCGCGCGCCGCCACCGCAGGCGGGCGCTGCGGCAGCGCCGCCGCGATGCGCCGCGCCATGCGGCGCAGCCCCAGCCACTGCTGCGCCCACACGCCGCGGCCGTAGCTCTCGCCGCGACCCTCCGGGGGCGGCATCTGTTCGCGCACCCCGGTGGCCAGCGGCGCGGTGTCGAAATCGGCCGAGCCGAACAGCTGGTCCCACCACGGCAGCAGCACGCCGAAGTTGCAGCCGTACAGGCGCGAACGATTGCCGTGCCCGAGTTCGTGCCCGAAGCCCACCGCGTGGTGCAGGCGGTGAAAGCGCGGGCTCACCAGCAGGCGCTCGCCGATGCGTCCGAAGCCGATGCGCACGTTGGCGTGCTGCAGGCTCTGCAGCGCGCCGCCGAGCAGGGACAGCGCGACGAACTGTCCGGGCGGCACGCCGATGAACAGCGCCAGCGCGGCGAAAAAGGCCGCCTGCAGCGCGTCGTCCAGGAAATGGTTGCGGTCGTCGGCCCACAGCGACAGCTTGCGCTGGCTGTGGTGCACCGCGTGCAGCTCCCACCACCAGCCGATCTGGTGCTGCAGGCGGTGGTACCAGTAGCCGGCGAAATCCAGTACCACCAGGTAGATGACGAAGCCCAGCAGCGGGTGCAGCTGCATGGTCGGCCACAGCGCATCCAGGTTCAGGTTGTCCCAGCCGTGCAGGTGCATCCAGGCCAGCACGAGGTCGAACAGGGGCTGCAGCGTGAGGAAGAACAGCAGCGGCACCAGCCCGAGACGGTTGATCAGGGTGTAGATCACGTCGGGGCCGATGCCGCGCCGGTTGTCCCAGCGCTCCAGCGGCGCCAGCCACTCCAGCGGGCGCAGCACCAGATACACCAGTCCCACCTGCAGCGCGCCGGCGACCACCCACAACAGGTTGTCGTAGGCCAGGTCGTCCATGTCCATCAGGTGCAGGTGCCACAGCAGCGGCTGCACCAGGGTCACGAACAGCCAGGTCTGCGCGTCTCCGGTCAGCGTGTTGACCAGGCGCGCGGCGGCGTCGAACAGTTCGGCCGGATGCATCGGCGTGCTCGCGCCCTCACAGCCTCACCGCGGCGCGCGGCGGCGGCGACAGCGGCGGCAGGTTGTCGTAGAAGGGCGCGCGATCGCGGAAATAGATGCCGTGCGGCGACTTGCCCACGCCGATGACGTCGACCAGTCGCCGGCTGCGCATGTCGATCACCCCCACGGTGCGGTCGAAGCGGAAGGTGGTCCACAGCCAGCGGCGGTCGGCCGACAGCTCCATGTCGTCTGGACCCGGGCGCAGCCCGGTGATGTCGCCCACCTTGCGCAGCGCCTGCATGTCCAGGATGCTGATGGTGTCGGCGATGCGGTTGCTCACCAGCACGTGGCGGCCATCGGCGAGTGAGCGGAAGTTGTGCGCGGCGTCGCCGGTGACAATGCGCCCGAGGATGCTGCGCCGGCGCCAGTCGACGGCAACCACCGCGTTCGAACCGGTCAGCGCCACCAGCAGCACGCGGTCGCGCGGGGTCAGCCAGACCCCGGCCGGCGTGTCGCCGACCTTCATGGTCCACAGCAGGGTCTGGGTCGGCAGGTGGATCGCCGCCAGCTCGCCGGTCTGCTGCAGGCTGACGAACACGATCTGGCTGTCGGCCGTGAAGGCCATGTGGCTGGGTATGGCCTGCAGGGGCATGCGCTTGACCAGCCGCAGCTCGCGCCCGCCGCCATAGCGGTACAGGTCGACGCGGTTCAGGCGCAGGCAGTTGGTGACGAACCAGCGCTTGTCCGGCGAGAAGCCGATCTGGTAGGGGTCCTCGATGCCCTGGCGCCAGCCCTCCGGCTGGCCGCTGGCCGGGTTCAGGAACAGCAGGTTGCCGCTGATCGCGTCGGCGACGATCAGCAATTCGTTGTCCGGAGTCGCCATCAGGTGATGCGGCTCCTTGCCCGCCGCGAAGGTCTGCAGCGGCCGGTGCGTGGTCTGGTCGATCAGCGTGATGCTGGCGTCGGCGGAGTCGAGCACCACCACGCGGTCGGGGTCGTCGCTTGCGGCCAGCGCGGTGCGGCCCAGCAGCGGGGAAAGCGCCAGCGCACTGGCGGAGAGCAGGAATCGACGACGCATGAAAGGGCCGAGCAGGGACGCGACGGGAAGGGCGCCAGGCAGGCGCGCGCGGCGGGCGCGACCTTCGCGCCACGGGTGGGGCCGCGGGGTGCGGGACCGGCACCCATCACTCCAACGCAACAGCGTACGCGCCGGTTGACCCGGTGCGTGACGGAGGCGTCGCCGCGGCAACAAAGCAGCAATGCGTCTGTGGATAATTGGCCACAAGATGTTTCGCGCCGTCGGCGCAATTGCAACATGCGCTACCGCGCGTCGCGCCTGCACGGTGCCGCGGTGGCACGCTTCGAGGAGTCGATTCCATGAAGCCCAGGAACCTGCGCACGGCGGCGACCGCGGTCGCCGCCGCCCTGCTCGGCGCCGCGCCGGCGCTGGCCGACGGGCCGCCGGTGAGCTTTTCCATCACCGTGGGCAACCCGCCGCCGGTCTACGCCCCGGCTCCCGTCTACGCCCCGGCTCCGGTGTACGCACCGCCACCGATCGCGGTGGCGCCGCCGCCGATGGTCTGGCTGCCCGAGATCGGTGCCTACGTGGCCCTCGGGCTGCAGCAGCCGGTGTTCTATCTGGGTGGCGTGTACTACTACCGCTACCGCGGCGGCTGGTATGCGGGCCCGAGCTACGGCGGGCCCTGGCGCCCGGCCGGCCCGCCCGGGCAGCTTCGGCGCTTCCGCGACCCCGACTGGGCGCGCTACCAGCGCATGGCGCGCGAGCACCACGACCGCGGCCACTGGCGTGAATTCCACCCGCGCCCGATGCATGCCGAGCCGGGACCCCGCCCCGGTGACCGCGGGCGCGGCTGGGCTCCCGACCACGGACGCGGCCCGGACCGCGGACCCGGCCGGGATCGCGGACCCGACCGCGGCCGGGACCAGGGCCGGGACCATTGAGTAGCCCTGTGGAGAATGCAGGCCTCTCCCGGAGCCACGGCGCTGTCGGCAAAACCCCGGGCTGCTGCGTTTGAGGCCATGGAGCGAAGTGATCATGAACCCCTTCAAGCATGGCATGGTGGTGCTGGGAGCCGCGTTGGCCCTGGCGCTGGCGGCGGCCGCGCCGGCGCAGGCGCACGTGCACTGGTCCGTCGGCATCGGCATCGGGGTACCCGGCTACTACGGTGCGTGGGGACCTGGCTACTACGGCGCCTGGGGGCCCGGCTGGCCCTCGCCCTGGTATGGCGCCTACGCCCCGCCGATGGTGGTCGCGCCGCCGCCGGTGATCGCGTACCCGCCGGTGTACGAGGCGCCGCGCCCGCTCGGCCCGCCCCCGCCGTCCTTCTGGTATTACTGTTACAACCCCGCCGGATACTATCCTGAGGTGCCGAGCTGCCCGGGAGGCTGGACTCCCGTTCCCGCGCAGGCTCCACCGCCGCCGCCGGCTCCCGCGGCGGCGCCCCAGAATCCTCACCCTTGACGCAATGACCATGCGCAAACTACTGCTCCCCACGATGCTCGCCACGGCGTGGCTGCTGGGCGGCTGCGCCAGCGCCCCGATGGGCCCGACGGTGTCGGTGATGCCGGCGCCCGGAATGCCCCTGGAGCAATTCCAGTCGATCGACGCCACCTGTCGCGCATTCGCGCAGCAGCAGACGGCCGGCTATACCAACAGCGCGGCGCAGTCGGGGGCCGTCTCCGGCGCCGCCGGCGCGCTGCTAGGGGCGGCCGCGGGCGCCTTGATCGGAGGCAACCACAACGGCGCCGCGGTCGGTGCCGGGGTGGGCCTGCTGGCCGGCTCCGCGGGCGGGGCAGGCAACTACAACTCCGAGCAGATGACCGCGCAGCACGCCTACAACGTGGCCTACAAGCAGTGCATGTACAGCAAGGGCGCGCAGGTGCCGGGCTACGCGGCTCCGCGCTACGCGCCGCCCCCGCCGCCCCCGCCGCAGGGCTACGCGCCGCCTGCGCCTCCGCCGCAGGGCTATGCGCCGCAGGCCCCGCAGTATCAGCCTCAGTATCAGCCGCAGTACGAGTCCCGCTGAGACGCGGCAAGCCGTGACAGGCCGCGGCGCGGCCGCGCGCGCAGACCGGGTGCGGTCGCGCGTCGGCGGCTATCATGCGCCGCTGTCATGACGGAACCCTCTTTCGATCCGCATCGCGCGTCCCGCGGCAAGTCCGCCGGTGGCGCCGCGCCGCCGCGCGGCAACGGCCGGGAGGGTGGCGGCTCGCGCGGCGGGCGCCCGCCACGGCCGCCGCGTGCGCCGCGCTGGCGCACGGTGCTGCTCGGCC
>JAJYTY010000124.1 GCA_021792835.1 Pseudomonadota bacterium
AGCAGGTGTCCACGCGGTTCCACAACGCCGAGCATCGCCCGCTCGGGCCGGTGGTGGCGATCAGTCCGTGGAATTTCCCGCTGTCGATCTTCATGGGGCAGGTGTCGGCGGCGCTGGCGGCCGGCAACGTGGTGCTGGCCAAGCCGGCGGAGCAGACCCCGCTGATCGCGCATGCCGCGGTGCAGACCCTGCTCGAGGCCGGGCTGCCGCCCGGCGCGGTGCAACTGCTGCCGGGCGACGGCCGCGTCGGTGCCGCGCTGGTGGGTGACCCGCGTGTGCGCGGCGTGCTGTTCACCGGCTCCACCGAGGTGGCGCGCCTGATCCAGGCGCAGCTCGCCGAGCGCCTCGACCCGCACGGGCTGCCGATCCCCTTGATCGCCGAGACGGGCGGGCAGAACGCGATGGTCGTCGATTCGTCGGCGCTGCCCGAGCAGGCTGTCACCGACATCGTCGCCTCGGCCTTCGATTCCGCGGGGCAGCGCTGCTCGGCGCTGCGCATCCTGCTGGTGCAGGAGGACGTCGCGGATCGCCTGCTCGACATGCTGCGCGGCGCAATGGACGAGCTGGTGATCGGGCGCCCGGACCAGTTGCACTCCGACATCGGTCCGGTGATCGACGCCGAGGCGCGCGACACCATCGCGCGCCACGTCGACGCCATGCGCGAGCGCGGCTTCCCGGTGTATGCCCCGGGCCTGCCCGAGGCGACGCGCCACGGGCACTACGTCGCGCCGACCCTGGTCGAGATCCCGGGAATCGACGTGCTGGGCCGCGAGGTGTTCGGGCCGGTGCTGCACGTGATGCGCTACCGCGGCAGCGAGCTGGACGCCGCCATCGACGCCGTCAACGCGCTGGGCTACGGCCTGACCTTCGGAATCCACAGTCGCATCGACGAGACCATCGCGCAGGTCGGATCGCGCATCCGCGCCGGCAACATCTATGTCAACCGCAACATCATCGGCGCGGTGGTCGGCGTGCAGCCCTTCGGCGGCCACGGTCGCTCGGGCACCGGGCCGAAGGCCGGCGGACCCTTGTACCTGCGCCGCCTGGTCGCTCCGGCCTGCGCTCCCTTCCTGCCATGCGCGGAGGCACCGCAGGCACTGCGCCAATTGATCGACGCGCTGCGCGGGCAGGGCGTGGAAGCCGCGACGCTGGAGGTGTACGCGCAGCAGGCGCCGTCGATGCAACCCGGCGTGCTGGCCGGCCCGGTGGGCGAGAGCAACCAGTACCTGCTGCTGCCGCGCGGCAAGCTGCTGTGCCGCGCCGACAGCCGCGACGGCCTGCTGCGCCAGGCGGGCGCGGCGCTGGCCACCGGCAATGTCGCGCTGCTGAGCGGACCCCACGCGCAGGCGGCGCTGGCGCTGGTGCCGCAGGCGCTGCGCGAGCAGGTACGCGAGATGGAGCCGCAGGATCTGCCGGACGCCGCGCTGTACCAGGGCGACCCGGTCGGGCTGCAGGCCCTGCAGTCCGAGGTGACGCGCTACGAGCACGCGGTGGTGGGCGTGTACGCGCTGCCCCGCGACAGCCTGAAGGAGTCGGACTATCCGCTGGAGCTCCTGCTGCACGAGCAGGCGGTCAGCATCAACACCGCCGCCGCCGGGGGCAACGCCAGCCTGATGAGCATCGGCTGAGGCCGCGGTCCCGGCCGGCGCAGGAACGGGAGAGCCCAGGATGCAGGCGATGGTGCTGCAAGCCCCGAGGAGCCCGCTGCGACTGCTGGAGTGGCCGCTGCCGGTGCCGGGCCCCGGCGAGCTGCGGGTGCGCGTGACGGCCTGCGGCGTGTGCCGCACCGACCTGCACGTGGTCGATGGCGAACTCGCCGAGCCACTGCTGCCGCTGATTCCGGGCCACGAGATCGTGGGGCGGGTCGACGCGCTGGGCGACGGGGTGCAGGGGCTGCGCATCGGCCAGCGTGTCGGCGTGCCGTGGCTGGGTCGTACCTGCGGTCACTGCGAGTACTGCCTGCACGGCAGCGAGAACCTGTGCGATCACCCGCAGTTCACCGGCTATACGCGCCACGGCGGCTATGCCCAGGCCTGCATTGCCGATGCGCGCTATGCCTTCGCGCTGCCCGATGCGGGCAGCGACGCCGAGATGGCGCCGCTGCTGTGCGCAGGCCTGATCGGCTGGCGCGCCTTGCGCATGGCCGGCGACGCTCGCCGCATCGGCCTGTACGGATTCGGCGCCGCCGCGCACATCCTGGCGCAGGTGGCGCGCTGGCAGGGCCGCGAGGTGCTGGCCTTCACGCGGCCCGCGGACACCGAGGCCCAGGACTTCGCGCGTTCGCTCGGGGCGAGCTGGGCGGGCGGGTCCGACCAGCTTCCGCCGCAGCCGCTTGATGCCGCCTTGCTGTTCGCTCCCGTCGGCGCGCTGGTGCCGCAGGCGCTGCGCGCAGTGCGCAAGGGCGGGGTGGTGGTATGCGCCGGAATCCACATGAGCGACATTCCGTCGTTCCCGTATGCATGGCTGTGGCAGGAGCGCCGCATCGTCTCGGTGGCCAACCTGACCCGCCACGACGGCGAGGAGTTCCTCGCGCTGGTGCCGCGGCTGGGCCTGCGCACCGCGGTCAGCTGCTACCCGCTGCAGCAGGCCAACCAGGCGCTCGACGACCTGCGCGCCGGGCGCCTGCAGGGCGCCGTCGTGCTGCTGCCCTGAGATCGCTCGGGGGCCGCCGCGGCGCCGGGGCGACTGCGGCTATGCTTGCGCGATGCCTGAACCATTCCAAGGCGGCGACCCCGCCGACCCCGCGCGCGCCGCTGCCGAGGCCCAGGACCTTGCGGACCGCGCCTTCATGCGCCTGGCGCTGGACCAGGCGCACAACGCCTGGCTGCTCGGCGAGGTCCCGGTGGGCGCGGTGATCGTGCACGAGGGCAGGGTGCTGGCCACGGGCTACAACCGCCCCATCGGCGACAGCGACCCGACGGCGCACGCGGAAATCGTCGCGCTGCGCCAGGCGGCCAGTCTGCTGGGCAACTACCGCCTGCCGGGCTGCACCTTGTATGTCACGCTGGAGCCTTGCGCGATGTGCGCGATGGCCCTGCTGCACGCGCGGGTGGATCGCGTGGTGTTCGGCGCGAGCGACCCGAAGACCGGCGCCGCCGGCAGCGTGCTGGACCTGTTCGCGCAGCCGCTGCTCAATCACCATGCGAGCTTGCGCGCCGGCGTCGAGGCGCAGGCCTGCGGCGCGCTGCTGCAGGAGTTCTTCCGCGAGCGGCGCGCGCGTGCGCGCGCCCAGCAGCAGCTTCCGGCGCACGGCGGCGGGATCGACGTCAGGCACCTCGACGCACCCGAGCCGGGCGACGAATCCGACCCCTTCGACGAATGAACTCCTCGCCAACTCCCATGGTTTCCCGCAGCGACCGCACGCGTGGCGAACTGCGCCTGATCTCCCCCTCCGGGGCGGTGCCCGAGCCGCAACGCGTGCAGCGCGCCGCGCAGCACTTGCGCGAACTCGGCTTCCGGGTGCGTGTTGACGCCGCCGCACTGGCGCGCGAGCAGCGCTTCGCCGGAAGCGATTCGCAGCGCCTGCAGGCGCTGCACCGCGCCGCTCGCAGCCGCGCCTGCGTGGTCATGGCCACGCGCGGCGGCTACGGGTTGACGCGCCTGCTCCAGCGCATCGACTACCCCTTGCTGCACGAGGCGGTGAGCCGGCGCGGACAGATCTGGGTCGGGCACAGCGATTTCACGGCGCTGCAGCTGGCCATGCTGGCGCGTGCCGGCAGCGTCAGCTACAGCGGGCCGATGGCGAGTTTCGATTTCGGCGCCGAGCGCGTCGACGAGATCACGCGGGAGAGCTTCCTCGATGTCGTCGACGGGCGCCTCGAGGCACTGGGATTCGAGTGCCCCGATGCTCCCCGCGGCCTCGACGTGTCCGGAGTGCTGTGGGGCGGCAACCTGAGCATCGTCGCCGCGCTGACCGGCAGCGCCTACCTGCCGCGCAAGCGCGGCGTACTGTTCCTGGAGGACGTCGCCGAGCACCCGTACCGCATCGAGCGGCTGTTCACGCAGCTGCTGCTGGCGGGCGTGCTGCAGCGCCAGCGCGCCGTGCTGCTCGGCGGCTTCACCGA
The DNA here is from genome assembly GCA_021792835.1 of Pseudomonadota bacterium. Classification (GTDB taxonomy): domain Bacteria; phylum Pseudomonadota; class Gammaproteobacteria; order Burkholderiales; family Burkholderiaceae_C; genus Thiomonas_A. Next base: position 4,065 of record JAJYTY010000124.1, read on the forward strand.
CTATCGGCTGGCGCCGCACGACGCCGGCTACGACCTGGACTCGGCGGTGCACTGGTTGCGCACGCAATTGCGTCCGCACGGCGTGCCGGTGCTCGGCGGGCTGCCCTTCGGGCACCTGCGGACCAAGCTGACGCTGCCGCATGGGGCGCGCTGCCGGCTGGTGCGCGACGGCGGCGAGGCCTACCTGGTGTTCGGGCACCACCACGCAGGACTGCACGTGGCCGCGACGAAGCCGGGTGGCCGCGCGCATCCGCACGAACACGCCCACGATCCGCACTGAACGCGCGGAATCCGGCCCGCCAGGGCCGCCGCGCGGCGCCTTCAGGCGCTGGCCTCGGCCCCTTCGGTGACGTGCACCAGCGCCGCCAGGTCCTCCGTCGACAGCACGCGCGCGATGTCGAGCAGGATGATGAAGCCGCTGTCCACGCGGGCCATGCCCTGGATGAATTCGCGGCGCAGCCCGGTGCCGAAGGCCGGCGCAGGCTCGATCTGCGAGGCGTCGAGGTCGAGCACCGCGTTGACCGCGTCGACCAGCACGCCCAGCGCCTGCGCGCCGTCGGTGTTGGCGACCTCGACGATCACGATGCAGGTGCGGGCACGCAGTTCGGTGGGCACGCGCCCGAAGCGCTGCGCCAGGTCGATCACCGGCACGACGTGGCCGCGCAGGTTGATCACCCCGTGCACGAAGCCGGGCATCATCGGGATCGTGGTGGGGCGCGCGTATTCGATGATCTCGCGCACGCCGAGGATGTCGACCCCGTAGGACTCGCCCTGCAGCGAGAAGGTCAGGTACTGGCCGGGCGCGGCATGCGCGCCGAGAACTTGCTGGATCGGCGCGGAGGCGCCGGCGGCGACGGGTAGGTTCATGGCGTGGGCGAGGTGGGTGGGCAGAGCTGTTTTCGAAGCGGCTGGGAACTGGCGGACCGCACTCAGGCCGCCTGGGCGGAGCCCGCAAGAGCGGCCCTGGGGGCCGCCGCCACGAGCGCGGAGACATCGAGGATCAGCGCCACGCGGCCGTTGCCGAGGATGGTGGAGCCGCCGATTCCTCGCAGGTGCGCGAACAGCGAGCCCAGCGGCTTGATCACGGTCTGGTATTCACCGAGCAGACGGTCGACCACCAGGCCGACCCGCTGGCCCCCGGCCGAAACGACGACCACGTTGCGCCGGATCGGCGCGGCGGCCGAGGATTCGTGCGAGGCGCCGAGCGCGCGCTCCAGGTGCAGCAGCGGAAGCACCTCGCCGCGCAGGTTGATGTAGCCCTGCTGCGGCGGCTGCGCCGGGTACTGCAGGCACTCGACCACCGCGTCCAGCGGCAGCACGTAGCTGCGCCCGGCGCTTTCGATCAGGAAGCCGTCGATGATGGCCAGGGTCAGCGGCAGGCGCAGGCGCATCGTGGTGCCCGCGCCGGCCTCGCTGTGGATGTCGATGCTGCCGCGGATGGCCTCGATGTTGCGCCTCACCACGTCCATGCCGACGCCGCGTCCGGACAGGTCGGTGATGGTCTCCGCGGTGGAGAATCCCGGCTCGAAGATCAGCTTCCAGACCTCGGCGTCGGGCAGCGACTGCGCCACCTCGGGCGTCAGCAGCCCGCGCTGCAGCGCCTTGGCGCAGATGCGTTCGCGATTGAGCCCGGCGCCGTCGTCGGACACCTCGATGACGATGCTGCCGGCGTCGTGGCTGGCGGACAGCCGCAGCGTGCCCTGGGCCGGCTTGCCTTGCGCGACGCGGACCTCGGCCTTCTCCAGGCCGTGGTCCATGGAGTTGCGCACCAGGTGCATCAGCGGGTCGCCGATGCTTTCCACCAGGGACTTGTCCATTTCGGTGTCGCCGCCCTGGATCAGCAGCGCGATGTCCTTGCCGAGGTCGCGCGCGGTGTCGCGCACCACGCGCTGGAAGCGCGCGAAGGTCTCGCCGATCTCCACCATGCGCAGCTTCAGCGCGCGCTCGCGGATCTCCTCGACCAGGCGCGTGACCTGCGCGGCGGCTTCCACCTGTTCGGGCTCGCGCGCATGCAGCGAGTTGCCCGCGCTGGCGATCACGAGCTCTCCGACCAGGTCGATCAGCGCGTCGAGCTTGTCGGCCGCCACGCGCAGCATCTGTCCCTCGCGGTTGCGCCGCTCCTTGGCCTGGCGCTGCTTGTCCAGTGCCGCCTGCACGATCGGCTCGTGCGTGGCCCCGCCGCGCACCAGGATCTGGCCCAGCGGCTCGTGCTCACCCTCGGGGGTCTGCGATTGCTGCTGCTCCTGCAGCGCGTGCTCGAGCTCGTGGCGGGTCAGCGTGCCGACCTCCACCAGGATCTCGCCCAGACGCAGCTCGTCCTCCGGCAGCGATCGGATGCGCTCGACGTATTCGGCGATGCGGCTGTGCGCCGGCAGGATGCAGATGTCGCTGTCGTCGCGCACGAACTCGAACACCGCCTCGATGTCGGCCTTGCTGGCGTCGCTGCGGAAATTGATCTCGAAACCGAGGTAGCAGGCTTCCGGGTCGAGGTCGCCGAGCGCCGGCACGGCGTCGTCCAGGGTGGCCAGCGCGACGATCTCGCCCAGCCCGCGCAGATAGCGGATGAAGGCCAGCGGGTCCATGCCGTTGCGCAGGCAGTCGCGCCCGAAGCGCAGCGAGATGTGCCAGCTCGCGGTGCTCGCCTGCTGCGGCTGCAGCCGCACCACGGTGTCCTGCGGGTCGGCGTGGGTGACTTGCACCTCACTGCCGGCGGCGGCCGCAGGCGCCGCGGGGGGGGCGGGAGCCTGCGGCAGCCCGCCGGGAGACTGCAGGCTTTGCAGGCGTGCCACCAGCGCCTGTTCATGGGGCCCCGGCTGCTGGCCGTCGCCGCCCTCGGCGATGGCCTCGATGAGGCCGGCCAGGTGGTCGCGTGCGTCGAGCAGGGTGCCGATCACCGCATCGTCGGGGCCGATGACTCCGGCGCGCATCTGGTCGAGCAGGCTTTCCATGTGGTGGGTGAAGCGGACCACCCCGTCCAGTCCGAACAGTCCCGCCGATCCCTTGATGGTGTGGGCGGCCCGGAACAGTTCATTGACCGAATCGGGCTGCGCATCGGTCTCGAGCTGCAGCAGGCTGTGCTCCATGCCAGCCAGCAGGTCGCGCGCCTCGGTGATGAAGGCCTGCAGCGCCTGCAGCATCTGCTGTTCGAAACTCATGCGTTGTTCCCCCCGCCGACCCGCGCGCCGGCCGTTTCCACGACCGGGTCGCCGAAAAAGCCCAGCAACTGGCACAGTTCCAGGGTCTCCAGCACCACCGGGCTGTGCGCCACCAGCTTGAGCGTGCGCCCCTGCGCCGACGCCGTGCGCTTGGCCGACATCAGCAGCTGCACCCCCGCGGTGTCGATCTCCTCGACCCTGGACAGGTCCAGCTCCAGGCGTGGATGCGCGCGCTGCAACTGCTGCAGTTGCGCATGCAGTTCGCCCGCGGCATAGATATCCAGCGCCCCGCCCAGCTCGACGCGGCCACCGCCGAGGTCCTCGCGCAACGTCACGTCCATGGTCGCTCCGTCCCCCGGGTCATGCCGGCATGAGCTTGGCCACGGCGGCCAGCATCTGCGCGGGTTGGAAGGGCTTGACCACCCACGCGCGGGCTCCCGCGGCCTGGCCTTGCGCCTTCATGTCGGCCTGGCTCTCGGTGGTCAGCATGATGATCGGGGTGAACTTGTACTCGGGCCTGGCCTTGACCTGGCGAACCAGTTCGATGCCGTTCATGTTGGGCATGTTCACGTCGCTGATGATCAGGTGCACCTTGCGTCCGTCGAGCTTGGACAGCGCGTCGACGCCGTCGCAGGCCTCGATGATCTCGTAGCCGGCGCTGGAAAGGGCGATGTTCACCACCTGGCGCAGCGAGGCGGAATCATCGACGATGAGGATGGTCTTGGCCATGACAAGGAATGGGAGCGGACGCGCCGAGCTTAGCAGCGCGCCACGTCAGAAGAAAGTGATGTCGGCGTCGCCGGCATCTTCCTGGACCGCGGCCGCCGCGCCTTGATGGGTAAGGCGCTGTTCCTCCGTGGTGTATCCGTTGGCGATGCGCGCCAGCGCGGCCTGCCCGTCCAGCAGGGAGTCGCTCGCGGCGACGAATTCGGACGACAGATCCTGCAGCGAGCGCGCGGCGTGATCGAGGATCTGGCTGACGCGGTCTCCGAACTGCAGCGCCACCATCACCCGCTCCACTTCCTGCTGCACCTGTTCGCCTTCGGCGCGCAGCGTGGCAGCGGCACGGCCCTGCGCGTCGGCGATCTCGTGCAGGCGTGCCAGCACCACCTGCACGGCCTGGTCGCTGTCGGCGAAGGTCTGCTTCTCCAGCTCGCCGGAGTGGATTGCCGCCTGCGCCATCGATTGCATCTCGCCGCCGATCGCGGCAACACGCTCGGCCATGTCCTGGCTGGTCTTGCGCGATTGCGCCGAAAGCTTGCGCACTTCCTCGGCGACGATGGAAAAGCCGCGCCCGTGCTCGCCCGCGCGCGCCGCCTCGATGGTGGCGTTTAGCGCCAGCAGGTCGGTCTTCGAAGCCAGCGCGGCCACGCGCTCGACCAGGCCCTGCAGGGCGCTGGCATGGGTGGTCACGGCCTGCGCCTGGCGGGCGGCATCGTCGCGGCGCCGCAGGGCCTCGCGCAGCCCCTCGAGCACCTGCTCGAGTTGCGTGCGGCTTTGCGTGAATACCGCGCCCACCGCATCGCCCGACTGCGTCGCCGCGGCGGCGTCGGAAGCGCGCATGGACTTTTCCAGGCTGGCGTGCAGCAGCGCGAAGCGGCGGCTCAGGTCCAGCACCGCGGCGTCCATCTGCGCACGCGCCCCCTGCACCTGCTGGGACAGCACGTGCATCGCGCGGGCGGCCGGCGCATCGGCGGGGGCGGAGGAGGATGGTTCGGACATGGAGGGATTCCCGGGGTTCGCGGCGCTGGGCTTGTCGACTCCGATCGAGTCAGATGCCGAGTTCGGAAAGCAGATCGTCGACGTTGCCCTGGTCGAGGCGCCCGGAGCCGAAGGTGTCGTCGCTCGCCGGGGCGGCGAGCAGCGCCGAGCGCTCGAAGCCGGCGCCGGCGAGTTGCGCAAGCGCTTCCTGGATGCGCGATTCCACCGCCTGCAGCAGCGCGATGGTCTTCTTCAGGCGCTGGCCTGCCAGGTCCTGCCCCTGCTGCGTGGTCAGGATGGTCTGCAGGTGGATCTCCAGGCGTTGCAGGCGCTGGTCGATGAAGCCGCCATTGGTGCCGCGGATGGCCTGCAGTTCGGCCTGCGCGGCTTCCACCGCCTCCAGCGTCAGCATGGCCTGCTGCTCGCTCAGGTGCAGCACCTCCTGCAGCGGGTGGGTGGCCCCGGGCAGGTCGCTGGAGGCGTGCAGGATGCGCTGCACGCCCTGCGTGAGCAGGGCGTCGGCTTCGCGCAGGTTGTGCAGTGCCTGTCCGGCGGCGGGCGCAGTGGTGCTCATGTAGCGTGCCCCCCGTGCAGGCGCTGCAGGATGGAGTCGATCTTGGCCTTGAGGGTGTCGGCGGGGAAGGGCTTGACGATGTAGCCGTTGACCCCCGCCTGCGCGGCGGCCAGGATGTTTTCCTTCTTCGCCTCGGCGGTGACCATCAGCACCGGCAGCGAGCGGATCGTCGGGTCGGGGTTGGAGCGGATCTCGCGCAGCAGCTCGATGCCCTGCATGTTGGGCATGTTCCAGTCGGTGACCACGAATTCGATCCCCCCGGCCTGGATGCGCTTGAGCGCCTGCACCCCGTCCTCGGCCTCGTCGATCGTGCCCGTCACGTGCCCGGTCTGCATCAGCAGCCCGCGCACGATGCGGCGCATGGTCGGAAAATCGTCGACAACCAGGAATTTCAACCCAGTACCTTGTCCGTTCGGTTCGTGCAAGCATATCGCAAGGCTGTTGTGTCCTCCCAAGCGAAGAACGACACGCCTGCGCGAAGTTGAAGCCCCCGGCGCACGGATTGTGTACGCTTTGCCGGCGCCGACGCGCGGCAGGGACAATATCGCCCAAAACCGGTCATTGTACGTTTCAGGATGCGCCGCATATCCATGCAATATGTTGTTACTGCCGACCGGCGGCGGCGACGTAACGCGCGTCCGCGTCCTGCTTCGCCCGACCTGAAATAATCCTCCTGCTGCTGCGGCGCGCGCACGTGCTGCGCGCCGCGATCTCCTCCCGATGCCCCCGCCATCCGCCCCTGTCGCCTCTGCCGCCTCGATCGCCCGCGCCGCGCTGCTCCGCTTCGCTCAGCGGGGGCTGGTTCCGACTCCGGTGCACTACCTGCGTGCCTACATGGCGGCGTCGCCGAGCGGCAGCATGCCGGAAGCCGCGCGCGCCTTGCTGGACCGCCTGGACCGCTCGTCGCTGAGTCTGCTCGATGTCGCTCCGAAGC
>JAJYTY010000125.1 GCA_021792835.1 Pseudomonadota bacterium
GGACCGCCGTGAGCCCGGTCGGCTCGTCGCGCCCCGCCTCCAGGTCCTCGCGCGCCTGCGTCACCAACTGCAGGATGCCCACCGCATGCTCGAACAGGCGCTTGCCGGACTCGGTCAGCACGACACCGCGCCCGGTGCGCTGCAGCAGCACGGCGTGCAGGTCGGTCTCCAGCAGCCGCACCTGGCGGCTCAGCGCCGGCTGCGCGATGTCGAGCAGCACCGCGGCCTTGCTGAAGCTGCCCACCTCCGCCACGCGCACGAAGTATTCGAGTTGCTTGAGGTTCATCCGGCTATTGGAGCATGCGGAGCACGCGCGGGGCACGCGGGCGCGGCGCGGCGGCGCGGGTTCAGCGCGGCGCCATGCGCAAGGCCCCGTCGAGCCGGATGGTCTCGCCGTTCAGATAGGTGTTGCGCACCACGTGCACCGCGAGTTCGGCGATTTCCCGCGGGCGCCCCAGGCGCTTCGGGAACGGCACCGAGGCGCCCAGCGAATCCTGCACCTCCTGCGGCAGCGCGGCCATCATCGGCGTGTCGAACAGGCCCGGCGCGACGGTGACGATGCGAATCGCGTGCGAGGCCAGGTCGCGCGCCAGCGGCAGGGTCATCGCCGCCACCCCGCCCTTGGACGCCGCATACGCGGCCTGCCCGATCTGCCCGTCGAAGGCCGCCACCGAGGCGGTCATCAGCATCACCCCGCGCTCACCCTCGGCCAGCACGGGCAAGGCCGCCATGCGTGCGGCGCACAGGCGCACCACGTTGTAGGAGCCGATCAGGTTGACCCGCACCGTGCGCTCGAAGTCCTCCAGCGGCGCGGCCGCGCCGTCGCGCCCGACCACGCGCCGGGCCCCGCCGACGCCGGCCATGTGCATGACGATGCGCGGCGCCCCATGGGCCTGCGCCGCGCCCTCGACGGCCGCCTGCATGGCCGTGGCATCGGCCACGTCGGCCGCCAGCGCGATGCCCCCGATGTCGGAGGCCACCTGCCGCGCCCGCTCGGCGTTGAGGTCGAGCACCGCCACCTTGGCGCCGTGGCGCGCGAGTTCGCGCGCCACCGCCTCGCCGAGTCCGGAGCCGCCGCCGGTGACCAGTGCGCTGTGTCCTTGGATGTCCATGTCGTGTTTCCGTTCGCTGAGCCGAGAGGGTCGTGCGCCGCCGCGGCGGCGCGAAATCGCCATTTCACGTCGTCGCGGCCCGCCTGTCCAGCCGTGGCGGTCCGCAAGGATTCAGGCCGCCACCGGCTGCGCCTGCGCGCCCAGGTCCTGTTCGACGCGCGCAGCGACCTCGCGCAAGGCCTCCATGCACGACGCGTCGAGCGCGCCGCCGACCAGGCGCTGCATCATGTCCAGGGTCTGCGAGACCGGTACCGCGGCGCGGTAAGGACGGTCCGCGGAGATCGCGTCGAAGATGTCGGCGGTGGTGATGATGCGGGTCTCCAGCTCGATCTGCGGCGCCCGCAGGCCGCGCGGGTAGCCGGTTCCGTCGAGGCGCTCGTGGTGCGCTCCGGCGATTCTCGCGAGCTCGGCGAAGGGCCCGATGCCCGCCAGGATCTGCTCGGTGTAGACGGCGTGCATGCGCACCGCCTCCCACTCCGCGGCATCGAGCCTGCCCGGCTTGTCGAGCACGGCGTTGCTGACCCCGAGCTTGCCGATGTCGTGCAGCAGGGCCCCGCGGCGCAACCAGCGCCGGCGCTGCGGGTCGATTCCCAGCTGCTCGGCGATGAGGTCCGCGTACAGTCCGACGCGCGCGCTGTGGCCGGCGGTGAACGGACTCTTGGCGTCGATGATCTGGCCGAAGGCCTCGGCGATCTCGTCGAGATAGTGGTCGTCCACCGGCACGCTGTGCCGCGCCGGCTCGAAGTCGTACACGCGCTGCGCCAGCGCCGGGTCGCGCAGACCTTCCCAGAATGCCGGGGTGGCTGCGCGCTCCAGCGCGTCCACCAGCCGCGGGTCGAACCAGTTGCCGCGCCGCAGCCTGGCCTCGGCCAGCGCGGCCGACGGTCCCGACGAGGTGTGGAACACGTCCACCACCTGCGCCAGCAGCGCGATGCGTGCCGGAAGCGCGATGTCCGCGCCGGCCAGTCCTTCGGGCTTGCCGCTGCCGTCCCAGTGTTCGTCGAGGGCGTGGATCGACCCGGCCACGACTTCCCCGAAACGCATGCGCCGCGCGATGTCGGCACCGCGCTGACAGCGCGTCTGGATCAGCTCGCGCGAGATCTCCTGGCCGTTCTGGAAGATCTCCAGCGTGGCGCGGAAGCGCTCCGCCAGGCCCGCGCGCAGCCCGGTGTGGGTGAGCACGAAGCGCACGACCTGCGGCAGCGAGCCGCCCAGCAGCTTGAAGTCGCGCTTGAAGCGCAGGTCGTCGGTCAGGTAGAGCTCACAGATGCGCGCGGCGTTGCTGCTGCAGCCCAGATCCTTGAGCAGCAGCGTGTAATACAGGTTCCAGCAGGTCTGCGGGTCGAGCCGGAGTTCGTCGGCCAGCGCCATGCCGATGTAGGCGCAGCGCACACAATGCCCGCGCGGCTGGCCCTCGGTGAGGTCCAGCGCGTGGCTCAGCGCGCCCATCAGTTCGGCCAGCTTGAGTTGCTGCATCGTCTGCTCCATGCCGCGCTGCCCGCGGCCGATCCGTGTCGTTGCGGCACCCCGTGCGTCACGACATACGTCGCGGCCGTGCCTTCGGATTCACGTACGGGCCGCGTCACGGGCGCGCCCGCAGCTCGCGCAGCAGCCAGGCGACGAAAGGCTGCTCGGTCGACCAGCTCGCCGGCTCGAGGTGCAACTGCTCGTGCCAGTCCAGCACGCTGCTGGCGGCCCCGCTGGCGCGCAGCCACCGCGCCACCGGGCAATCCTGCTCGGCACCGGGCTGCACGGCACCGCCGTGCGCCAGCGCCCAGTGCAGCGCAAGCGCCCCGAGTGGTCCGCCGATGCCGGAACGGTCGGCCGTATCGCGCCGCCGTGCAGCGCACCACGCCTGCAGCTCGCCGGCCGGCATCGGACGCGCCAGCGCCGAACCCTGCGCCAGCGTCGCGCCCAGCGCCAGCACGGCCTGCACGGTATCGGCGTCCTGCGCCCCCTCGATGATCACCTGGCGCCCGAGGTCCCGCCCCAGTTTCAACAGGGTGCTGATCAGGCTGAAGCTGAGCATCGGAGAGCGTCGCAGGTTCAGGGTCAGGCTCTGGTCGACCTTGATGGTGTCGAAGGGCAGCTCGGCCAGGCGCTTCAGGCTGCTGTAGCCGGAGCCGAGGTCGTCGATCGCCAGCTTCACGCCCAGGCGCGACAAGGCCTCGATGGCTCCCACCTGCGCGCAGGTCTCGAAATCCTGGGTCTCCAGCAGTTCCAGGGTCAGGCGCCGTGGCTCGATACCGCTGGAGTGCAGCGCCTGCGCGACCCATTGCGCGCATTGCGGATGCAGCAGCGTGGTTGGCGGAAGGTTGACCGCGACCGCCAGCCGCGGGAGCTCGCGCTCCCAGCGCTGCAGCCACCCCAGCGCCTGCGCGAGCACGACGCGCAGCAGGCGGTCCAGTTCCGCATCTCCGAGCAGCGGCAGGAAGCTCGCCGGCAGCACCAGCGTGCCGTCCGGCGCGCGCAGGCGCGCCAAGGCCTCGACCCTGTGCACACTGCCGTCGCGCAGGTCGATCACCGGCTGCATGTGCAGCTCCAGACCACCGCGAAACAGCGCCGATCGATAGGCCTGCGCCAGCTCCAGCGGCATGGCGGGCGTCTGCGGCGTGCGCCGGCAGGCTCGCCACATCTGCGCCGCGCGCTGTTGCAGCGCGCCCGCGAAGCGGCGCATGCGCAAGGCCTCGAACTGCCCGGGCCAGGCCCCGAACAGCGCCAGCACGAAGGCGGCCCCCTCCTGCTGCGCCGGCACCGGGATGGCCACCACGCTGCGTACGCCGTAGCCATGCATCAGCTCGTGCCACAACGCAAGTCGTTCGTCCCACGCGTACTCGCCGGTGCTGTGCATGCGCCCGCTGCGCCATGCGTTGCCGACGAGCCCGCGTCCGGCGGCGCTGTCGTCGTCCTGCTGCACCTGGAAGCGCTCGGTGCGCAGGTCGGCGCCGATGGCCTGCGCGCGGGTGCCGGCACCCGCCTCGACCTGGAAGCGACCCTGGGAATCCGGGCGCATGACCAGGCAGGCCGACATGCCGTCGAGTCCCGCCACGGCCTGCAGCAGGTCGGCGATGGCCCGCGCCCAGGGCGTTCCCGGCGCGGGCAACGGCGCGTCGAACACCGCGAAATACTCCGCGACCGCCTGCTCGTAGGCCTCGATGCGGGCCTGCAGATCGAGTTGCAGGCGCGCATCGGCGATGCGCGACACCCCGTCGGCGGTCCGCGACATGAGCGGCGCCGCACTAAGCCCCGTGGCGATGTCCTCGCGCAAGCGCGCGGCGCAGCGCGTCAGCATCGCCGCGGGCAGCCCCATCAATGCGTGCGCGCGCCCGCGCTCGCCGCCGCGCGGCGCGATCCGCTCGACGTCGACGTCCGGACCCAGCAGCCAGTGCAGATGGCGCGCCTCGGTCTCGGCCATCTCCCGCAGCACGGGGGCCGCGACCGACTCGTCGGGCCGGGCCGAGCCTGCGCGCAGGCGGCGCTCGCAAGCCGCCGCGTCGAGCAGTGCCTGCAGCGCGCCCGCCTGCAGCAACTCTCCGGCGCGCGCGTCGACGGCATCGAGTCCCACGCACGCCGCGGCGGGGCCGAGGCCGGCTCCGATCTGCCACCATGATCCGCGCGAGTGCTTGTTCGCCTTCAGTTCATACAAGGCGGCGTCGGCCTGGCGCAGCAGGGTCTCGCCGTCCATCGCGTGCCGCGGCATCAGCGCCAGCCCCAGGCTCATGCCCACGCGCGCGCGCTGCCCGCGCGGCAGTTCGAAGTCCCGTTCCACCGCGGTGTGCAGGCGCTGCAGCACCCATTCGATCTGCGCCGGGCAGGCCTGCTCGTCGAGATCGTCGAGCACCAGCACGAACTCGTCACCCCCGAAGCGCGCCAGGAAATCACCGTCGCGCATCAGCGCGCGCAGGCGGGCGCCGAACTCGCGCAGCAGCACATCCCCGGCATCGTGCCCGTGCGCGTCGTTGACCGGCTTGAAATCGTCGAGGTCCAGCATGCCCACCGCGACCACGCCGCCATCACGCCTGCGGCGCCCCAGCCATTGCGGCAGGTGCTGCTCCAGCGCGCGCCGGTTCGGCAGCCCGGTCAGCGCGTCGTGGCTCGCCTGGAAGGCGATGGTGTCACGCGCCTCGTGCAACTCGGTGACGTCGATCACGCTCCACAGCACCCCGGCTTCGCCGTCGTCGAGCTCGATGGGAACCCCGCTGACCCGGCACATGCGCGGCGAGCCGTCGCGGTGGCGAAAGCGCTGCTCCTGCGCAGCGGCGAGCGCGCCATCGGCGGCGCGCCGCAACAGCGGCGCGAAGTCGTGCTCCTCCTGCTCGCCCCCCAGCAGGCAGGCCAGCGGCCTGCCCAGCAGATGCTGCCGGCTCTGGCCGAGCAGTTCGCACAGCGCCGGATTGACGTCGCGAATGCCGTTGCCGGCGTCGACCGTGAACAGCCCCGCCGCGTTGCGCTCCATCAGCCGCCGCTGGTAGTCCAGCGCGCGCTCGAGCTGGCGCTGCAGCAGCGCGCGCTCGCCGATGTCCAGCAGGGTCCACACGACGGTGCGCCCGCCGGGCCGCGCGACCACGCCACCGGAAACGTCGCACGACACCAGGCTGCCGTCGCGCCGGCGCAAGCGCAGGTTGTGCCCGTGCACCGGGTGTTCGCGCAGCGCCTGGTCCAGCTCCTGCCAGTGCCGATACTGGGCATCGTCGGCCGCCAGGTCGCGCGGCTGCAGGCCCAGCAGCTGGGAGGCATCGTCGAAGCCCAGCATGCGCACCAGGCGCGGGTTGACGCGCACCAGGCGGCCGTCGCGCACGGCGACGATGGCTGCCTGCGAATGGTCCAGCAGCAGGTCGCGCATCGCCGAGGATTCGCGCTCGCGCCGCGCCAGGTCGATGCGGTCCAGACCCCGCGATAGATGCTGCGCGAGCTCCTCCAGCAGTTCTCGCAGGTCCTCGTCGTAGGCCGCAACCTGCTCGTCCAGGATGGTCATCACCGCCCACACCTGGCCGTCGCGGCGGATCGGCAGGGTGGCGCCGGCGCGCAGCCCGAAGCGCCCGGCGGCTGCATGCCAGGGGTTGAGTTCCGGCGTGCCGAGGAAATCGTCGGTGTAGAAGGCGCGACCCTCGCGCCAGGCGCGTCCGGCGAAGCCCTGCCCCTGCGGCTCGTGCTCGTGGCTGGAGATGACGACCTGGCCCAGGAAGTCGGTACACCCGGCGCTGGCCAGGAAGCGGAAGCGTCCGCCAGCGTCGGGGCGCGCCACGTACACCAGGCCCACGCCCGCGTGACGCAGCGCCAGATCGCAGGCCTGCTGCAGCAACTGCCGCTCGTCGTCGGCGTGCGCCACGACCTGGCTGACCCCGGCCAGCAGCGCACGAAACGCCGCCAGGCGATGCAGCCGCTGCTGGGCGCGCTGCAGGCGCAGCGCCGCCCGGCGGGCCTCGATCGCGTACACGGCGCTGCGTCCCAGCCGGACCAGCGCCTCGCGCTGCCCCGGGTCGAGGCGCCTGGGAACCCGGTCGAGCACGCACAACGTGCCCAGCACATGGCCTTCGGTGGTGCGCAACGCGACCCCCGCGTAAAAACGCAGCCCCGGAGCACCGACGACCAGCGGATTGCCGGCGAAGCGCGGGTCGGCACGTGCGTCGCGAACCTCCATCAAGCCGTCCTGGAGGATCGCGTGGGCACAGAACGACCAGTCGCGCGGGGTCTGCTGCGGCTGCAGACCCTGCCGGCTCTTGAACCACTGCCGGTCGGCGTCGACCAGCGAGACCAGCGCAATCGGCGCGCCGATGAGCTGCGTGGCGAGCGCGGTGAGGTCGTCGAACACCGGCTCGGGGTCGGTGTCGAGGATTTCCAGTTCGCGCAGCGCTCGCAGGCGCCCGGCCTCGTCGGCTGGCACGGGAGCTGGCTGGAACTCGGTACTAGGCATGGACCAGATCGGACGCAATCCTGGCCCGGCCGAAACCGGCGGGCCACTTCGCTCCGGCATCGAGGTGCTGAAGCGCATTTGTCGTCGAAGACACCTTCGAAAGGCAATTCTCGCACGTCAACGAACCATGATGTAACCGGAACGGCACCCCGGCGCAGGCGGACACCTACGGGAAGACCCTAGCAATAAATGCGACACAATCCATCCGTACCTTGCGGGCATTTTTCGCACCCGGGCTGCCGGCCCGGCCCATTTGCCCAAGCTTCGGCCCGCCCGTCGGCAAGCCGTCGCCAGCGAAGGAGGAACCCGCGATGACCACCAGCCCGTACGCCATGCAGACCTACACCGATCTGCTCGGAGAACTCGAACACGCGCGCCGCGTGCTGGCGCAGGCGCGCATCGGCTGCCCGCCCTCGGCGGCGGCAGCGCAGCGCGCGATCGAGGCCATCGACGCCGTCGAAGCCTCGTGGAGCAGCTTCGGGCGCCAGCACCTGCGCTCGGCGCGCGGCGCGCTGATCCAGATGCGCCAGGGAGTGCTGCCCCCCACCCCCGCCTGCATCGAGGCGGTGCGCGAACTGTCGGTGCTGCTGCAGTCGCACCGCCACGCGGAACACGCGCCGTCGTGCAGCCGGCACTATGCCTGGCAATGAGACGGCGCGAAGCCAGACAAGGCGTTCGTGCAAGCTTCATGTCGTGTTGAAATCGTCGTGCGCCGTCCGCCAGCCGGTCGGCCGCACAGGCCAGAACCATCCCTTTCAAGACGTCCATACGGCCGGGCGGACGCGATCTTCGCCCTGCGAAACTTTCCTGCGCCTCATGCCTCCAGCCCCGCACCGCATTTCGCGTCGGCCAATTTCCGGTCCATCCCCTTGCATCTCCTGCGCCACCTTCGCGCAGGCTCGTCGATCGCGCTCGCACGGCTTGCGCCTGCTCGCGGCCGGCCTGCTGCTGGCCGGCGCCTGCGCGACGTCGAGCCAGGCCGGCGTGCTGCGTGACAGCGAGAGCTGGCTGGCCGGGGTCGGCCAGCACCTGCAGAACATCTATGACCAGGGCCAGCCGGACATCTTCCTCACCGGATACACCTGGCACGATCCGCACACCTACAGCGCGGCGAAACTGGCCACGCTCAACAGCCATGCCTGGGGCTTCGGCTACGGCAAGCACCTGGTCGACGCCGATGGCAACGACGAGATGGTCTACGCGATGATGTTCTCGGACTCGCACCGCAACGCCGAGCCGGTGGTGGGCTATGCCAAGCAGTGGGACTGGCACCCCGACCACGGCCCGCTGGTCCTGGGAGCCGGCTACACCGCGGGAGTGACCTCGCGCGCGGACATCTTCAACAACATCCCGTTCCCCCTCGTGCTTCCGCTTGTGTCGGTGGGAATCGGTCGCGTGCGCTTCTACGGCACCTTCATCCCGCGCGTCACGAGCAAGCTCAACAACGGCAACGTGGCCTTCTTTTTCGCGCGCGTCGCGTTCCGCTGAGCCACAGCCGCGGCAACCCGAGGCCGGTGCCGCCGGGCACGCTGCAGACCAGGCACGTGCAACCACGTGCAACCCTGGCACAATCGGGCCTGACAAATCGTATCGTCGCCAGCGCGCCGCGCCGACGACGGCCCGGGGGGATCTCACGCGGGCATGCGACCCGCATCATCCGGAGAAATCGATGTCGAAACACCCAGTCCAGCAAGCTCGCGCGGCCCGTCTCGCGCTGTACATTGGCGCCGTGGCCCTCGCGGGAACAGGCCTGTGCGCCAGCGCGCAGGCCATGACCCTTTCCCAGTACGGACACAATCTCAAGCAGGACGCGGTCGACGCCGGCCACGCCGTCGTGCGCGTGGGCAAGCAGACCGGTCACGGCGTCGTGCATGCGGCAACGACCGTCGGGCATGACGTCGCCGGCGGGGTCAAGCACGGCTACCACGCGACCAAGGACGCGCTGAACAAGAAGCACTGAGCGCGGCGCGCCCGGCCCCCGGGGAAACGCCCCGCTACGCCGCGCCGAGGTCCGATCCGCCCACCTCCTGCCGCCAGATCTCCGTGAAGCACTCGATGACGTGCAGACGGATGCGTGGCCGCGCCGAAGCGCCGGCCTCGAAATGCTCGGCGAGCAGCCGCGCGAGTTCGCTTTGCTGCAGGCCCCGCGCGGCCACGAAGGCCTCCACGGTACGCCGCGCCTCGGCGGGGCTGCGCCCCGCCGGGTGCGCCGACGAGGCGCCGGCCTGCATGTCCCACAGCAGGTAGGTGGCCAGCGCCCCAAGCGCGGTTCGCGGTCGCAGCGCATCGACGTCGTAGCGAAACCCGGCATGCCAGCGCGGGATGTCCTGGATGGGCATCGGGCGGGCGATTCCATAGCCCTGCCCATGGTCCGCGCCGAGAATCGCCGCGCTCTCGATCAGCCCGGGATGCTCGAGCCCCTCGACGGTCAGGCCCATGCCGAAGGCGTGGACCAGCCGGGTCAGGTAGAACATGAATTCCAGCGCGCGCTGCGGGCGCTCGGTCGCCCCGCGCACCAGGCCCTGGTCCATCTTGACCTCGTCGAAGGCGTACTGGTCGAGTCGCAGCAGCGAGCTATGCCCGGAACCCAGGTCGTCCTCGGCCAGGCGCGCGCCGGCGTCGCGCAGGCGTTGCAGGAAGACCTGCCGGCGTTCGTCGCTGCCGTGCCCCTCGCGGCTTTCCAGCAGTTCCAGCTCGATGCGCCCGCCGTGCGGCTCACAACGCCGCAGCGCCTGCAGGATGGCACGCTCGCAACGCGCGTCGCCGATGCCCTCCGCCGGGAAGTTCAGCGCGACCGCCGCTTGCAGCCCGGCGTCGGCCAATCGTTGCGCGTCGTCGCAGGCGCGCTCCAGGCCGAGTTGCAGCAGCGCGAACAGTTCCTCGTTGCCGCAGGCCGGCAGGAAGCGGCCAGGCAGCACGATGCGACCGTCGTCGTCGAGCAGCCGCGCCAGCGCCTCGACCTTCACCAGCTTGCCGCTGCGCAAGTCGATGATCGGCTGGTACATGAAGGCCACGCGCCTGTCGGCGATCCAGGTGCGGTAGGTCTGGCGCAACGGCAGCGGCACCACCGGGGTGGTGTTCAGTCGCTCGACCGCGTGGCTCAGCGACTTGTGCACATGGTTCAGGAAATTGCCCATGCGCAGGGTCGAGAAAAAGCGCGGCCACGCGCCGTACAGACTCAGCAGCGCGATGGTCTTGCCGGAATCGTCGAGCAGCGGAACCGCCGCGCTGGAGCGGAAACCCAGCTCGCGCCCCAGCGCCTGCCAGGGCTGGTTGCGCGCCTCCACCGCCCAGGCGTCGGACACCACGATCTGACCGCCGCGCCAC
>JAJYTY010000004.1 GCA_021792835.1 Pseudomonadota bacterium
GGCCTGGCCCAGCACCTCGAGCCTGCAGCCGAGCTGCAGCGCGCGCAGACCGCTGGTGCTGTTGACGGTGACCACGCCGGAGCTGCCGCGCATCAGCGTGTCGAGGGTGCCGCCGCGCAGGTAGTGCACGCGCCCGGCCAGGCCCAGGTCGCGCGCGATGCGCGCCGACACCTGCTCCCAGTCCCGCAGCGCGGGGTCCCAGGGATGTTCCTTGAGCACCAGCAGGGACTCGCGCGGGGCATGCCGCGCGAAGGATTGCAGCACCTGCTCGATGGCGTGCTCGATGCCCGTGTAGGGCGAATAGGCGACGATCTGGAAATCGAAATCGAGCTGCAGCGGGAACACGTAGTAGGGCCGGCCGGCGGATTCGATGTCGTGCACCAGCGCATGCATGCGCCGGCGCAGCAGGCGGTTGCCGAGCAGGCGCCGCGCGCTGGCCACGGTGTAGGGCACGGTGTGCGGGCGCCGGTCGCTGCGCTGGTAGCGGGCGTAGCGCGGGTGCGGCAGCAGGTTGGCGAAGTTGTACAGCAGGTCGGCCGCCGCCATGCGCAGGCCGCTGTCGAAAAACCGCGGCGCCCAGTCCGGCTCGGCGCAGGCGGCGGCCAGCGCGCGCACGGCCGCGGCATCGCGCGGGAACAGCGAGGCGCCGCTCATGCCGTTGCGCTCCCAGGTGATCCAGTCGGGGCGGATGTAGCCGAAGTCGCTCACGGTGACCGCCACGCCGCGGGCCAGCGCGGCGTGCACGGCCTCGCGGTGGTAGTGCCGCTGCTCGCCCAGCAGCAGCAGGTCTGTGACGCCCTCGCGCTCCAGGAAGGCTTCGATGAACCGCGGCCAGCCGGCCAGGTCGCCGCTGTAGTCCAGCGTGTCGGCGCCGCGCCAGAACAGCCGGTCTCCCAGGCACAGGTTGATGCGGGTGCAGCGATGGCCGTGTTCGCGCAGCCCCTGCGCGATGCGCCGGAAGAACGGCGACGGCATGCCCTGCAGGAACAGGAAATGCCGCGGCCTGTCCGCGGCCGCGGCGGGATCAGGCGCGTGCATGGCCGCTCCTGCTGTCCAGGTACCACTGCACCGAGCGCAGCATGGCCTGCTCGTAGGGCACGCGGCCCAGCGGCGCACCGGCGGCTTGCGCGCGTTCCAGCCGGTGGCCGCAGCTGCGCGCGAACATGCGTACCAGCAGCGGGTGCAGCAGCGGCTCGCCGCGCAGGTGCAGCAGGCGGTGGCCTGCCTGCAGCAACTGCGCCGCGGCTTCGGCGACGGCCTCGGGCAGGTCCAGCACGAAGCCCTTGCCGCCGATGCCCGCGCGCAGGTCGCCGAGGAAACGCGCCCAGCTGACCTGCACCGGGTCGCGCAGGTTGAACACGGCCTGGTGCGCCGCGGGGGCCTGCGCGGCCCACAGCATGGCATCGACCAGGTTGTCCACGTACAGGAAGCCGCAGTCGGCGCGGCCGCCGCCCACGCGCAGCATCAGCCCCGCGCGCAGCTCGTCGCCGATGCGCTCGATGAAGGGGCTGCGCGGGCCCATGACGTTGGTGGGCCGCAGCACGCACCACGACAGGCCCAGGCGCGTGGCCTGGGTGCGCAGCAGCGCCTCGCCCTGCGCCTTGCTGCGCCCGTAGCCGAAGGCGCCGCCGTCGGCGGGCGCGTCTTCGCCGGCGGGCTGGCGCGGGTAGCCGTAGACGTCCACCGTGGACAGGTGCAGCAGCCGCGCGGGCAGGCGGCGGCCCGCATCGGCCTCGGCGCGCAGCGCCTGCAGCAGGTTGCCCACGCCGAGCACGTTGGCGGCGTGGTAGGCCTCCAGGCGGTCCCAGGTGGCGACGTTGGCGGCGCAGTGGAACACGCCGGCGCAGCCGCGCACGGCGGCTTGCAGGCTCGCCGGGTCGAGCAGGTCGCCGCGCAGCACCTCGGCGCCTGCGCGCAGCCGCGGCTCCAGGCGCCGCGGCTCGCGCACCAGCAGGCGCAGCGGGCGCGGTTGCTCCAGCAGGCGCAGCGCGAGGTGGCCGCCGATGAAGCCGGTGGCGCCGGTGACCAGGATGGGGGCCTCGGCGCCGCACTGGTCGAAGAGTTCCATGCCTCAGGCTCCGGGGGCGGCGGCGGAGTTGTCGTGGACCGTCCCGCCGGCCTTGAACACGTCGCGCGGCCGCGGCTCGGGTACGGAGTTGAGCACGCCGTAGCCCAGGCCGACGAAGGGGTTGATGATCCCCCAGGTGGCACGCAGCGCGATGCGGATGGGAGTGACCTCGGCGCCCAGGTCCTGCTTGATGGCGTAGGTGGTCAGGCCCATCTCCAGGCGCTCGGCGCCGAGCTCGATGGCGGCGCACACGACGCTGTAGGCCACGTACAGGTACAGGCTGTCGTTGGCGGCGACCTCGCGGCCCACGTACAGCCAGCGCAGCATCGGGCCGTCGAGCAGCAGCAGCGCGTGCGCGACGAGTTCGCCGTGGCGCCGGAACAGCAGCACCTGCGCGCGCCCGCCCATGTCCTGCGACAGGCGGCGGTAGAAGTCCGGGGTGAGCACCTCGCGCTGGAATTCGCTGGCGTGCTCGTGCACCACCATCCACTGCGCGCACAGGGTGTCGGCGAGATCGGCGAATTCCCGCACCCGCTCGTGGGTCACGCCGGCCTCGCGGTTGCGCTTGAGGTGCTTGAGCACCTTGCTGCGGTAGTAGCTGCGCATGGAGCCCAGGTAGTCCTCGGGACTGCGCCAGCGCAGCTGCATGTAGGTATTGGGCAGGCTGGGGATCCAGTGGTAGCCCAGGCGCGCGAAGCGTCCGCGCAGGCCCTCCTGCGGGGGCTCGAAGTCGCGCGCCAGCATCAGCAGCTGGCCCTGCCTGCGCGCGGTCCGGCGCATCAGGCGGTGCATGGCCTCGATCACCTCGGCGTCGTCGACTTCGTCCACGCGCGCATAGGGGGGGCTGACGATGGTGATGGGCGTGCCCCACTCCAGCATGCGCAGCTTGAAGAATCCCGGCCATGCGCGACGCACCAGGCCCAGCAGCGCACGCAGCGGGGCCGGCGCGAAGATCGCGATGTCGGTGGTCACGGAGTAGAAGCTGCCCAGCGCCACCACGCGGCCGGAGGCATCGCGGAACATGGCGTGGAAGTAGCGGAAGTCGTTCAGCCCGGCGCGCTCGACGATGCGCCAGAACTCCCACGACATGGCCTGGGAATGCGGCTGGGCCAGCGCGTCCCAGTCGTCGCGCGGGACGGCGTCGATGCTGGTGTAGAGCTCTGCGTTCAGCATGCGCGCGCACGGCCCGGGGGGATCGGGAAGCACCCGTAACATGCCGGCGTCGGCATGGCCGCGTGATGCCGCATGGAATTCCGTGCAGCGAAGCTCCGTCGGAGATTTCGTCGCCGGAAGCTGGCGCAACCCCTGGGAACTCTGAAATTCTCTTGCATGGCTGAAATCCTAATCGTGGGCAAGGGCGGCTTCGGCGATTGGTTCCCGCTGCTCGCGATCGGGCAGGCCTTGCAGCAG
Organism: Pseudomonadota bacterium; assembly: GCA_021792835.1. Lineage (GTDB taxonomy): Bacteria > Pseudomonadota > Gammaproteobacteria > Burkholderiales > Burkholderiaceae_C > Thiomonas_A. The sequence continues at coordinate 3,479 of JAJYTY010000004.1, forward strand.
CGCGGGCACCATGTGCGCGTGGCCGCCGAGGCGCACCACGCGAGCGCCTGCGCGCAGGCGGGGCTGCCGTTCCACGCGGTGGGCCGGGGCGCCGAGCCCGCGCCAGGCCCGCGCCAGTCGGCCTGGGGCGCGACGCGCGCGGTGCTGCAGGCCACGTTGTCGCCGCAGGGCCTGGCGGCCGAGGTGCAGGCCTTGTTGCCGCTGGCCGAAGGCGCGGAGCTGATGCTGGGCAACCAGCTCGCGTACGCGGGTGCGCTGGTGCGGCGCCTGCTGCGCAAGCCCTGGGTGTTCTGCGCGGCCTCGCCGCTGGCCATTCCGTCGCGCTGCGACGCGCCGTTGTGGCCCTACCTGCACCCGGCGCAGCACCTGGCTGCTCGCGTCGGCCTGCGGCAGTCGGGCTTCATCGGCCTGGCGCGCCTGGGCACGCGCGTGCTGATGCGCCCGCAGGCGGCGCTGCGCCGCGAGCTGGGCCTGCCCGCGGCGGGACACCCGCGCTTCGAAGCCATGTACTCGGAGCAGCTCAACCTGTTGCCGGTGTCGCCGCTGCTGGCGCCGCGCCAGGCCGACTGGCCGGCGCACACCCAGGTGGTGGGATACACCTGGTTCGAAGCGGATTTCCTGGGGGACGAGGCGCAGGCGCAGGCCTTGCGCGACTTCGCGCAGGCGGGCCCGGCGCCGGTGGTGTTCGCGCTGGGCGGAAGCCTGCGGGTGCGGCCGGGCAGCTTCTACGAACGCGCGGTGCAGGCCTGCCGGCGGCTGGGTCGGCGCGCCATCCTGGTGGCCGGGCGCCAGCTGCATGCGCGACTGCCCGCGGGCGACGACGTGGCCCTCAGCGGCTACCTGCCCTACTCCAGGGTGTTCGGGCTGGGCGCCGCGGTGGTGCACTCGGGAGGCATCGGAGCCATCGGCTGGGGCCTGCGCGCGGGGGTTCCGCAGTTGCTGGTGCCGGCCGAGTGGGACCAGTTCGACAACGCTCGCCGCGCGCAGCGCGCCGGCGTCGCGCAGGTGCTGGCGCGGCGCGACTGGCAGGCGCAGGACCTGGCGCGTGCCCTCGGCGAGCTGCTGGAGCAGCAGGCGCTTCAGGCGCGCTGCGCGCAGGCCGCGCAGACCCTGCGCGCCGAGGACGGCGCCGCGCGCGCCTGCGAGGCCGTCGAGCTGCTGCTGGCGCCGCGCTGAGGCGGCGCGCAGGGCTTGCGGCATCAGTGGATCACGCCCAGGTTCTGCAGGCTGGCGAAGGGGTAGACGATGGAGCCGACCACGCCGAGCACGCGTTGCAGATCGGCGGACGGGGCGTCGGACACGTAGAGCAGGTCGTGGTTCTGCACCGGAAAGCTCTGCGCCACGAAAAAGGTGGCGGGGTCGCGAAGGTTGAACTGGAAGATGGTCGGCACCTTGCCGTCGACCAGCGTGGTGGGCTTGTGCGGCCAGGCCAGCGCGTCCGGTGACTCGAAGCGGAACACGAACACGCCCGACGGGTTCGATCGGTTGGGGTCGATGCCGCCGGCGCGGGCCAGGGCCTGCGCGAGGGTGATGCCGCTGGCCTCGAAGTCCACCTCGCCGTTGCGGGCGGCCGCGCCCAGCACGGTGAAGCTGGAGGGCTGGTACAGCGCGGTCACCACGTCGCCGGCATGCAGCGGGATGTCCTGCCGCGGGTCGCGCAGGATGGTCTGCAGCGGCAGGATCATCACGCGTCCGTCGCGCGAGAGCTGGATGGAGGTTTTCTCGACGGGGCGCGTGACGCCGCCGGCCAGCGCCAGCGCGCGCAGCAGGCGAAGGCCGCCGGGGTTCAGCGGCACTTCCATGCTGTGCTGCACATTGCCCACCACGGTGACGTTCTGGGTGTTGTTCTGCACCAGCCTGACCAGCACCTGCGGGTGGTTGGCCATGCCCTTGAGCCGCGCGGTGATCCGTTGCTCGATCCGGGCCACGTCCAGGCCGGCGGCGTGGATGACGCCGGCGAAGGGCACGCGGATGTCGCCGGCGTTGTCCACGGTCTGCGGCGGCAGCGTGACGCTGCCGCCGCCGCCGCTGGCGGCGCCGGTGGCGAGCAGCGCCTGGGCGGTGAACAGCACCGCCGGAGGGGCTTCCCAGATGTAGACCTGCAGCACGTCGCCGGGGCCGATGAGGTGCGCGGGATGCGCGGCGCCCTCGAAAAAGCTGGAGAAACGCTCGCGCGCCTGGTCCTGCTCGAGACGGCGGGCCACCGCGTAGTCGACAGGGACGACTTCGATGCCGTGCAGCGAGGCGTTGGCGGGCGCGGCGTCCACGGTTTTCTCGGAAGGGCCGGCGCCGGAGAGGAAATGCGCGCAGCCGCCCAGGAACAGGGCGAAGCCGGCGAGGCACGCGGCACGTGCGAGGCGTAGTTTCATGCGGGTGGCTGGTGGCGAGCCGGCGGGACACCGGTGGAACAGAGCATGCCCCGCGCAGGATGGTTTGGAATTTTTCGGAATATCCGACGGTGTGTTGCGATATCGAGCCGAAGGAAGCACAAGACATCCGGCGCGCCGCAGTTTAACCAAGCTGCGTGACCCGCGGACCGCGTGTGAAGGTCGGCCCGTGCACGCCGGGCACTCGTGCTCGGCTCGCGGCAGCTGTGCGCGGCCCCCTGCGGTGGATCAACAGCCTGCTAGCGCAGCCGCGTCTGGTTTTTTCGCAGGGAGGATTCCTAGGCTGGGAGCATGCAATCCGGCCATGGCATCACCCTGCCCGCCGTGCTCGCGTTGGTGTCGGCGCTGCTGTTGCCGGGCCGGGCAAGCGCCTGGGAACTGGGGATCGGGCGCAGCATCCGGCCGGGAAACCTGGACCTGAGCCTGGGCAACGCCTGGTGGAGGGTCGAATACATCGACGAAGGGCGGCAGCCGCGGGGCATTCCCGACCGCAACCGGGTCCTGGACGTGGACGTGCTGCTGCACGGCGGCGCCTGGTTGTCGTGGTATGTCGAGGCCGGGCTGAGCAGCGCGCGATGGAGCCACAATGGCAGCGGCAACGGCTACCGGGCCCCGGACGGCTTCGATGGGCACAACCTGGGCTGCGGCTTGCAGTGGCAGCTGCTCCCCGGCTGGTCGCTGCGCCTGCAGGCGCTGTGGCTGCACTACCCGCAGAGCAGTCAGCCGGGTTCGGAGAACTTCGAGTACACCTCGCTGGCCGTGGTGCGGAGCTGGTGAGCGCTCCGTCGTGCCGGCGTGAGCTGCCGGACAGCGTCGCGCGTGCGAGCCTCAACCCTTGCTCAGCGCGCGCCCCAGCGTTGCCTCGACCTTCGCGATCTTCGACTCCATGCGGCTTTCGCCGCCGCGCCGCCAGTCCATCTTCAGGTTCAGGGAAATGCGGTCGCAGTCGCGCCCGAGTTCGTCGAAGCAGGCCTTCACGACCCCGAACACCCGATCCCATTCGCCTTCGAGAATGGTGCCCATCGGCGTCAGCTGATAGCGCACGCCGCTGCGGTCGATGACGTCGAGGATGCGCGCCACGTAGGCGCCGACACTTTCCCCCTTGCCGCCGGGGGCCATCGCGAATTCAAGCAGGACCATGCAGGGTTCTCCATGCCGGCGCGCGCGCCGATTCGCGCGCGTCCGCGGGCACATCGTAGCGCCCGCGACGCCACGGGGCCGCCCCGGCGCGGCCCCGCGTGGCCATGCTCAGGGCTGGATTTCCACGTAGCCCTGTTGCTCCAGCTCGATCAGGCGGGCGATCGCGCCGCCGTTGACCAGCACGCCGGGCAGCAGGTTCGCATTGCCCCAGTGGTGGGCCATCATCGACACCCGGCATTCCTCGATCTGCACGCCTTGCGCGCGCAGCTTGGCGATCACCGGCGCGTAGGGGTTGCCGGTCTTCACGTGGCGCGCCTTGTCGTAGGCCGCGTCGTTGAGCACCATGTAGGCGCCGGGGCCGTGGAACACGCCGATGATCTTGCCCGTCACGTGATCCTTCTTGTAGCGGTTCGCCAGCAGGTGCATGTACAGCATGCCGGTGGGCAGGTCGCCGACGAAGTGCGGGCGGTCCATGTTGAACACCACGTTGGCGTGCTTGAGCGGCACCGGGATGTCGACGTGGATCGGGTCCGGCTTCATGGCCGGCGCCGCCATCGCGCTGGTGCCCAGCGCCATCGAGGCGGCGCACAGCAGGACGTGGATCGAGTTGCGGAGCATGGTTTTCATCGATGCTTTCCAGTTTGGAGGAGACTTCGGAAGACGCGGCGCCCCTTGCGGGGCGCCGCGCTGCATGCCTCGGCGGCATGCATGGCCGGACATCGCACGTGGCATCAGAAGCTGATGATGGCGTAGACGTCCAGTTCGTTGCCCACCGCGGCCGCCGTGCTCTGCGCGAGCAGTCGGGCCGGGCTGTTGGCCGGACCGATGGCGTCCGGGTTGGGTATGTCCACGCGGCGCGAGAAATAGTCCACCACGACGCGGGTCAGCGGCGGGATCGTCTTCGGGGGTATCCGCCGGGCCCGTGGGTGTATTCGTTCTCGCCGAGCCCGGTGCCGGCGTCGTGGTCGATGTCCGGGTTCAGGCGCCCGCGGGCGATGGGCTGCGCGCAGCAGCCGGCGGCTGCGGCCCATGCGACGGGTCGTCGCAGTCTCGTGCGCGGATGGCCCGCCGCGCGGGCACGCGCCTGCTCATGTCGATGCATGTCTCTCTCCCCCTTGTCGTGTGATGGTCCTGCGGACCTCTGCACGCGCCGCGCGGGTTCGCACCGCGCGTGGTCCGGCGCCGTCTGTCGCGACGCTCGGCACACAGTTCATACATATACATGTACGAATATGGGGAGGGATGATTTGTCAGGTCGCCATCAGTGTCAAGGTCATTTGCTCGCTAAGACCTAGCGATAATTCCGATGGGTAAATGAACCCCCTCGAAAAACGCTGGTAAACCCGTAGACTTTTCAGGGCTCACCGAAGGGTCGGCCGGGCACGTGCCGACCCTCGGGAGACGAATTCCCTGGCTCAGGGCTGGGTGATCCACACCGGCTGCCAGCCGACCACGCCGGGGCCGACATGCAGGCCGCTGGTGGCCGCGACCTGGAAGCCGACATTGCCGCTCGCGTTCTGCGACGCGGTCCCGTAGACCAGCGCCGAGCCGTTGCCGTTCTGCGAGATCACCGGGGAGTAGGCAATGCCCAAGCCGATCACCGGGTTCGAGGTGAGGTAGTTCTTGTTCAGGTCGTAGAACTTCTTCTGCGGGAAGGTCCCGCTGGAAAGGTCGAAGAAGTCGTACTGGGCGGTGCTCGCCGTACAGGAATCGCCCGCGTTGATGCTGACCGGAACGATCAGCGTCGACGCCTCGACCGCCGACGCATCGGTGATGGTGCTCCCTGCATCGAGCCAGTAGGGCGCGCCGGTCGCGCTGACTCCCGGGTTGCTGCTGGTATTGACCATGGTGCCGGTCGTGGTGCCGTTGCTGGCCGTGGTGATGCTGGCCGCTCCCGAACCGCCGGTCGACGACCACCACCAGGGGGTCCAGCCGGTGTTGGCGGTCGAACTGACCAGGCCTCCGGTGAACTTGAATACGCTCACCTGGTGATCGGTCGTGGCCCACAGGTAGATGCCGCTGGATGCCTGCGCTTCACCGATGTAGCGTATCTGCCCGGCATTGGCGGCGTTGGGCACGCTGGCGATTTCCTGCTCGGTGGCGGCGACGGCCTTCGCCGTGGTACCGGCCGTGAGGTCGAAGGACCACAGGTTGCCCGACGTGTCGCCGACGTACAACTGACCCGACGAGACGTTGGCAAAGGCCGTCGACGAAGGCGTGAAGCCGATTGCGTACTGGCTGGTCGAGCCGTCGTACAGACGCGTCAGGTTCAGGTACGACGTGGCGCCGGAGCCGCTTCCCATGGTGGTGAAGTAGTAGGCGTAGGCGATGCCGCTGGGGTCCCACCAGACTTGCGGCGCCTGCGGCGCGGCCTGTGGCGGCGAAGTGGCGCCGCTTTGCTGGGCGAACCAGACCTTGGTGATGGCCGGGGTGCACGCGCCGGAAGCGCTGCAGCCGCTGAGTTGCAGGTCATAGTGCAGCGCGCCGCTCTCGGCGGTTCCGACGACATAGGTCGCCCAGTTGCCGCTGGCATCGGCGCTGTCGACGGTGGTGAAACCGCCGTTCATCGGCTGGCTGTTCTGGAAGCCCGCGTAGTTCTGCAACTGCGGCAGCAGCACCGACGGCATCCAGGCCCACTGCAAGGTGCCGGGGCTCGTGCTGGTTCCGGCCGAGACGGCATAGAGGAAGCCGTCGTTCGAGGTGAACAGCACCAGTGGCTGGCGGGCCGCGTTGGCCTGGGCGAAGCTGCGGTAGCTGGAGCTGCCGATGAAGTAGGGATTGTTCGGCCGGCTGAGGATGACCGGCTTGTCGGCCTGCGAGGTCACGGTGCCGAGGAAACTTCCGCTGGCGCGGCCGGCCAGGTAGGCGCCGCTCGCGGTCGAGGGGTCGATGGTGTAGTTGATGATGGTCTGCGCGGTCGGGCTGGTCGGGCTGCCGAAGGCGCTGGCCGACTGGTTGGCCAGCAGCGAAACCCCGGTACCGCTGCCCGAGTCGGTCAGCAGATCGCTCTGGCGCTGCGCCGCGGTCATCTGCAGCGTCCACGCGGCGTTGGTGGAGACATTGCCGCTGGCGTCGGTACTGAAGGCCTCGAACAGTCCCTGCATGCTGCCGTTCTGGTTGTCCGACGCCAGCACGTAGGCCAGGCTTCCGTTCTGCACATAGCCGGGCACGGCAGGCGCAGCCGCGATGACGTTGCCGTAGATGGTGGAGGCGATGGACTGCAAGGCCTGGCTGAAGGCGGGCACATCGCTCGCGCTGTACTCGTGCTGGGTTCCTCCCGCGATGGCCATCGCGTTCAGGGCCAGGTTCGCCGCCGGGTTCTTGCTCGCGTCGACCCCCGCGCCCAGCCCGATGACGTAGGTCTTGATGCCGCTCTTGGCCAGCGCCTGGATGGCCTTGATGGTGGCGACCAGCGCCCCGTCGTTGGTATTGGCGATGTCGAGCGCGCCCTTCTGCCCCGACGGCAGGTTGGACTGGTCGTCGACGATTCCGTAGGCGGAATTGGCAGGGATTCCGTAGAACGCCGCCGTCACGCCGTAGCCGTAGCCGGCCGCGCTTCCCAGCGGCGGCCAGTTGTTGCCCTGCAGGTCCATCGTCGGCAAGCCGTCGGTGACCAGGATCACGTATTGCCCGGCGCACGAGGGCGTCACGCCGGACAGGATCGTGCCGGCGCCCTGTATCAGCCCGGCGGTCGCCGCCTGACCGGCCTCCGCCTTGATCTCGGTGGTCGACACGCTGTTGGTCTCGGGCAGCAACGCGGCCGTGAACTTGGCCAGATCCGCCGCCTGCGCCGTGTTGAAGCTCGACGTGTTGGGAGTCAGCGTGTCGAGGTTGGAGGTCATGCCGACCACGGTGTGGCCGCCGCTTGCGCTCAGGCTGCCGTCGTTGTAGCCGAAGCCTCGCTGGGCGTACATCACCTGCGGCGAATACGGCACATAGCCGGCGTTGGTCGGCCCGGTGATGCTGGAGTAGCTATCGGTGAAGTTGTTGTACCCCACCGTCACCACCCCCTGCTCGTAGTTCTGGAGCGTGAAATACGTGTAGGGGGTGTTGGTGCCGGAGATCGGGCCGATGTAGGTGTTGTAGTTGTAGGCCGCGTAGGCACCGCCGTAGTCCAGCGAAAGCGCGTTGGCGCCCTGCGCATAGAGCACGTCGTTGATGTTGGGGTCGTCGCTGGAAGCGGCGATCTGCATGTAGGTGCTGCCGCTCAGATTCCCCTTGGGAAAGCTTCCGGTCGCGTCGATGAGGGAGCAATAGTTGGCGACTGACGAAGACGCCTTGGCGTAGTCCTTGCAGGGATTGAGCACCCAGCGCGTCGCCGACGGGCTGGCGTTGGCGTTGGCTGAATTGCTGACGAAGTCCGTGTATGCGGTGTAGCTGGTGAATCCGTTCGCCGGCAGCTTGTCGACAAAGGTGAACCCCCCCGCGGGGGCCATGTAGTAAACCAGGGTCGTATAGAGCTGGCGACCCGACGTGGAATAGTCTTCCAGCGCGAAGTCCATGCCGCCCAGGTAGGTACCGACCACCTGGTTGATGCCGGCCTTCGCGACATTGAGCCGGCTGGCGCTGTTGTCGTACAGCACCCCGTTGCTCGAATAGGTGTACGGGGCCGATGCCGTCTGCGTCGGTGTCAGCGGCGGAGTGAATCCCGACGGCACCGAGTAGTTCACCGGCGAGCTGGTGTTGTACAGGCTGTTCAGCTTGGAGGACAACAGGCCCGAGCCGGTCATGATGGCGCCGCCGAGGTCGCCGTCCATCGACTGGGAATTGCCGATGGCGATGACGATCTGCGGACGATTCGACGCGGTTGCGGCGACGCTGGCCGGGATCGACCACGGGGAAGCCGCCATCGCCAGGCTGGCAAGGCCCAGCACCAGGCCACGCAAGGTCTTGTTCATCGGTCGCATGTTCGGATCCCCCGCAGCGGCACCGTCTCGGTCATTGCAGGATGCAGGCGCGGTACACCGCCTGCGTCGTCGCAGAGCCCGCGGCCGGGTTGGCGGTCGCGGTGGCCTGCACCCACACGTTGTAGAACACCGCGACGTAGCCCGGGTTGCACAGCGTGTCGTCGATCACCCCCGTCGGGGTGACCAGTTGCAGCACCTGGAAGTTCTGCCGGCCGGTGCCGTTGTTCAGCGTGACGGTGGTGGACTGGCACAGGTTGTTCTGCTGGCATCCGGACCAGAACGAGGCCGAGTTCGGCTGCACGTTCTGCGTGTTCCCGATGTACCACGCGGGCGGCGAGGCCTGGTACTCCAGCAACCCGTCGTTGCCGATGCTCTGCGCCACCGTCGAGCGCAGCGCGGCCATCTGCTGGTTGGCGGCGTCGCGCGCCTGCGCGCGCCACAGGTACGAACCGGAGAAGGTGTCGTTCTGCAGCGTGCGCCCGAAAATCGCCAGCAGCGCGATGGGCAGGATGATCAGGAACAGCGCGATCACCACCAGCAGCGCCGCGCCGCGTTGGGACCGTGGAGTTTTCATGACTGGTTCCATGCGACGTTGCGCAGATACACGGTCTGCGTGAACACCTGGTACTGGTAGGTGTTGCCGGCGGGTGGCGTGTAGGTCTCGTCGAGCACCTGCAGCGTCGCCGGATTGCCGGTGCGCGCCGCGGTGTTGGGCTTGCGCACCACGTAGGCGAACTCCACCGCGCCGACCTGCCCCTGCTGGTTGCTGCTGACGATGCTCGACGCGCTGCCCGACCACGGCACGAAGGACTGCAACTGGCCGTTGACCACCGGCGCGTACAGCGCGTGCAGCAGCACCACGTTGCGCGCCACGGGTCCGTCGCTGACCACCGTGCCCAGCGAATTCACCACGGTGCGCCACAGGTCCGGCGTGGTCGGGTCGACCTTGTCCGGGCGGACGCTGTAGGTCACCTGGACCGGCCCGTTGGCGCCCGTGATCTGGCCGAAGTCCTGTACGTAGGCCTGCGCCAGGTCGGCCGTGCTGATCGCCGGGCTGATCGCCGGGCTGGCCAGGCTGGTCACGCCATTGAACCCATTCGGGGGATTGAGGGGCGATCCCCCCGAGTTGTGCACGATGTTGTTGGCCGAGCCGCCGGTCCCGGTCACCTGGAAGCGTATGCACAGGTTGCGCGACGGCAGCACCACGATGTCGACGTCGCCGACCTGGAACAGCGAGGTGTTGGCGACGAACAGCGCGGCGTTCGTGAGGCTGCCGTTGGTCGACTTGACGACGCGCACCCCGCCCGGGATCGCGGCGCTGGACATGCCGAAGCCAGCTGCGTAGAACACCGTCACCGCGTCGGTGGCCGCGCCGCCTGGATTGGCGTAGCCGAACTGGGTCGATGTTCCCGCAACCGTGCCGGACGTGGTCTGCACCATATCCGACACCGGCCACTGGTTGACCATGTTGCTGCTGGTGGCCGAGTTGTAGGTCAGCAGGCGCGAACAGCGGCTCTGGCCGGACGGGCCGTTCATCATGAATCCGGCGCGCGCCAGGTCGTCGGCGAGCAGGCTCATGCTCACCCGTGCGTTGTTCTGCAGGCTCGCCGTATCGCTGGCGCGCAGGCCGTTGGACTCCAGGCTGCTGAACGACACGAACACGAGCAGACCCAGCAACGTGGCCACGGCCAGCGCGACCAGCAGCTCGATCAGCGTGAATCCGTGGAGCGAACGCAGTGGGCGTGGGGGCTGTTCGATGCAGGCCTGCCGCCGGGCCGCCCCAAGGCTGGCCTGCGCCCCCTCGGGGGGCCGCGAACGCAGTGAGCGTGGGGGCTGTCGTCTCATCTCAGAACCCATCCTGCAGCAGGAAGGTGTGCTGCACGCTTCCGCCAAAGGCGGAGCGCACGGTGATCACCGCGCTGAGCTGGCACGGCGCGGTGGAACTGCAGGTGCCCGCGCTCGCGCTTCCCGACGGGATCGTGGAGACCGACACGGACACCAGGTCCGGGTACTGGCTGACCTGGGACTGCCACCAGGTCAGCATCGGCGCCAGCGCGCTACCGCTGACCGACGGATTCTGCGCGGTCAGCTGCAAGCCGTTGAGCGAACCCAGCAACTGCGGGTTGCCCTCGACCGTCGACAGCAGGCTCTGCGCGGTGGTGGTCGCGGCGAAGGTGCGCGAGGCCTGCGCGTTGGCGACATAGGCCTGGTTGATCAGCAGCACCAGGCTGCTGGCCGCGGCGAGGAACAGCAGCATCGCCACCAGCACCTCCAGCAGCGTGACTCCACGCTGCCCGCGGCGCCGCGGCATGGCGGTTCGCAGATTCATGACGGACTCGTGGTGACCACGCCTGAGTAGGAAAGCTGGATCTGCCACAGCGTGCCGCCGCCGTTGACCTTCGTCAGCAGCTTGCTGAGCGACGTGGTCGAGGTCGCGGCCGTGCAGCTCAGGGTGCCCTGCGCGCCCGCCGTGCACAGCGCGACACTGCCATCGCCGAGGAAGGACACCGCCTGCGGCAGCGCCTGGCAGCTCACTCCGGTGGGTGCGCCGGATGGGGCGCTGAGCACCTGGGTCCCGGCGGACGTGGTCACCGTGTAGCCGCAGCCGTTGGGTGAGAACGTGATCAGGCCGGAGGTGTTCAGTGCGTACTGCCGCGCATAGCGCAGCCCGTCGGCGATGTTGTCCGCGGTGGCCTTCGCGCTGGCCGACGCCACCTGCGGCTGCAGCATCGGCACGGCGACCGCGAGCAGGATCGCGGCGATGGCCACCACGATCATCAGCTCGAGCAGTGTGAAACCCATGTTGCGACGCAACTTCATGGCGGTCCCCGCGCAGCCTCCTGGATCAGGATGCTGCGCGCAGTCCCGATGCGGCCACAACGGTTTTCCGGCGAAAGGTAGCAATCCCCCGACGAACGGTAAGGGATTGTGCAACTCGCATCGGGCGCGCCGGCAAGTGCTTCGCGACGTCGCGCCTGGCTGACTACAATCCTGCGCGCAGCGGTCGCCTGGGTCGGGTGCTCGCCGATTCCACGCGCGGCTGGCTTCGACAGCGTCGGCGCCCATCCAGCGCGATCCTGACATGGCCGGACCTACCACCCCACCGCCCGCGAGCCCCGACGATCCGGCACTGACCTGCGCATCCGCGCGCACCGGGGACGCTGCCGGGATGCCCGACACCTCGATCGACCAGGCCCGCGTGCTGCTACGGTCGATTCCGGTCGGGCTCGCCGGCAGCGTGGTTCCCGCCGGTGTCGTGGCCTGGCTGCTGCACCGCCATGTAAGCCTATGGGTGCTGCTGGTCTGGCTGGCGCTGCTGGTGGTCGCGCATGCCGGGCGCGTGGCCGTCTGGCTGGCCGGGCGAACCGAGGTGCGCGCCGGGCGCAACGGCCGCAGGTGGCTGCGCTGGCTGCGCCTGAGCGTGCTGGGCCTGGGGCTGGCATGGGCCTGGCTGCCCGTGACCATGGTCCCGGCACAGCCGTTCTACGAACTGCTGATCGCCGCGGTGATCCTGGCGGTATGCGGGGCCGGAGTCGCGCAGCAGTCCTCCGACGCGACTTCCGCGCTGCTGCTGATGCTGCCGCCGGCGGCCACGATGAGCCTGCGCCTGCTGGTCTCCGCGGACGCCACGCTGCGCATCTTCGGCGGCCTGACCTTCATCTATTTCGCGTACCTGACCATCGCCACCTATCGCATCCAGGCCTCCTTCGTCGAGCTGTCGCGCCTGCATGCGCTGGCCAGCCGGCAGTCGCTGCACGACGCGCTGACCGGCCTGCCCAATCGGCTGGCGCTGCAGCAGCGGCTGGAGGATGCGCTGGCGCGCGCGCAGCGCAGCGGCATGCAGGTCGCGGTGGGCTACATCGACCTCGACGACTTCAAGCAGGTCAACGACCGCCTCGGCCACGACGCAGGCGATACCCTGTTGCGCGAGGCGGCGCGGCGCTGGGGCCAGCGCCTGCGCGCCACCGAACTGATCGCCCGCCTGGGCGGCGACGAGTTCGCCATCGTCGTCGAGAACATCGACCCGCAGCGTGCCACGATCGAGCTCGGCGCGGTATTCGAGCGCATCGACACGGCGACCGCCGAACCGGTGCAGGTGGCCAGCACCGAGCAGGTGCGCATCCGCATGAGCATGGGGGTGGCGCGCTATCCGGTGGACGCGGCCGACAGCGACGCGCTGCTGCGCCAGGCCGACGCGGCGATGTACCAGATCAAGCAGCGCAAGGCCACGCGCAGCAACTGGTGGCAACTGGGGCCGCGCACGAGCTACCCGGAAGCGGCGCCGCCGGCGCCCGCCGTGTCGGGCGACGAAGCGCTGACGCCCGCAGCGCTGCGCCAGCAGCCCTGAACCCCGCCGCCCCGGGACGCGGTCGCCGCCGACACTGCGCTGCGCCCCGGCCCGGCGCAGCTCAGGCGTCGCCGACCCCGGCGGGCTCGCGCTGCGCCCACGGCCGCGCCTGTTCAAGCTGCGCGCCCAGCCGGATCAGCCCGTCCTCGCGCCCCCACGGCGCGATGAACTGCACGCCGACCGGCAGCCCCTGCGCGCCCCAGTGCAGCGGCAGGCTCATCGCCGGCGTGCCGGTGAGGTTGGCCAGTTGCGTGAAGGGGGTGCGTGCCAGGCTGGCGCGCGCCAGCTCGTCGACCACGCCGCTGCGGCGCAGCAGCCCGCCCAGTCCCAGGCTCAGCAGCGCGCGCAGCGCGACGCGCTGCCACGCCGGGGGATCGAGTTCGCCGATGCGCGCCGCAGGTTGCGCGGTGACGGGGGTCATGTACAGGTCGTGCTCGGCATGGAAGGCCGCCAGCGCGCGCGCGAACCCGTTCCACCGGGCGCGCAGCTCGACATAGGCGCCGGCCGGCAGGCTCTCCCCGATGACAGCGATGGCGCGGGTGTCGAGCTCGAAGTCGGCGGGACGGGCCGCGTGCTCGCGCACGCAGCGCCGGACTTCGGCCGCGACATGGCCGAAGTAGATCCCGAGGTAGCACTGCGCCAGCTGCAGCCCGTCGATGGCAGGCGCGGCGGGCCACACCTCGTGGCCGAGTTCGCGCAGCAACTCGGCCGTCCGCTGCACGGCTTCGACGTTGTCCGGGTGTACCGGTGTCCCCAGCGGGGATTCGACGCTGAAGCCGATGCGCAGGCGTCCCGGGTCCGCGCCGCATTGCCGCGAGAAGGGCTGGTCAGGCGTCGCCACGACGAAGGGGTCGCCGGGCTCCGCGCCGCAGGCCACGTCGAGCAGCGCGGCGCTGTCGCGCACGCTGCGCGTGAGCACGTGGGTGGAACTGGCACCGTCCCAGAATTCGTCGGCCTCGGGGGCGTGGCTGACCCTGCCGCGCGACGGACGCAGCCCGAACAGCCCGCAGTACGCCGCCGGGATGCGGATCGAGCCGCCGCCGTCGGAGGCACCGGCCACCGGCACGATGCGCGCGGCCACCGCGGCCGCGGACCCTCCGGACGAACCTCCGGGCGTGTGCTGCGGCGCCCACGGGTTGCGGCAGGGGCCGAACAGCTCGGGTTCGGTCACCGCCTTCAGCGCGAGCTCGGGCAGGTTGGTCTTGCCGAACGGCACCAGCCCCGCCGCCTGCCAGCGCAGCACCACGCTGGAACTGGCATCGGCCTCGACCCGCGCCCTGGCACGCGAACCCCAGGTCGCCGGCCGGCCCCGCAGGTCCTGCCCGATGTCCTTCAGCAGCAGCGGCACGCCAGCGAAGGGCGCCTTCCTGCGCGGGTCATCGGATGGCAGCGCATCGAAGGCGCGGGCCTGTGCCAGCGCCTGTTCGCGCCAGTCGAACACCACCGCGTTGATGCGCGGGTTCAGCGCATCGAGCCGGGCCAGCGCCGCCTCCAGCACCTCGCTGGCGCGGACCTCGCCGCGCGCGACCAGGCGCGCCACCCCGGTGGCATCGAGCTTCGGATAGTCGCTGAACATGCAGGCCCTCCCCGTCCGACTTCGCCGCGGCCCGCCTCCATGCGCGGCCCGCACGACGGCAGCATAGCGGGCACCCGCAGTATCGGGTCACACCGGATTGCCGATTGAAGGGTCCCGAGTTGTACGATATTTTGCAAAGTAGATGCTTTGTCTCAGAGACTGAAATGCGACCATCTTTGGTGCTCGCCGAATACAAAGCAAGTCCACGGGATGCCGGGTGGCGTCGCCCGGTGCGACGAGGCTCGCACCGTGCTGCCGCCTGAATCCCAGGAGGTCCTGGCGCCGGCGCGGACGGTGCCGATCGTGGCGACCGCGCTGGCCCTGGCGCTGGGCCTGGCGCTCGGACTGGCCTGGCTGGATGCGCGGGAAGCCCACGCCTTGATGCAGCTGCGCCATGGCGCAGCTGCCGCCGCGCTGCGTGGCGGCCTGCTGCGCGGTGCCATGCTGCGCTGGCTCGCCCAGGCCGCTGCGGTCGCTCTGCTGCTGGCCAACTCGCTGCTGTTCGGCATGCTGCTGCGCGAGCGCCACCGGCACGGTCGGCGCCTGCGCGAGATCGCCGGATTCAACAGCGCGCTGTTCGACACCGTGGGCGCGCTGCTGCTGGTGATCGACCGCGAGGGACGGGTCGTGCGACTCAACCGCGCGGCGCAGGAATTCATGGGCGACGAGCCCGAGCAGCTGCGCCGGCAACCCTTCCTCTGGGTCCGCCACCTGCCACCCGAGCAGCGCGACGAGGTGCTGTCGGTGTTCAAGCGGCTGCTGCAGGGCGAAGCCATTGCCCGCTACGACAACCCCTGGCTGGACAACGCCGGCCAGCTCCACCAGCTGGAGTGGCGCAACACCGTGCTGCGCGATCGATCCGGGCAGGCGCGCTGCGTGATCACGCTCGGTGTGGACGTCACCGAGGTCCGCCGCGCCGAAGCCCGGCAGCGGGAGAGCGAGCTGCGCGAGCTCGGGGAGCGCCGGCGCCTGGAGCAGGAAGTCGTGCGCATCGGCACCGCCGAGCAGGAGCGCATCGGACGCGAGATCCACGACGGCCTGGGCCAGCAGCTGACCGCGCTGGGCATGCTGTGCGCGTCCTTGCAGCGGCGCCTGGCGGCCCAGGGTCAGTTGCAGGAGATCGATACCCTGCAGCTCATCCAGCGCCATCTGCAGGCAGCGACCGCCGAGGCCCGCTCGATGGCGCGCGGATTGTCGCCGTTGCACATCGACGGCAACTCGCTGGGTCAGGCGCTGGAGGCGCTGGTGGACGACGTGCACCGCGGCGCCGGGGTGAGTTGCCGCTTCGCCATGCGTGGAGACTCCGCCGGCATCGACGAGGATGTCGCCACGCACCTGTACCGCATCGCGCAGGAGGCCCTGAACAACGCGCTCAAGCACGCGCGCGCCATGCAGGTCTCGGTCCACCTCGACGCGACCCCCTATCGGGTGCGGGTCATGGTGCGCGACAACGGCGTGGGACTGGGCGCCGCCCCGCGCGACAACCTGGGAATGCCGATCATGCGCCACCGCGCGGCGGTGATCGGCGCGGTGTTGCGCGTGGATTCATCGCCCGCCGGCACCACGGTGCGCTGCACCTGGCGCAGGCCCCAGGCGCCGTCGCGCTGAAATCCGCGAGGCCGGGTAGGATCACGCCGCTGTGCGGCGCGATCGCGCGAACGCGCGCCCCCCACCCCGGAGCCCTCGATGAATCGCACGACCGGCACGAGCGTGCCACTGCTGGTACTGGCATCCACGCTGGCGCTCGGGCTGCTCGCGGGCTGCGACAGGAATCCGCCGCCGCGGCCGGCGCCACCGCCGCGCGTCTACACGATGCGCGTGGAGCCCTCCAGCATCGCGCTGCGCCGGCAATTCGTGGGCCGCGTATCGGCCTGGCGCAGCGCCAACGTGGTCGCTCGCGTGGCCGGGGTGCTGCAACGCAGGACCTACCGTGAAGGCAGCGAGGTACGCCGCGGCCAGCCGTTGTTCCAGATCGACCCGTCCTACTACCAGGCGCAGCTCGACAGCGACCGCGCGCTGCTCGCCGAGGATCGCGCCACCTTCGACAACGACCGGCTGACCGTGGCGCGCGACCGCGCGCTGCTGCGCATCGGCTCGGTATCGCGACAAAGCGTCGACAACGACCAGGCGGCCGCTCGCGCGGCCGCCGCCAAGGTGCAGGCCGACCAGGCGCAGCTCGAACTCGCGCGCCTGAACCTGGGCTACACGCGCGTCGTGGCGCCGATCTCCGGCATCGCCGGGCAGCAGCAGCTGACGGTCGGCGCCACCGTCGGCAACGGCACCAGCGACGGCGGCGCCGGCGGAACCCTGCTGACCACCATCCAGGACATCCGGCGGGTCTACGTGAACTTCACCATCAGTGCGTCCGAGCTGCTCGCGCTGCGCCAGGCGCGGGAGCAGGGCCGCCTGCGCCCCGCCGGGCACGACGCCGGCGACGTGCGCATCGAACTGCCGGGCGGTATGCGCTACGCGCAGCCGGCCACGCTCGACTTCTCCGGCGTGCTGGTCAACGCCTCCACCGGCACGGTGGACATGCGGGCGATCGCGCCCAACCCGCGGCAGCTGCTGCTGCCGGGAATGTTCGTCACCCTCGACGTCGAGCTCGGGCGGCGCGACGGCGTGTTCCTGGTTCCGCAACCGGCGCTGCAGCGCGACCCCAACGGCGCCTACCTGCTGCTGGTGGACGCGGCCGGCAAGGTCGTGCGCAGGAACGTCGAGGCGCACGACACCTTCGGTCACGACTGGGTGGTCACGCGGGGGCTGACGGCCGGGGATCGGGTGATCGTCTCCGGACTGCAGCAGGCGCGCGAGGGGCAGCGCGTGCGCGCGCTGGCCTGGCGCGGCGACGCGGGCGCGCCTGCGGCGCCGGCCGCGTCGGGCGCCGCGCACTGAGCCGGGGACGCGCCGTGCCGAATTTCTTCATCCAGCGCCCGGTGTTCGCGTGGGTGATCGCGATCCTGATCGTGTTGTTCGGCGTGCTGTCGCTGCGCACGATGGGTGTGTCCGCCTACCCGGACATCGCCCCGCCGCAGGTGACCATCAACGCCAGCTACCCCGGCGCCAACGCGCAGACCATGGAGACCGCGGTCACCCAGGTCATCGAGCAGCAGCTCACCGGGATCGACAACCTGCTGTATTTCAGTTCGAGCTCGGGTTCCAACGGGCAGACCCAGATCACGCTGACCTTCGCCACCGGAACCAACCCCGACATCGCGCAGGTGCAGGTGCAGAACAAGGTGAACCTGGCGACCCCTCTGCTGCCCGCCCCGGTGGTGCAGCAGGGCATCACGGTGGCCAAGGCCAGCCCCGACATCCTGCTGTTCATCGCGCTGCGATCCAGCGACCCGTCGATCACCGGCACCCGGCTCAGCGACCTCGTGGCCTCGCAGATCCAGCCCGCGGTGGCGCGCATCAACGGCGTCGGCAACACTTTCGTGCTGGGTTCGGAATACGCGGTGCGCATCTGGCTGGACCCGGACAAGCTCGCCTCGTACGGGTTGTCGACGACCCAGGTGCTCAGCGCCATCCAGGCCCAGAACGGCCAGTTCGCGGCCGGCGCGATCGGCGCCGCACCGGCGCTGAAGGGGCAGGAGTTCACGGCCAGCGTGTCCGGCGACAAGCTGTTCACGTCGCTGCAGCAGTTTCGCGACATCGTGCTGCGCGCCACCCCCGGCGGCAGCGTGGTGCGCCTGGGCGACGTGGCGCGCGTGCGCTTCGGCGGGCAGGCCTACGGCCAGGCGACCACCGTCGACGGGCATCCGGCGGGCGGGCTCGCGGTGTTCCTCACCCCCGGCGCCAACGCGCTCAAGGTGGACAGCGCGATCCGCGCCGAAATGGCCTCGCTGGGACGCGCGCTGCCCAGAGGCGTGAGCTGGAGCATTCCGCACGACACCGCGCCGTTCATCACGGCGTCGATCCGCGACGTGCTGATCACGCTGGTGGAGGCGGTGGGGCTGGTGTTCCTGGTGATGCTGGTGTTCCTGCAGAACCTGCGCGCGACCCTGATCCCCACGCTGGTCATCCCGGTGGCGCTGCTCGGCACCACCATCGGCCTGTCGCTGCTGCATTACACGATCAACCAGCTCACGCTGTTCGGCATGGTGCTGGCCATCGGCATCGTCGTCGACGACGCGATCGTCGTGATCGAGAACGTCGAGCGCATCATGACCGAGGAGCGGCTGGCGCCGCGCATCGCCACGCGCAAGGCCATGCGCCAGATCACCGGTGCCATCGTCGCCATCACGGTGGTGCTGACGGCGGTGTTCGTGCCGTCGGCGCTGCAGCCCGGCGCGACGGGGATCATCTACGCCCAGTTCGCGCTGACCATCGCCCTGTCGATGGCCTTCTCGGCCTTTCTCGCGCTGTCGTTCACGCCCGCGCTGTGCGCGGCGCTGCTGCGCCCGGAGCGTCACGAGGGGCGCCATTTCGTGTTCCGCTGGTTCGACCGCGGCTTCAACAGCACGGCGCATGCCTACCAGGCACACGTGGGCCGCGCGATCCGGCATGCGCCGCGCTGGATGATGCTGTTCGTGCTGCTGTGCGCGCTGACGGCCTTCCTGTACACGCGCATGCCGACCAGTTTCGTTCCGGCCGAGGACCAGGGCGTCGTGCTGGCGCTGGTCGAGCTGCCGCCCGGGGCGACCCTGCAGCGCACCGCGCACGTGATGACCGAGATCCGCGAGCGCCTCGCGCACAGCCCGCTGGCCAGGGACATCCAGGAGATCTTCCAGCCCGAGGGTTTCAGCTTCGTCGGCCGCAGCGAGAACGTCGGCATGTCCTTCATCCACCTGACCGACTGGAGTCGCAGGTCGTTGACGGCGATGCAGATGATCCCGCGCATGAACAAGCTGTTCGCCACCATCCCCGACGCACGCGTGCTGGCAGCCAACCTGCCGACCATCCGCGGCCTGAGCCAGCTCGGCGGGATCGACCTGTACCTGGTGGCGCGCGCCGGGCAGAGCCACCAGCAGCTGCAGGCGGCGGCGCGCACCCTGATCGCCGACGCCGCGAAGAGCCCCGTGCTGTCGCAGCTGCGCGAGAACGCGCTGCCCAGCGCGCCGCAGCTCGACATCTCCCTGCATCGTGTGGAGGCGGCATCGATGGGGTTGTCGCTGAGCGACGTGTACGCCACCATCGGCATGGAACTGGCGCCGCGCTACGTCGACCAGATGTCCTATGAAGGCCGCATCAAGCAGGTGTACATCCAGGACGACGCGAAGTACCGCATGGGCCCGGATGCGCTGCATCACCTGTACACGCCCAGCGGCGCGGCGCCCGCCGGCAGCGCGGCGCCGAAGCCGGCGCCGGCCGGCTCCGCGGCAGCCCCTTCCGACATGGTGCCGCTGTCCAGCGTCATCGCGACCCATTGGAGCGTCGGTCCCTCCGCGCTGCAGCGCTACGACGGCTACCCGGCGGTGGAGATCATCGGCAGCCCGGGCGCGGGCTACACCACCGGGCAGGCGATGCACGAGGTGCGCAAGCTGATCGACACGTCGCTGCCGCCGGGCTACGGCGTCGAATGGACCGGCCAGTCCTACCAGGAAAGGCTGGCGGGCGACTCGGCGCCGATGCTCATGGGGCTGTCCATCCTGGTCGTGTTCCTCGCGCTGGCGGCGCTGTACGAGAGCTGGTCGACCCCGGTGGCGGTGCTGCTGGTCGTGCCGCTGGGGCTGCTGGGCATGCTCGTGCTGGACATGCTGTCGGGAATTCCCAACGACATCTTCTTCAAGATCGGGCTGGTCACGGTGATCGGGCTGGCGGCGAAGAACGCGATCCTGATCGTCGAGTTCGCGCTGCAGGCGCAGGCCGAGGGCGCCACGCTGTTCGAGGCCGTCACCGGCGCGGCGCGGCTGCGCCTGCGCCCGATCCTGATGACCTCCTTCGCCTTCATCCTCGGCGTGCTGCCGCTGGTGCTGTCCAGCGGGGCCGGCGCAGCGTCGCGGCGCGAGATCGGCACCGGGGTGATCGGAGGCATGCTGTGCGCGACCCTGTTCGGGCTGCTGCTGATCCCGGTGTTCTACGTCACTGTGCGTCGGCTGATCGGCCACGGCCTGCACCATCGCGCACCGCCGGCCGGCGAGGACGATGAAGCAGCGCCGCCACGCGACCCTGAATCCTGAACAAGCTGCGGATCATGGGCTCATGACTTGCTTCTTCGTAAGCAGAACCAAGGATCGACCGGTATAGCATCGGGGTCGCGCCGCCACTGGTGCTGCGGCGCCTGGAGGCCATGCCGTGAATCCGGGGAACCCCTATGAACTCGGGCTGGACAAGAATCCGGCCAACTTCGTGGCGCTGTCGCCGCTGAGTTTTCTGGCTCGCAGCGCGCAGGTCTACCCGCATGCGACCGCGCTGATCTACGGCGAGCAGCGGCAGGACTGGAACAGCACCTACCGGCGCTGCAGGCGCCTGGCCGGCGCGCTCGCCGCGCGCGGAATCGGCCGCGGCGACACCGTGGCGGTGATGCTGCCGAATGTCCCGGCGATGTTCGAGGCGCACTTCGGGGTGCCGATGTGCGGCGCGGTGCTCAACACCCTGAACACGCGCCTGGACGCCGAGGCCATCGCCTTCATGCTCGACCACGGCCAGGCGAAGGTGCTGATCGCCGACCGCGAGTTCGCGCCGGTGCTGCACAAGGCGCTGGCCATGCTGGGCAGCCGGCGCCCGCTGGTGGTGCAGGTCGATGACGACGCCGCGCCGCCGGCGGCGCCGCTGGGCGAACTGGAGTATGAACAGCTGCTGGCCGAGGGTGCCGAGGACTACGCGTGGCAACTGCCGGCCGACGAGTGGGACGCCATCTCGCTGAACTACACCTCGGGCACCACCGGCAACCCGAAGGGCGTGGTCACGCACCACCGCGGCGCCTACCTGAACGCGGCCAACAACGTGATCGCGTGGACCCTTCCGCACCACCCGGTCTATCTGTGGACCCTGCCGATGTTCCACTGCAACGGCTGGTGCTTCCCATGGACCATGGCGCTGGTGGCCGGCACCAGCGTGTGCCTGCGCCGGGTCGACCCGGCGCTGATCTTCCCGCTGATCCGCGAACACCGGGTCAGCCACATGTGCGGCGCGCCGATCGTCTACGGCATGCTGATCAACGCCCCGGCCGAACTGCGCGCCGGCATCGGCCACAAGGTGGCCGGCCTGATCGCCGGCGCGGCGCCGCCGCTGGCGGTGATCGAGGGCTGCGAGGCGGCGGGCATCGAGCTGACCCACGTGTACGGACTGACGGAGGTCTACGGCCCCGCCGCGGTGTGCGCCAAGCAGCCGCATTGGGAACAGCTGCCGCTGGACGAGTGGGCCCGGCTCAACGGCCGCCAGGGCGTGCCCTACCCGCTGCAGGAGGCCATCGCGGTGCTCGACCCGAGGACCGGGCAGCCGGTGCCGGCCGACGGACAGAGCATCGGCGAGGTGTGTTTTCGTGGCAACGTGGTGATGAAGGGCTACCTGAAGAACCCGGGCGCCACCGCCGAGTCCTTCGAGGGCGGTTGGTTCCACACCGGCGACCTGGCCGTGGTGCACGGCGACGGCTACGTGAAGATCACCGACCGCAGCAAGGACATCATCATCTCCGGCGGCGAGAACATCAGCTCCATCGAGGTCGAGGATGCGCTGCATCGCCACCCCGCGGTGCTGGCCGCCGCGGTGGTCGCGCAACCGGACCCCAAATGGGGCGAGGTGCCCTGCGCCTTCGTCGAGCTCAAGCCGGGCGCGCAGGTCGGCGAGGACGAGCTGATCGAGTTCTGCCGCGGCATGCTGGCGCGCTTCAAGGTGCCGAAGAAGATCGTGTTCGGCGAGGTGCCGAAGACCTCCACCGGCAAGATCCAGAAGTTCGTGCTGCGCGACCGCGCCAGGTCGCGCAGCGCCATCGAGTAGCGCTCAGTCGGCGCAGGCCGCCGGCGGGATCGCGCGCGCGATCCCGCCGTAGGCGTCGAGCATGCGCTCGACCCACGCGGCGACCGGGTCGTCCGCGCCCAGCAGCGCGACCGGGCTGACCGTGCGCGCCCACTGGAACGCGCCGAACACCACGTGGTCGGCGTAGTACGGCGAGTCGCCGCTGACGTAGGGCTGCGCGGCCAGCGTGCTGCGCAGCGGCGCCAGCACCCGGCGCAGCGCGTCGAGCGAGGGCTCGCGCTGCGCCGCCAGCGATTCCAGGCTCTGCCCGAACGCGGCTTCGCGGCTGCTGCGGAAGTACGCACGATCCTTCTCGTGCAGGATGGCCGGAATGTCGGGGACCACCACCCGCGCCACCGCCGGGTGCAGGGTCTCGCTGGTCCACTGGTTGATGAAGCGCGCCAGCGCATGCCCCGGCGCGGGGCCGAACAGCGACGGCGCCTGCGGGTACGCCTGCTCGAGGTGCTCGGCGATGGCCCAGCTGTCGTGCAGCCAGCGATCTCCGTCGACCAGCACCGGCACCTTGCCCTGCCCGGTCGCGGCGATCGCCTGCTTTTCCGTGAAACGCCACGGCAGCGTGTCCACCGGAAGGCCCTTGTGCGCGAGCGCCAGGCGCGTGCGCCAGCAATTGGGGCTGAAACGCAGGCGCTCGTCGGCGCCCGCCAGGTCGAACAGACGAAGCGGCTGGTTCATGGCGAGGGTGCGGGAGTTCGCTGCATTATCCGGCAGATCGCCGGGACCTGAGCAGTCGCAGCGCATTGGCGGTCACCAGCACCGTCGCCCCCGTGTCGGCGAGGATCGCCATCCACAGCGAGGTCACGCCCAGCAGCGTGGTGCAGAAGAACACCGCCTTGAGCCCGAGCGCGATGCCGATGTTCTGCCGGATGTTGGCCAGTGTCGCCCGCGAGCCGGCGACCAGTTCGGCCACGCCCCCGACGTCGTCGCGCAGCAGCGCGGCATCGGCGGTCTCCAGCGCGACGTCGGTGCCGCCGCCCATGGCGATTCCCACCGAGGCAGCGGCCAGCGCCGGAGCGTCGTTGATGCCGTCGCCGACCATCGCCACGGCGCCGGCGCGACGCAGCGAGTCGATGTGGGCGAGCTTGTCCTCGGGCAGCAGCTGCGGCACGACCCGCAGCGCCAACGCCTGTGCGATGGCCTCGGCGGTGCGGCGGTTGTCCCCGGTCAGCATCACCGCGTCCACGCCCATGCGGCGCAGCGCCGCGATGGCCGGCGCGGCGCCTGCGCGCGGCTCGTCGCGCAATGCGATCAGACCCTGCAGCCGCGTGCCCGCGAGCACCACGACCACCGTCTTGCCCTGGGCCTCCAGCGCCTCGATCGCGGCCAGCGTCGCGTCGTCGAGCCGCGTGCGCTCGGCGGCGTGGCGTGGCGAGGCCACCGTCACGAAACCCTGCTTCAGGCGGGCCGTCACCGCCCTGCCCGGCTCGGTCAGCGCGGCGCCGAAGCTGGCGGGAAGCTGCAGCCCGCGGGACTGCGCCGCGGCGACGATGGCCGCGCCCAGCGGGTGGGACACCTTGCGCTCGACCGCCGCGGCCTGCGCCAGCAGCGCATCGGCGCCGGGCGCCTGCACCACGACGAGGTCGGTGAGTTCGGGACGACCGCGGGTCAGGGTCCCGGTCTTGTCGAAGGCCACCGTGGTGACGTGCCCGAGGGTTTCCAGCGCCGCGCCGCCCTTGACCAGCAGGCCGCGTCGGGCCAGTGCGGCGAGCCCCGACGCGATGGCCGCCGGAGTCGAGATGACCAGCGCGCACGGACAGGCGATCAGCAAGGTCGCCAGCCCGCGGTAGATCCAGGTGTCCCACGATGCGCCGACGAGCAGCGGCGGAAGCACGCCCACCAGCAGGGCCGCGACCATCGCCGCCGGGGTGTAGCGCCGGCTGAAGCGCTCGACCAGGCGCGCGGTGGGAGCCTTCGATTCCTGCGCCTGCTCCACCAGCTGCACGATGCGCGCCAGCGTGGTGTCGTCGGCGCGGCGCGTGACCTCGATGCGCAGTTCGCCGTCGGTACTGATGCTTCCCGCGTGGACCATGGCTCCGCATGGCTTCGCCACCGGGACCGATTCGCCGGTCAGCGGCGACTCGTCGACCTCCGCGGCGCCGCCGATCACCCGCCCGTCCGCCGCGATGCGGTCGCCCGGGCGCACCACCACCACGTCGCCCACCGCGAGCGAGTGCGCGGGCACGCGCTCGAGTTCGTCGCCGCGTTCGCGCAGGGCCTCGCGCGGCAACTTCGACACCAGCGCCTCGACCCCCGCCCGCGCCTTGCCCGCGGCCACGCCCTCGAGCCACTCGCCAATGACGAACAGCACGATCACCAACGCGGCCTCCTCGGCCGCGCCCAGCAGCAGCGCGCCGACCACGGCCACCGACATCAGGGTCTCGATGCCGAATGGGGTTCCGGTTCTCGCGCCGGCCCAGGCACGGCGCAGGAAAGGCAGCAAGGCCAGGCCGGCTTCGATCGACCAGGCCCAGCGCGCCCACGACGGCACCGCGTATGCGAGCGCCGCCGCGACGACGAACATCGCGCCGATGACGGCCAGCAACCGGGGCTTGCGCTGCTCCCACCAGCGCGCCGGAGCGGCGCCGCCGGCGGCGGCAGCAGCGCCCGCAGGCGCTGCTGCGTCGAGCGCCACCGGCGTGAAACCCAGCGCGCGCACCTGCCGCTCGACCGCACCCACGCCGGTGCGGTCCTCGTCGAGCCGCAGGCTCAGGCTGCGACGCGCGAAGCTGACGTCGATGTCCGACACCCCGGGCAGGCGCTTCATCGCGTTCTCGATCTTCAGCGCGCACGATGCACAGTCCATGCCGTCGATGCGCAGCTTCAGGGACAGCGGTGAACTCATCGCGGGGATCTCCGGGTCGAACTCGAGGGCGGGCGGCCGAAGGCACGTGGACACGGGGCACGCGGCACGCGGCACGCTCGACACGATAAACCTTCGAGCCGCCCAGGGGTCAAGCCCCTGCTGCCAGCGCGGTCGAGCCTGCTGTTCATGCCCAATAAGGTCGCGGCAACGTGTTGCCGCCGACGGAAACCTTGGTGTTGCCGGCGCCTGCAACCGGCCAGGAGCCGATGCGCGTGCCCCACTGTCTCCATGATTTGCTCATGGTGACAGCGCGCAGAATGGGGCTGGGTGCTACAGTGCACGCATCACGTAACACACGAGGGCCAGGGGATGAGCGAAGCGACCTTCACCTTCAGAGTCGACGACGACTTGAAGAAGCAATTCACGCTGGCAGCCAAGGAACGCGATCGCACCGGTGCGCAGTTGCTGCGGGATTTCATGCGTGAGTTTGTCCGGCAGCAGCAAGACGCCGCCGCGCACGATGCGTGGTTTCGCCACCAGGTTCAAGCTGGCCTCGATTCCGCGAACGCCGGGCGACTGACGCCCGATGATCAAGTCGAGGCGCGGTTTGCCGCGCGCCGAGCAGCGACCCGGCGACGACTCGAGCCTTCTCGTTGATGGAGCTGCGATGGACTCCCCAGGCCATCGCGGACCGCGAGGCGATCTATGAGCATGTCGAGGCAGACAATCCCGCGGCAGCTCTTGCCCTCGACGAACTGTTCGCCGCCTGTGCCGCCAGACTGATCGACCATCCCGGCCTCGGCCGCGCCGGGCGGGTCGAGGGCACGCGCTGGAAGATGTCGTTCTATCGGAGTCGGGTTGCCGACGGCGATGCTGTTCGTGCGCGAGACCCTACCGGGGCCAGGCGGCGCGCGCCGTCCAAGCACACCGCGCGGCGGCATTGTGTAGTAAGGTCGCAGGGTTCGTTCCCCACCAACCCCTACCGCCTCCATGTCGATCGTCCCACCACGGCTGCGCGCCCCGCTGTTCCTGTTCCTGGCCCTGCTGCTGAGCCTGGGCGCCGCGCAGGCGGCCACGCTGGACCAGGTGACGCAGTTGATGCACGACGGGCACCTGGTGCAGGCCGACCACGCGATGGCCCAGGTGCTGGCGGCGCAGCCGCGCTCGGCGCTGGCGCATTACGAGGATGCACGACTGCTCGGGGCGGAAGGCAAATGGCCTCTCGCCGAGAAGGAACTGGAGCGCGCACGCAACCTCGACCCCACGCTGAGCTTCGCCCCCGGGCCGCAGGTGCAGGCCTTCGCCGACAAGGTGCTGCACGAGCGCTGGAAGAACCCGAAGGGCTTCGCCGGCTACGGCCAGGCCGCGCTGGCGGCGCTGTTCGTGCTGATCTCGGGCTACCTGATCTACGGCGTGGTGCGCGCCCGGCGACGCGCGCCCAAGGCCTGAAGCACGCGCGACCTCGTCCCGAAGGATCAGATCAGCCGGGCGACCAGGCTGAAATACACCTCGGACCCGGGCTGGCCGTACAGCGTGGACTGGATCGGGAAGCCGATCGACAGGTTCGCGACCACGCCCTTCGACACCCCCCACGAGAACCCGCCGCCGACCGAGCGCAGGTCCTGGTAGTGCGGATAGTGGTTGAACACGCCGCCCTGGTCGAGGAACACGAAGCCGTCGAGATGGGCTCCGGCGAAGCGCCCGTACGCCGGGATGCGCAGCGGATGGTGCAGTTCGAAGTTCGCGTAGTAGCCGCTGGGGCCGGCCAGCGCGTTGGACGAATATCCGCGCACCGTGGTCGGGCCACCGACCTGGAACAGCTGGCCGCCGGGGATGAATTGCTGGGTCGACACCTGCCAGGCTCCGGAGACGACTCCGACAAAGCGCCTGGGTAGCTGGTCGCGCAGGTAGAAGGTTCCACCGAACAGCGCGAAGTCGGTGTTCTGCTCCGACACCTGACTATGCGACTGCACGAAGCTTGTATTCAGCGTGCCGCCCGCGCTCAGGCGGGGCGCGCTGTAGCCGAGCTTGAGCCCGACGGTCTCGACCTTCGCCGCGTCCGACACGACCATCGTGTCGAGCTCGAAGGACTTGGACACCTCGTAGGCCAGCGATCCGGTGCCCAGCCAGATCCAGTTCTGCCCGACGTACAGCGGCTGCGCGACGTTGGCGGCGACGCTGTTGGACCAGCCCGAGACGCCGAGCGACTGGTAGATGCCCGAGACGTCGCGGATGTTTCCCGAGGTCAGGCTGAAGCCGGCACGCCCGCCCGTCGTGTCGATCGGCAGGTCGTAGGCCAGGCTGCCCATCTCGTCGCCCTGGGACTTGAGCGCGTACAGGGTCAGCCGGTCGTCGATGCCGGCGGGCGCGTAGCGCTGGTACAGCACGCCGACCTCGTCGCGCCCGACCGCCGACACGCCCTGGTTGTCGGCGAACACCTGCAGCAGGTTGCGCGGCGGTTCGGTCACCGCGAGCCGGATGTCGGTGAGTCCGAACTGCGAGCCGGGGCGCACAATGGCCTGGATGCGCGCGAGTCCGGTGTCGTTGAAGCGCGCCAGGTCGGTGGCGACCTGCGGCAGGTCGACGATCTGGTGCGGCTGCACATGGACGTACGAGCGCACGAACGACGCCGACAGCGCCCGGTTGCCGGTCACGTCGAGCGCGCCCAGCCGCCCCTGCAGGATCGCGACGTGCACGACCCCCTTGCGGATGGTCTGCGGCGGCAGGTAGGCCGACGCGGTGACCTCGCGCTTGCTCGTGAGCAACTGGTTGAGCTGGTCCACGATGCGCTGCAGGGTGCCGAAATTCGCCGTCCTGCCGACGTAGCGCGACGTGATCGCGTCGATCTCGCTGCGCGACAGGAACGGCGTGACGTCGACCCGCACGCCGCGCAGCAGGAACGACGGCCCCTTCGCCGCCGGCGCCGACGCGGGCTTCGCGGGGCTCTTCACCACCGGCGGGGGCGTCGGCAGGCCGTTGCCCTGCTCGAGGCGGTTCAGGTTGCGCTGGCCCTGCTTGTTGATCAGGCCCGGGTTGAGGGTCGGCGAGACCGGGGCCGTGGCGGCCTGCGCCGCGCCGGCCGAACAGGCCAGCGCGAACGCGGTGACGAGGCACTGCGAGGTCGTCGGGCGCATCGCGTCAAAGCCTCGACAGGTGGAGCTTGCCGTCGCGGCGGCTCAGGCCCAGCTTGCCGTGGCCGGTGCCGACCGCCGGTTGCTGCGGCCATTCGATGCCATAGCGCATGCCGTAGTCGACGGGCGCGCGCAGCGGCACGACCCAGGTTTCCATGCCGGACCTGCGGTACGGCTCCAGGGGGTCGGTGTCGCCGTTCAGCGCTGCACGCACGAAATCCTCCACGAAGTTCTGGTTCAGCAACGCTCCGCCGCCCAGCAGGTAGGCGATTTCGGAGGTGTGCGTGTCGTTGACGAAAAACGCGTTCGAGCTGGTGTGGTAGCCGATCTGCGTGAGCCTGAACACGTAGCCGGGATCGAACAGTCCGACGAACTTCGGATCCACCGGCCGCGGCGACACGCCGCTGAGGTTGATGGTCTCGTCCGGCAGCACCAGCAGCATGTTGTGGAGGATGTAGCCGCTGTCGATCGCGAACACCGGCGACGGCGACGAGATGAACGCGTCGGTCTCGCGCAGGCTGCCGATCACCACCGGCATCGTCGTGTCGATGGCCACGCTGGCGTACAGCCCGACGCCGCCGTCGGCCCCGCCCAGGTCGAGCTCGAACGGCGCCGCGGTTCCCGGCGACGGCGTGATGGTGGCGATCCGGATAACCGGCGCGCCGAAGGCCGAGCCCGAGCCGATGGAGATCGCCGGCAGATCGATGGCGGTCTGCGAGCTGATGCTCAGCGGACCCTTGCTGGCCAGCGCGCCGAAGCTGACCGCGCCGAAGGCATCGGCGCTGATGCTGCCGTTGCGCGAATCGGCGTTGCCCACGTCGATGCCGCCGGCGGTCGACACCAGGTCGATGTTGCCGGGGTCGCCCGGCAGCCCGGTGGTGACCAGGCTGCCCGCGTCCAGGTTGCCCACCGACTGCAGGTTCTGCGTGCCGCCGCTGGCGACGTCGCCGAGGTCCAGCGCGCCGGCCGACTGCACGGTCACGCCGCCCAGCGGCGCGGTGATGCTCGACAGACCCAGGTCCTGCAGCGCCGAGACGTCGACCGACCCGTCGGCCGCGGAGATCGTTCCCGACGCCACCGCGGCCGACGTCGTCACGTCGATGTTGCCGCTGGTCGACGACAGCGCGATATGCCCGGTCCGGATGATCAGCGGGTTCGGCACCGCGGTGATCTGGTTCGCGGTTCCCGCGGGCTGGCCGGTCGCGTCGGTGGCCTCGGTGTCGGCCTCGGTCTCGTCGCCGATTCCCAGCCCCGCGTCGAGGCTGACCCCGGCGCCGGCGGTCGTCGCGCTGATGTCGGTGCGCCCGGGCGCGGTGCCGGCGAGGATGTGCCCACCGGCGACCACCGACACCGCGTTGGCGTCGGAGCTCTCGCTGCTGACGCCGGTGACCAGCGCGTCGCCGGTGGTGTCGATGGCGACGTCGCCGCTGGCGGCGTCGATGCGAGCGCCGTCGAGCATCTTCAGCGAATCGGCGTCGAGCAGCACGTTGCCGGTGGCGGCGCTGACGTCGCCGCCGCCGGTGATCACCTGCCGCCCGCCGGCGCTCAGCGAGACCTGCGACAGCGCGTCGACGCTGCCGGCGATGGTCGAGTCGCCGGCAGCCTGCAGTTCCACCGCCCCGCCGGAGTCGACGCCGTCGATGACGAAGTCGTAGCCCGCCGGGCCGTACAGCCAGACCGACTGGCCCGCGGTCGCCGCGTCGGCGGTGATGCCGCCGCTGGGAGTCGTGACCCCGACGTTGAACAGGTAGGAGGCCGAGCCGATCGAGCCGGCCTGCGCGTCCAGCAGCACCTGGTCGGCCAGCACGTTGAGGCTCTGATCCTGGTTGACGTCGAGGATCGAGCCGCCGGCGAGCAGCGACACGGTGCCGGGGGAGTAGATGGTATCGACCAGCGCGTCGGCCCCGGGCGTCGAGATGTACACGCCGTTCTCGGCGCGCGCGGTGATGCTCGCGCCGGGCAGCAGCGACAGCGCCAGGTCGGTGGCCGTGCCGTTGCCGGCGACCGCGCCGATGGTGCCGTCGGCGGCTTCGAGGATGATGTTGCCGGTGCGGATGACCGAGCTCGCGGCGTTCGTGAGGCTGCCGTCCACCTTGATGCGCGCCTCGCCCGGCACGCTGATCGAGCCGAGGGCCACGCTGCCCAGTGACGCGATGTAGGCGTCGCCGACGTCCAGCGTGCCGTTGGGCGGGCTGCTCACCGCCACGTTCAGGCTGACCGACGGCGCCACGTTCAGCGGCCGCTTGGTGAGGATGGTCAGGTAGCTGCCCGTGGTGTAGGCCTGGCCGCTGGCGGCGGCGTCCAGCGCGGCCTGCTGTGTCGCCGTCAACTGCGCGTACGGCGTGCCCAGCGGGACCTGCACGGTGCCGCCGGCGTAGTGCACGGTCAGCAGCAGGTCGGAGGCCTCGGCCGACGCGAGCTGGACCTGCTGGGACTGGGTCATCGCGCTCGGCCTGGTGCCGGCGTCGATCACCGTGCCGAAGCTGTTGTTCGTGCCGTCGCCGCTCTGGATGGTCTCGCCGACGCCGGTGCCGGCGTCGAGCGTGACCGTGCGCCCGGACACGTTCGGCGCCTTGACGACGTCGTTGGTGTTGGTCACGGTCTTGAGCAGCGCGGCCGACAGCGCGAAGGACAGCGTGTCGGTGCTCCACGTCGCGCCCTGGGTCAGGCTGGCGCGCTGCGCCGCGGTGGCCTGGTACTGGTAGCCCGCGACGTACGACGAGGTCAGCCCGCCGACTTCGCTGTTCAGCGTGTGGTATTGCTGGGTCTGCGACGCCTGCAGCGCGGAGATCTGCTCCGGCGTCTGCTTCTGCGCGGCCAGCGCCTTCAGCTGCTGCTCGCTCAACGTGACCTGGAAGTTGGGGTCGTAGACCGCGCCGCCGCCGGGCTGGCTGTCGCGGATCGCCCAGTACTGGTCGTACTCCTGGGTCACCGACGCGTCGAAGGCGGCGATGGTCTGCTCCTGCCTGAGGGTGTTCTCGCTGCCCGCGGTCAGTCCCAGCGACTGCCAGAAGTTCAGCAGGTTCTGTTGCGTACGCTCGTCGACGGTCTGCACCGGGTTGTTGTCGAGGATCTGCCCCGGTGCCGACAGCGTGACGTCGCCTCCCGAAGACACGACCGTGTCGAGCAGCAGGTTGCCGGCGCTGTCGTCGGCCCACCGGCCGGCCGCGATGTCGATGTTGCCGCCGGCCTGCGCCTGCAGCCCGTAGTACGGCGTGGGGCTTTGCGTGGGACCGAAGGGGCGCAGCGCCTGGTCGGTGGTGAAGCCGCTGTCCACCATCAGCGCGCCGCCGCCGGCGCCGGTGATCTGGCCGTTGGGCGCGACCAGCGAGACGTAGTCGCCCTGCACCAGCGAATTCGCGGCGGCTCCGACGATGTCCAGGTCGCTGCTCAGGCTGACCGAGCTCTGCCCTGCGGGCACGTCGGCCGATACGCTGCCGATGACCAGGTTGCCGCTGGAGGAGATCGACAGGTTGCCGCTGCCGCCGTTGCCGCCGGCCACCGCGCTCAGGGCGCCGCCGCCGAGCTGCACCGCGATCGGCGCGTCGACCGGCGCGCCGATCGCGGTGTCGGTGACCCCGCCGATCGAACCCGACGCGTCGAGCTGGATGCTCGTCGAGCGCACAAGCGCGGTCGACGCACCCTGCACGATCGAGCTGGTCGGGTTGCCAGAGCCCATTCCCGCGGAAATGCTGGTGCTGCCGTTGGCGTTGCCGATCGCGCCGGTGAGCACGACATTGCCGGCCGACTCCACCTGGATGCTGCCGGTGGACGAACCGGTGAAACTGATGCCGATCGCGTAGTCGGCCTTCAGCGACGTGGTGACGATCTGCGTGTAGTCCTGCGACAGGGAGTACGTGTTGGTGGTGTCGGACGCGATGCACGCCGTCCACCAGACGCAGCTCGTGCTGCTGCCGGTCTGCGACAGCTTGCTCTGCGTCAGGTAGTCGGTGGTCGTCGACTCGCTGCCCTGCCCCTCGAGCTGGGAGTTCGGCACGCTCGTGACCGTCGGCGTGCTGGCGATGATGATGCCGTTGGTACCGTCGTAGACCAGGCTGTCGCTGCTTGTCGCGGTGCTGTCGGAGGAGATGTAGGTGCCGTTGGGCAGCAGCGTGGTCGGCCCCGGCGTGGTCGCAACGTTGTTGACGTTCGAGTAGCTCGCGACCTGCAGGCTCGACAGCCCTAGCAGGTCGGTCGACGTGGTCGTGAAGCTCGTGGTGATGTTGTTGTCCGACGCCGTGGCGAACACGTAGCGCTGCCCCGCCATCGGGTTGTAGCTGTCGCTGCGCCCGGCAACCGTCGGATCGGTGTGCAGCGCGCCGTAGTTGCCGGTTCCGTCCGCGTTCAGCGTGCCGGTCTGGTAGGTCTCGATGACTCCGCCCTGGCCTCCCAGCGCCGTCGGGTCGTAGGTGTAGACCGTGTGCGTGACGTCGACCTGCTGGCTGATGGCGCTGTCGAGGTGCACGTCGGTGATGTCGATCACGCCGGCGGTGCCGCGCCCGTTCGCAGACGGGTCGGGGCCGGTGTTCAGGGTCGACAGCACGACCGGATCGGTGGTCTGGTTGTCGATGCTGATGCTGCCGAAGCCGTCGAGCACCTTCAGCTGGCCTGCGTTCGGCGAGGTGTCGAGGATCTGCCCGTACAGCTGGATGTAGCCGCCGTGCACCTCGGTCGAATCCACGGTATAGCGCTGGTGGGCCGCGTCGAAGGTGGCGTTGATGTTGCTGTTCGGGCTGACCAGTTCGTAGGAGTCGTTCGACGCGCTGCCGCCGGTGCTGGCGTAGTAGTCGGTGGCGTATGCGGCGCCGAACTCGATGGCGCCGTTGTTCGGGTTCACGTACAGCGAATTGCCCTGCGCATCGGTGCTCAATGTGATGAGTGCGCCGGAAGTCGGGTTCTTCGCGTAGTAGTTCGACGTGGTCTGGTAGGCGGTGGCGCCGATCGAGGCCAGGTTGGTGGTCGTCAGCAGGTCGGTGGGCGCGATGGTCAGCGTGTTGTCGACGATGCCGCTCTGGATCAGTCCGTTGATGTTGAGGTAGCGCGCCGCGATCGACACGTTGCCGTTGGCGATGATGCCCTGCCCCAGCCCGGCCTCGCTGGCGCACGGAGACGTGATGCCGTTCGGGCAGGTCGCGTTGCTGGTCGCCGGGTTCTGCGCGCTCGGGTCGCCGGCGACGCTGGAGATCGAGTTGACGTAGTTGGCCGCGTAGTCGCCGTCATGCGCGGTGATCGAGACCGACTGCGCGTCGATGGTGCCGTCCTGGTAGATGTTGCCCGCCGAGCTGTCGATGACCACCGAACCGTTGTAGTTGGTGATGGCGCCGTTGTTGGTGATGTCGGGCGCGACCATCTGCGTGCGCAGGTAGTACAGGGCGTTCGGCGGAGTGCTCGGGGCGTAGAAGGTGCTGTCGTTCGGGTTGTAGTTGCTCTGGATGGTGATCGACGGCGTCGGGCTGTCGGCGCGCGTGACCACGCTGCCGAAATACGATTGCGCGCCGCCGGCGTTGATTGCGCTGATGTCCTGCGCGCTGTTGACCTGTGCACCGTTGAACAGCACGTAGCCGGCGATGTAGTCGGGAATGGTCAGACCGTTCAGCGACAACGGGTCGGCGGTGTTGTTGGTGATGGTGATCGACGCGTCCCCCGGCGCCTGCAGCTGGCCCGCGCCCTCGCCCTGGTTCGCGCCGAGGCTCAGTCCGGCGGGAATCAGCGCCTGCAGCGTCGGGTTCAGCACCTGCGCGCTCGAGGTCAGCACCTGCGCGTTGGCGTTGATGTTGCCCAGGCGCGCCACCGTCGGGTCGACGTTGATCTGCTGCACCGATGCGGCGCCGCTGGCGCTGGTCAGGTCGGTGGCCACCGTCGTGGCGTCGTTGGTCAGCAGCGACACGAACTGGCCGATCGAGCCGTCTTGCGTGGCGGCCGCCGTGAGGGCCTGGTAACTCGCCTGCTCGGCTGCGTAATTGGCGCTGGCGCTCGCGGCCTCGGCCTTCACCGCGTCCACCACGGCGTTGTTCAGTAGCCCGAGGTCACCGCCCTGCGCCAAGGTGTTGCCGGTCGGCGCGGTGTAGTACGTGAGTTTGCCATAGGCCGTGGTGTCGCTGGAGGTCTTGCTGCCGTACGCCAGCCCCGACAGATCGCTGTTCAGCAGGTTCAACGAGGTCTTCATCGACACCGCCTGACTGCTTTCGTCGCCGACGTTGGTGTTGATGGTGTTCAGGTCGGTGCCGATCCGGCTCTGCGCGGTGCCCAGCGTCGACGCGAACGCCGCGTTCTGCGCGTTCGCGGTGCCTCCGGTCGCGGTGTCGAGCGAGCTTGCCGCGGCCGAGATGTCGCCGATCTGCGTCGTGATGTCCTGCTGCGCCGTCGAGTCGGAGCTGGCGTCGGACTGGAACGCCGCCGCCTCGTTCTTCAGGTTGGTCTCCTGCGTGCCCACGTCGGAGAGCTGCAGCGAGCCGACGCTCGACGTCTGGCCCGTCGGCACTGCCGTGTAGCCGGCGTAGTTGCCGAAGCCCTGGATGGTCGTCAGGGCCGAGTCGGCAAGCGCGATGATGCCGTGCTGGGGGTCGTTCACCGTGTTGCCGATCGCCGTCGCGTACAGGCCGTCGCCACCGGACAGCGACGAGGTCGCGAGCCCCAGGTTGGCGATGCCCGCGCTCAGGCTGGCCTCGTCGACGGGGAGGTTCTGCTGCGCGACGCTCTGAGGCTCCTGCGCGTCGCTGTTGAGCTGGAAGGTTCCGTTGACGAACTTTCCCATGCCCAGCGACACCAGCTCGGTCTCCATGAAGCTGATCTCGTTGTCGTAGGCGCCCTGCGCGATCGGGTCCGACGCGTACTCGGCCTTGAGCTGCTGCAGCTTGGCCAGGCGCGCGACCATGTCGCCGCCGGGGGCGATCTGCGTGGTCGTGTAGCCGATCGCGCCGGGGGTCGGCGCGTCCAGGCACGCGGACACCGTGGGGTCGCAGGTGCCGCCGGCCTGCTGCGTCGTGCCGGCGTAGCTGATGGTCAGGTACTTGTCGCGCTGGATGCCGGTGTCGACCAGGCCGGCGGCGAGGATCGCGCTGCTGCCCGATTGCGACGTCGAGCCGCCGGTGATCTTGAAGGTGACGGCGCCGCCGCCGAAGAACTCGCTGACCGCGCTCGCCGCCTTCGACAGGGTCTGCAGGTAGATGTTGGTGCCGGTGCCGTTGGCCGTCGTCGACATCGCGCCCTGGTCGGCCGACAGGTAGATGTTGCCGGCCGCGTTGATGCCGTAGTGGGTGTCCAGCGACGGATCGGTGCTGCTGACGACCTGGTTGGGGTCGGCGGCGATCACCACCAGCGCGTTGCTGGTGATGTTCGACTGCGGATCCGGCGGGATCGGGATCGGAATCACCGTGTTGTTGTACAGGTCGATTTCCGAATACGCGCTCAGCGTCTGCTGCACGTCGGTGGGGCTGTCGCCCGCCGCGATGGTCACCGTGCCGTTGCTGGGCGCCGATCCGTCCAGCGGGTCGATGCCGTCGGTGGCCTGCACCTCGGCGTTGGTGCCCACCGACACGAGGTCGGTTCCGGTGTAGTCGACATGCGCCGATCCGGTCGGCGCGCCGGCCGCGCCGTAGGTGGTCGCGACGCCGATGGCGTAGAGGTTGGCGTTGCCCCAGGCTCCGATCTCCACGTCGCCGATGTCGACCAGCAGCGTGCTCTGGTTGCCGATGGACACGGTGGCCGTGTCGTTGACGTCGATGCTGTCGGAGACCGCGGCCAGCGCCACGGCGCCGCCGGAGTTCATCTGCACGCGCTGCTGCACCACCGCGTCGTTGTACGCCTCGATGAACAGCGTGGACACCTGGCCCGCGGACAGCGGCGGCAGCAGGTGCACGCTCGATCCGTCGCCGACCGTCGCCGTGGTGGCCAGCGTGACGTCGGTGCTGCTCGACGCGGCCGGCGCGTTGATCAGCCCGCCCGAGCCGGAGTTGACGTCCCAGCCTCCCAGGTCGGGGTTGTAGGCGGGGTCGTAGCTGCCTTCGTTGCGGAACAGCTTGGTCGCGTAGTTCTTCGCGTCGAGCGTGAAGTCCGTCGCCAGCACCTGGATCGACGGGCCGAGCGCGGCGGAGACGACGCTGTCGACGGTGTTGTTCAGCTCGGCGCCGCTGGCGCCGACCACCGCCGCGTTGGTGCTGTCGACCCAGCCGCCGAAGTTCGCCGCGTGGGTCGCGGTGATGCTCACCGCGCCGTCGTGCACGTCGTAGTTGCCGGGAATCACCGGATTGGCCGTGTCGTTGCCGATGCTGGCGACGGTCTGGCCCTGCGACGAGGTGGTGGCGACCGCCGCGGCGCCCGCGATGGCACCACCGCTGCCGGCGGTGGCGTTGGCGAAGTTGCCGTCGGTGCCGTCGGCGTTCAGCGTGAGCTGGCCGGCGTGTACCGCGCCCATGTCGTTGAAGGTGGCCCTGGTCGTCGTGTCGGAGCCGGCGCTGGCGAGGTCGGCTCCCAGCGCCAGCAGGCCGCCGATGGCCACGCCGGTCGACGAGGCGTTCTGGTCGGAGTTCAGCAGGCCCTGGACGTCGATGGCGCCGCTGACGTCCAGACCGCTGTTCTCGGCCGACGCGATCGCCTGCGCGTTGTTGTTCGCGCTCGCCGACGACGCATTGGCGCCGACGAAGGCCGCGCCGGACATCCCCGACGCCGTCGCGGTGACGCCGCTGGGCACGCTGTGGCTCTGCCCGACCTCGGCGTGCAGGGCCAGCGACGCGGCCTGGATCGACGAGCCGCTGATGTCGGCGGTGACGTCCGGCGCCGCGGTCGCCGTCGCCACCGACGCGCCGGCCGAGCCGACGATGGCGATGCTGCCGCCGGTGGCGGTGGCCGTGGCCGCGTTGTCGGCCTCGCCGTCGATGTTCACCGCGGACGCGCCGACGATGCTGCCGCCGTCGAAATACGTGGAAACGCCCGGCGACACGGTGGACGTGGCCACCGATCCATCGAGCGCGATGCCGATGCCCGCGGACAGCGCGACCGACTGGGTCTGCGCGCTGTCGTAGGAGGTCGCGCCGATGTCGACCTCGCCGACCGGCGACGCGAGCGTGCCGAAGGTCGCGTTGTCAGCGTAGGCCTGCACGCTGCCGCCGACGTTGGCGATGGCCACCGACGCGCCGGCCGCCACGCTGCCGGCGATCGCGGCTCCGGCGCCGGTCGATTGCAGGTTGCGCGTGGACGTCGCGCTCACGCCGATGCTCCCGCCTGCATGCAGGGTCGAGCCCTGCACGTAGGCGCTGGTCTGCGAGGTGTCGGAGGAATAGGCGACCACCGCGTCGGCTCCCGCCAGCAGCCCGGCGGCGCCGGCAACACTGGTCTCTCCGATGCTGTGGGTGCTCGTCGCGTCGACGCTGATGCTGCTGCCGCTCAGCGTCGACGTGCCGGCGATGCTGGCGGTGTTGTCGGCGGTGTCGACGGCGACGCCGACGCCGGCGCCGATGCCGACCACGCCGAACGCCGCCGCCCCCGAGTTGGCGGCCACCGACACGGTGTCCTGCGAGTCCACCGAAATGCTGCCGCCGGCGTGCACCGTGGCGTTGCCGATGCTCGCCGAGGTGCCCGACGCGCCGTTGCCGTCGAGCACCGACGACGCGCTGGCGCTGTCCTGCGCGTTCTGCGCCGACGTGCTCGCCGAGGTCACGCTGGAGTTGCTCGACGACGACAGGTACTGGCTGCCGATGCTGTTGTTGTGCATCGCCGAGTCGGCGTTGCCGCCGGCCGACTGCCCGCCCGAGGTGCTCGTGAGCGAGCCGATGGTCTGGCTGTCCGAGCCCTTGGCCTTGCTGGCATCGGTGCCGTTGGCGATCGCCAGCACGTTGATCGACGCGCCCAGCCCCACGACACCGCCGGCCACGCCCTCGACGTTGGAGCTGATCGCCTTGTTCGCATAGGCGGCCACCGACACGTCGCCGAGCGGATCGACGGTGGCGTTGTCGCCGATCGACGCCGCGGTGTCGCTGGTCAGCACCGCGACGTTGACCGCGCCGCCGACGCCGGCGAATCCGACGCCGGCCGCGCCCGCGCTGTCCGCCATTGCGGTGCTGTCGCGCGCGACCACGTCCACGTTCTGGTTGCTGCTCGCGCCGGCGCTGCTGGTGTCGATCTGCGCCCCGCCGTCGATCGACGCCAGCGTCGTGGTCAGCACCGCCTGCACCCCCACCGCGCCGGCGACCCCGGCGAAGGCGCCGCCGGCGCCGGCCAGCGCGCTCGAGTCGATGCTCTGGCCCGAGTCGGCCGACACCAGCAGGCCCTGCCCGGGGGTCGTCGCGGACGAGGTTCCCGACGTGTACAGCCCGAACGCGGCGTCGCTGCCGTTGCCGCCGGCGTTGATCACCGCCGACTGGCCGACGGTGGCCTCGGTGTCCTTGATCAGCACCGCGACGCCGATTCCCGCGCCGACTCCGACGCCGGTGATGCCGAGCCCCAGCGAGCCTGCGGTCAGCGCGACGCGGGTCTGGTCGTCGGCCGCGACGACCACGCTGCCGCCGGCGTCGACACTGCCGTCGATGGTCGCGTAGGTGGTGTCGTCCAGTGCGAGCACGGTCGCGCCGCCGGCGACGCCCACGGTGCCGCCGAGCCCCGCGCTGGCCGCGACGCCCCCGAAGTCCTCGCTCGCGTTCGCGGTGACGTCGACATTCGACGCCGCCGACACCGTGGCGCCGGAGTCGATGAAGGCCTTGGTCGTGTTGTCGATGACGTTGGTCAGCAGGCCGGCGCCGATGCCCACGGCGCCGCCGCCGCCGAGCGCGCCGGTGATGCCGCGCACGTACAGGTCGCTGGCGGCCGCCACCGCGACCGATTGCGCGGCAGCCGGCGTACCCGAGCCGTTGATGGTCGCGCCGCTGCCGATGCTCGCCTCGGTGTCGCTGATGACCACCGGCACCGAGCCGGAGATCGCCGCGCCCACCGCGCCGCCGACCGCGCCGCTGACCGCGATCGCGTCGATCGCGCCGCTGGCCGAGGCGTTGACCAGCACGCCGTGCACGCCGCGCGTGACGGGGCTCGCGGTGCGCGGGTGCAGCGTCAGGTTGTTGCCTTCGCTACCCGCTTCGGACGCGGTGGTCGCGTTGATGTCGCTCTGGTGGTTCGAGAACTCTCCGCTGAACCCGGACGTGAGGATCTGCGCGTTGCCGTGGCCGAGCGCGCTGACCACCGCGTCGCTGCCGATTCCGGCCAGCGTGGTCTGCTGCACCACCGACACGCCGATCGACGCGCCGATTCCGGCCGCCCCGCCGAGCGCACCGCCGCCGACCAGCGCGTTCAGGCTGTCGGTGTCCGAGGCCAGCACGGCAACGTTGCCGTAGGCGCTGACGGTGTCGCCGGCGCCGATGCCGGCCTGGGTGTCGCCGGTGAGCACGTAGGTCTGCACCGCGCCGGCCGCGCCGGCGTCGCCGCCGATGGCGGCCCCGGCCACCGTCGAAGTGACGCTCTCGCCGCTGCTGGCGCCGACCGTGACGTCGCCGCCGGTGGCGTCGACGGTCGCCGCCGCGCCGCTGCCGCCAGGCGATTCCTCGCCGATCCACGCGTGCGTGTGCTTGACCAGCACGACCACGTCGGCGCCGGCGCTGACTCCGGTCCCGCCGCCGGCAGCCGAGCCGGCGATGTCATCGATGGTCGTGTCGTCGCTGGCGCCGACGTCGACCGAGTTCGCATCGACCATGGCACCGTAGCCGATGTAGGCCTCGGTGGTGTCGACGATGTCGCTCGACGCCAGCGCCACGGCCACGCCGACGCCTCCCGCCGCGCCGCTGACCACCGCGGTGGACACGTTCTCGGTGTCGTCCGCCGCCACTTCGACCGCGCCGACGGCATTGACCACCGAGCCGTCGCCGACGCTCGCGCGCGTGGTGTCGGTGAGCACCGTCGCCGCGGCCGAGCCGCCGACCCCGACCGCGCCGCCGCCGACCGCGCCGCCGATGTTGAACACCTGCGTGCTGGCGTTGGCCAGCACGTCGACGAAGCCGGTGGCGGCGTCGGTGGTCGTGATCGCGCTGTCAGGACCGATCGACGCGGTGACGCTCTCCTGCTCGGTCACCGGGCTCAGCACGCCCGACGCGCCGACGTCGCCGCCGACCGCGCCGGCCACGACGATGTTGTCGGCGAGCACCGAGCCGCCGGCCTGCACCTCGACCGACCCGGCGTCGACCGTCGAGTTCGAGCCGATTGCCGCGCTGATCGTGTTGGTGAAATCGCTGGCGGCGCCGGTGAGCCCGACGCCGACGCTGCCCGCGCCGCCGACCGCGCCGCCGACGTTGACCACCTGGGACTGGTCGGTGGCCTCCACCTGCACCGCGCCGCTGGTGTGCACGCTCGCGTACGGGCCGATGCCGGCGCTGGTGCCGATCTGCTCGACCAGCGGCGTCGCCGCGCCGGAGATCGCGACGTCGCCTGCCGCGGACCCGGCGACCGCGACGTTGATCAGGTTCTCCGAGGTGCCGGCGTTGACGTCCAGCGAAGCCGCGTCGATGGTGGTCGGCGTGCTCTGGCTGGAATCGACGGTGGCCGACGCACCCCCGTCGATGATCGTGGAGATCAGGGTCGCGCCGATCCCGGCCGAACCGCCCACGCCGATGCTGCCGCCGATGTTGAGGTCCGACACGTCGTTGCTCGCCGACACGCCGACCGCGCCGCTGGAGGTGATCGAGCTGCCGTCGCCGATCGTCGCCGTGGCGTTGCGCTGCGACGTGATGACGCCGATGACCCCGGCCACGCCGGCCTCGTCGGCGGCGCCCGCGCTGAGCTCGAACAGGTCGACCGACTGCGTCGACCCGGCGTCGACGTTCACCGAGGTCGACGACGCGATGTTCACGCCGCTGTCCAGGCTGGCCTGGATCGAACTGTCGTCGTAGAGGAAGGCACCGTCGACGCCGACACCGGCGCTGCCGCTGGACGCTGCCAGACTGCCGACCAGGGTCTTCGACGCGGTGTCGTCCTGCGCCTGCACCGAGACGCCGCCGCCCGCATGGATGGTGGTGTCGCTGCCGACCGACGCGGTGACCTGGTTGTCGATCACCTCGACCGCGAAACCGCCGGAGATCGCCGCGCTGCCGCCCGACGCGGCACCCGCGCCGACCTCGGCGAGGTAGTTGTTCTGGCCCAGCAGCGCATCCTGCAGCGCGGTGCCGGCCAGGGTCTTGAGCTGGCTCTGCACCGCTGCCGCGTCGCTTTGCAGGTTGCCGCCGAAACTCGACGAATCGGAGCTGGCATCGCTGGACACGTCGCCGGCCAGCGTGGTGACGGCGCTCAGCGGGTTGTCGACCTTCTCGTTGGTCGCGCTGACGGTGACCCCGGCGGCGTCGACGTTGTCGTGCTGGCCCAGCGTGGCGGAATAGGTGTCGGTGGAGATCACCGCGGCGATCGACGCGCCGATGCCCACGCCCTGGTTCGACTTGCTGCCGCTCCACGCGTTGACGCCCCAGCTGCTGGTGTTGTCGGCCTGCACCGACAGCGCGCCCGAGGCCCCGCCGGAGGCATCGGAGATGGTCACGTAATCGCCGACACCCGCCGTGGTCGACGAGGTCGACACGGCCACCGCGATGGCGCCGGCCACCGCGACCTTGCCGGCCGACGCGCCCGACATCGCCACCGCGGCGACGCGGCCGTCCGTGAATGCCGCGTCCTGGTTCTCGGTCGACGTCGCGTGCACCGACACCGCGCCCGGCGTATGCAGCGTGGTGTAGCTGCCGATGTTCGCCGACGTGCCGTTGTCGACCACGCTCAGCGCGACGCCGACGCCGATGCCGACCTTCGAGCTGGTGTCGGTCGCGCCGTTGCCTTCGGTGAACACGTCGCCCTGGTTGGTCGCGCTCACCTGCACGCTGCCGCCGGTCGACACGCTGCGCTGCGCGGTCGACGTGCCGCCGCCGATGCCGGCGCTGACCTGGTCGCCGGCGATCACCGCGCCGACCGCCGCGGCGACCGAGACCTTGCCCTGGCTGCTCGAGTTGCCGCTGGCCTTGCCCTGCGTCTGGCTCGAGTCGCTGGAGCCCTTGCTCATCGCGTCCTGCGCCTGCGAGGTGTTCAGCGTGTCGCCGCTGGCCACCGACCCTCCTCCCGAGGTCGAGTCGTTGCCGTTCTGCATCGCGCTGCTGAACTGGTTGCCGCTGACCGAGGCCGTCGATTCGGCGTCGTAGGTCCGGTCCGACGACGCGGTGATCTGCAGGTTGCCGCCGATGACCCCGTCGCGGTTCAGGCTCGCGGTGGTCTGCGACGTGATCGCGCTGCCGCCGCCGGTGGCGCCGAGGATTCCGGGCCCGGTGATCACCGCCACCGAGCCGCCGACTGCCACGCTGCTGCCGGAGCCGTTGACCGACGCGTCGGCACTCGCGGTGTTGGTGCCGCTGCTGGCGGCCTCGATGCCGACATCGCCGCTGGTCGTGAACGAATCACCCGAGCCGACGCTGGCCTGCGTGGTCTCGTCGAGGATGGACATCGCCACCACGGCGTCGACCGCGACGCCGCCGGCCGCGCCGGCCTGCGCGGTACTCGCGGTGTCGGTCAGCGAATTCGCCGCGACGTTCAGCGAGCCCAGCGTGCCGTTCAGGGTCGCGCCGTCGTCGATCGAGGCCTGGCTGTTCTCGGTGATCGTGTTCAGCGCGACCGACGCGCCGACCCCGAGCTTGCCTCCGCTGGCCCCCTTGCCCGTCGGCAACGCCGTCGCGTCGGCGCTCATCAGGTCGGCCGCGCCGAGGTTCACCGCGCCGCCGCCGATGGTCACGTCGGCCGCGCCGGTGACCGTCGCGCTGCTGTCGCTGTGGATCACGTTCACCGCCAGCGACCCGGCAAGGCCCACCTTCGACGCCCCGGCCCCCGACGTGGCCTGCGCCGAGTACAGGTCCTCGCGTCCGCTTTGCGTGCCCACCGTCGCGTCCACCGTCGTCGGCCCCGGCGACGTCGAGCCCGGCACCGCCGGCGACGCCACCCCCTGGTCCGTCTGCAGCGCCGTCACCGTCAGCGAGCCCGCCTGGTAATCCCCCGCCGTCAGCGTGCCCGTCGTCGGCGCCGTCGACAGCGCCGTCGACGAACCCAGCGTCGCGTCGTTGACCTGGTGCGCCAGCGTGATCGCCACCGCCGCCCCGATCCCCACCGACGTGCCCCCGCCAGCCACCTGGCTGCCGTCGGCGATCGTGCGCGCATCCATGTTCGACACCGCGGTCACGCCCAGCCCGTCGGCCGCCGTCACCCCCACCGCCGCAGGCACGTAGGCCTGCACCGTCGAGTTCGCCACGTCCACCGCGATCGCCGCGGCCACCGCCACCGAGCCCTCGCTGGTCGAGCCCTTGCCGTTCTCGCTGCCCGACGACGTGCTGTCGGCCGACTGCTGCGACGAATCCCCCACCCCGGCAGACTTCGCCTTGCCCTGCGCCGAGTTCGACTGCTTCTGGATCTTCGCGTCGACGCTCGAGTCCTCTCCCGACGGCGCCGAGCCGCTGCTCGTCGCCTGGTTGCCCCCGCTGGCGCTGGCCGTCGCGCTGGCCACGCTCAGCGACACCCCGCTGGCCGCGAAGTCCACCGCGCCGCCCGCGTCCACGCTCGTCGACGTCGTCGCCAGCACCGAGTCATTGATCACCGACACCGCCAGCGCAGCACCCACCGCCGCCTTGCCGCCGGCCGCGCTGCCGCTGGCCTCGGTGGCCTCGGTGGCCGTCTGCGATGCGCTCACCTGCACCGCGCCGCCGGCCTGCAGCCCTCCCGTCAACGCCCCGATCGTCGCCTGCGTCTGGTCATTGACCAGCGACAGCGCCACCACCGGCGTCACCGCCACTCCGCCCGCCGCCCCCTGGTCGGCCTGCGTGCTCACCACGTGCGTGCCGTCGGCCTGCAGCGTCACCGCCCCGGCCCCCGTCAGCGACGTCCCGTCGGCCAGCTGCGCATCCGAGCGCGTGGCCACGATGTTCAGCGCCACCGAAGCGCCCACCCCCACCGAGCCCCCGCTCGCACCCGCACCCGCCGGCAGCGCCGACACGCTGCTCGACGTCAGGTCGTCCGAGCCCACGTTCACCGATCCGCCGCCCGTGATCTGCACCGACCCCGATGCCACCTGCGCCACTGCCTCGCTGTCCAGCAGGTTGGTCGCGAGTGCGCCGGCGACGCCGACGTCGGACGCGCCGGCCCCGGCCGTCGCGCTCGTGATGAAACTGTTGGCGGCGATGCCGCCGGTCATCTGCGCGGAGACGTCGAGGCTGCCGGCGTTCACGTCCTGCGCCAGCGTCGCATCATCCGACACATGGTCCAAGTTCAGCGCCACCGCGGCGCCGATGCCGAGCTGTCCCGAACCGCTGCCGACCGCCGATCCGTCGGCGATGGACGACGCGGCGTTCGCGGCCTGTGCCTGCAGCTGGAGCTGGCCCCCGGCCGTGGCCTGCGTGGTCGACGACATGCCCACCGTGGTGGACGAAGCGAGATCGCTGATGGACAGCGCGGCCGCGCCCGTCACCGCGCCGTCGGTGGTTCCGAGATCCGGCGCGAAACGCGGATCGGACAGGTATTGCGACGCGGCGCTGCCGGAGCCGGCGGTCGACGACG
Source organism: Pseudomonadota bacterium (assembly GCA_021792835.1). GTDB lineage: Bacteria > Pseudomonadota > Gammaproteobacteria > Burkholderiales > Burkholderiaceae_C > Thiomonas_A. The sequence goes on from JAJYTY010000004.1 coordinate 48,224, forward strand.
CACCGCCCTGCGAGGCCTTCGCCGACGTGCTCATCGCAACCGTGGTCGTGCCGGAGAGCTGCAGCTTGCCCGTCGAGTCGACCTTGGCGCTGCCGTCGATGCTCGACGAGGTCTGCACCTTCACGATGTTCACGGCGACGCTGGCGCCGGCCGAGGCTCCCGATGCGTCGGCGACGACATTCGACGTCACGTGGTTGGTCGCGTCCAGCGCCAGTGCCTGGTTCGTGCCGGTGGTGCTGACCGACGAGCTGCCGCCGATCTCCACCGTGCTCACGCTGTCGACCTGGTCGACGGCCACCGACGCATCGGCAGGCAACGACAGCGACGCGGGGATCGCGCCGGTCGCGGCGACCGTGCTGGTCGCGCTCGAGCTCAGGGTCATCGCTCCCGCGGACGTGACGTTGGAAGCCCCGATGATCTTCACCGACGCGAGCACGTCGGCCGAGCCGGCCGCGGCGACCGCGTTGAGCTGGGTTCCGCCGGTCGCGGTGGCGATGGCGCTCAGCGTGCCGCTGGCCGTGAGCTTCGCGTCCTGGATGGTGATCGTCGCGTGGTCGTATGACTGCGCCACGTCCGACGTGGCCTCGAGCATGATGTTCCCGCCCTGCAGCACCGCGGACGGCCCGCTGCTCCCACCGATATCGATCTGCGCCGCGGTGGTCGCGGTCGCCTGGGCGTTCAGCGTGATGGTGCCGGCGTTCGCGCCGGTTCCGGCGAGCAGCTGCGCGCCGCCCAGGATGCTGATCGACGGCGCGTCGAGCTCGATGTTGCCGCCGGACGCCCCGCCGGACGCCTCGGTGTTGATGACCCCCGTGCCGTCGATGGTGATCGAGTTCGACGCGATGAGCTGGACCGACCCGCCGCCGGTGGTGTAGGTGCTGTCGTTGGTGTTGTCGACGATCAGGTCGGTCGGGTCGACCAGCAGCAGACCGGCCTGGCCGTGGGCCGCGCCGAGGTCGAGGTTGAGCCTTCCCAGCGTCGCCTTGTCCTTGGCCGACAGTTCGATTTCCCCGGCGTTGCCGCTGGAGCCGGCCTGCGCGTGCAGGGTCGCGCCGTCGGCGACGTCGAGGTTGCGGCCCGCCTTGATGGAGACGTGACCGCCGTCGGAGCCGGCGCCGACACCCGCGGCGCTGAGCACCGCCGTGGCCGCCACGTCGATGTCGCGCCCGGAGCGGATGGAGATGCTGCCCGCGCCCGTTCCGGGCGCGCCGTCGGTGGAAATGTGCGCGCCGACATGCACGTCGTGGCCCGCGGAAATGCTCACGCTGCCGGCGCCGCCGCTCGACGCGTCGGCGCTCAGCGTGCCGTCGACCGTCGCATCGTGCGCGGCGACGATCTCGATGCTGCCGCCGCGGGCGACGATCGCGGCCCCCTGCACCAGCCCGCTGGTGTTCACCGTCGACTGGAACAGCGCCGCGTGCTGCGCCGCGGCCTGACCGCCCGGCGGCGTCGCGCCGACCAGCACGTCGTGCGCGAAGATCGCCACGCCATGCTGCGCCAGCACCTTGCCGTCGATGACCACGGATCCGTCGCTGGACAGCGGCACGTCGCCGGCGAGCATGCGCCGCGACAGCGCGTCGTCCACCTTGCCCGATGCGCCGATCAGACGGTCGAGCACCTCGGACGTGGGAGTCACGACGGTGAAGCCGCCGACGTCGACGACGCCGCTGCGCCCGACGATCAGGCCCTGCGAATCGGCGAACACCACGTTGCCGCCCAGCGCGCCGTCCTTGTAGGACCTGAGCACCCCTTCGATGTCGACGGGACCGCCGGTGACGATGTTGACCAGCCGGCTCGTGCCCCCCGGCAGCAGCATGTTGACGTCATTGCCGCGCCCGACGACGAAGCGGCTGAAGCTGTTGTAGCCGATGCCCGCGCTGATCGTGCGGGTGGCGATGTCGGTGACGTTCGGCGCGACCTGGGAGACGATGGTCTGCGTGCGTCCGTCGGGGACGATGGCGTTGCCCGCGGCGGGCGCGATCACCGGCGCGCCGGCCCACGCCGGCGTGGAGAAACCCATCGCCAGCGCGACCGCCAGCGCCGCCGGCACGAGCACGGCAGCCTGCTGCTGCGACCGCGAGTGCGTAGCCGCGCGCTCGGGCCGGGCGACGCGGACTTGCGCGCCGTGTCGCGTCACGCGTACCCGCGCCACGGCCGAGCGCCTGTTGTCTGCCGTCCGCATGCTGCCTCCCCCCGTTCTGCCGGGCGCTCACGCCGCCCGTTGGCTCTGCGCCTGCCCCGCCGCGAGCTTCGCCGCGGTCGGATGTTGCTGTTGTCGGATGTTGCTGTTGTCCGAGTTCGCTCAGGAGCCCGCCGCGGCATCGAGCGCCGCGCTGCGGGATCCATCCGCCTCGCCGTCTACAGGGCCCTTCGTCCCATCGATCTCCACCTCGCCGGCGGCCTCGACCAGAGCCTTGCGCAGCAGGTCCACCGAGCGCAGGCTGAACAGGTGCGCGTAGATCGGCGCCAGGAACCCTCCATCGCGCAGTCGCAACAGCGCGTCCGCGCCCAGCGTGGCGAGCCTTTGCTCGTCGACGGTCATGAAGCCGTGGATCACCGAACTGCTGGCCTGGCCGACGCTGGTCTCGATCGTGACCTGGCGCAGCAGCTGGAGTTCGTGGATCGCCGCCAGGAAGGCGTCGGTCCGCCTGGCCGCGACGAAATACTTGTCGACCAGGTCGATGGTGCTCATGAGCAGCGGCGTTTCCTTGCCATCGGCGTCGAACAGGCGCTGGCCGGCGGAGCGGCCGAGCAGTTCGCTGTGCTCGTCGATGCAGGTGACCGCGTTGCCGCCGGCGACCTCGCCGCGCATGAACGGGTAGCGCCGCAGGAAGGCCGGGATGTAGCCGCCCTTCCAGCGGCCATCGTCGTCGACCAGCAGGTTGCGCGACGGCCTGACGCCGACCAGGAAGACCGTGGTCGGATAGGGTTTCGAGGGGGCGAAGACGATCGGCAGATGCGCCAGCGCGGCGGCGAACTCGTCGACCACCGCCGGGATCACATGCGTATCCCGGGCAAAAGCGTAGCGGTCCTCGGAATCGACCACCATCCAATCCCGATGGCGATCCCGGTTCAACGGGACGACCGATTTGTAGAACAGCGGATTCGGCTCCATGCCTGCCCCGAGAGAGATCCTGGAAAACAACCCGGCGCAGCTACGCGCGAATCGCGAGGGGGTCCAACCAGACTAGGCGCCCTGGAAGGAGTGTCAACCCCAAGTTATCCCAGTGTCACTTGGGCCGGCCACCCCCCGATCGCAGGGGGCGCATCGATGCCGGTAACACACCGTCGCCGGCACGCACTCGGGAGCTCCCGGGGATTCCCCATTGCCGATGGCCGCGGACGCGGCACGGCTTGCGGATGATGATCCGCTGAATACCCGTCGAATCCGTAGCGACAGCCCGGCTGGCGAAAGCGCGACGGAATAAGGCCAGGATTTCATCGATTTGGCACAGAGATCCACATTCAGTTACCTCTGTAACGAAATCAGCCGCGCAAACCGCGTCGTCCGTCGCGTATTTGCAGCCTGGCCCGAGGAGCAAGTTTTGCAGACGCTGCCTGCAAGATCTCCCCCATCCCCCCCGAACTGTCAAGACACCGAGGCATAGCGTAATAACCTAAAGGTCGCTTGACATCAAAACCTAGAACATGTACAACATAAAAACCTAAGTACCGCAAGCCAGGATTCCCTAGAAGATGGCAACGCCCACCGACAAGCTCGCTCAGTCGCTCGATGCCCTGAAGGCGCTTCAGGACGCAAAGGCTGTCGCGATCCGGTCGTCCGACCTGTCCCGCGTCCATCGCGAGCGCCTGCTCAGGAACGGCTTCATCCGCGAGGTCATGAAGGGCTGGTACATCCCTGTCCGGCCCTCTGGCCCTGCGGGCGAGAGTACGGACTGGTACGCGTCCTTCTGGCCGTTCTGCGCGGCCTACCTGAGCGAGCGCTTCGGACAAGACTGGTGCCTTGGTGCAGAGCATTCCATCGCTTTGCACACTGGCAACTGGAACGTTCCGCGCCAACTTCTCGTTCGCGCAACACGCGGGGGCAACAAGCCAACCGGGCTGCTGCACGACACGTCGATTTTTGATCTCCGCCTTGAGGTCCCTCAGCCAGGGGACATTCAGATCATCGACGGCCTACGGGTGATGCGCTTGCCTGCTGCGCTGATTGCCTGCGCGCCGGGACATTTCGCGGCGCACCCCGTCGAAATGCGCGCTGCGCTTGCCATGGTTGCCGACGCTTCCGATGTGCTTGGCCGCCTACTCGATGGCGGCCATAGCAGCATTGCGGGACGACTTGCAGGGGCTTTCCGCAACATCGGGCGCGACCAGATCGCGGAGTCGATCACCGCGACGATGAGGGCAGCGGGCTATACGGTCAACGAGACCGATCCATTCGCCGACCGACCGCCCATCGCTATCGGACAGCGGGAGACATCGCCCGTTGGCAACCGCCTGCGTATGTCGTGGGCCGAGATGCGAGGAACAGTGCTGGAGCGCTTCCCGCCCGCGCCGGGTCTGCCTCGCGATGTCGCCGCCTATCTGAACAAGGTCGAAGATGCCTATGCAACCGATGCCTACAACTCACTCTCGATCGAGGGATACAGGGTCAGCGCTGAACTGATCGAGCGCGTCCGATCCGGCAACTGGAGCCCTGACAAGGACACAGACCGCGAGCATCAGGATGCACTTGCGGCGCGCGGTTACTGGCAGGCCTTCCAGAAAGTCAAGGACACGCTCGATCGGATATTGCAGGGAGGAAACGCAGGCGAAGCAGCGCAGGCCGATCACGGCACTTGGTATCGGGAAATGTTTGCTCCCAGCGTGACGGCGGGCATCCTGAAACCTGCAGACCTTGCGGGCTATCGAAACGGCCCAGTTTTCATTCGCCAGTCGATGCATGTGCCGCCGCGTAGCGAAGCCGTGCGCGAGCTGATGCCCGCCTTCTTCGATCTCCTGCGCGACGAAAGTGAGCCGTCCGTGCGCGTCGTGCTCGGGCACTTCTACTTCGTGAACATCCACCCGTACCTGGATGGAAATGGGCGGATGGGGCGCTTCTTGATGAATGCGATGCTGGCCTCGGGCGGCTATCAGTGGACCGTCGTACCGCTTGCACAGCGGACTCGCTACATGAACGCCCTCGAAACGGCGAGCATCGGACGAGACATCAGGCCCTTTGCGGACCTCCTGGCGGAACTTGCGGGTCACGGATAGCGCGCGCATGTACCTTCATATCCAGATACCTGACATCACGGAGTACCCGAGAGATCTTCCGAGAAACGGTACGTCTCGAAGTAGCACTTCTTCAGACACGTGCCGCCCTTAACAGGCTGTTGAAATACCGGAGGGGGTCGCGTTGGTGCAGAATCGGGATGATGGGCGTGCGCCGGATCGCAGCGCGGGCTGGACGCCCGCGCAAGATCCGGTGTGCGGCGTGCCTCCTGCTTCCAGCGATCAGGCACCCAAAGACGCCACGCCGTGACAAGGCGCGAACAAGAGAGATCGGGATCGAGCTGAGCGTAGCCCTGTGTCGAACGCGCGCGGCAGGCCGCTGCGAGCGCGGCATCGTGAAGCCTTGTCTCTGCAAGGAAGCCGAGGCGCTTGAAGACCGCGCCGTTGCCGTATTGCTCGGCATAAGGGATGAGGCGCGCCACCTCGCGCTCGAGCGGGACCGGCACATAGAGGCCATGGCCGATTCGCCGTAGCCAGCCCTGCTCCCGCCAGCGCGCGAGCAGCTTGGCGGCGGCAGGCCGGTCCAGGGTGAGAGTGCGCGCGACGGTATCGACGGAGACCACGTCCTTCGCGGCCCGGAGCACGGCAGCGAGCCGTGCACGGGTGGCGGGGAGCGATGGTGCATCAAGCATCACGGCTATACCGTAGTACGTCAAATTCCTATTTACATGGAATTCGACGCGTCTGACTGTAGCGTCTTGACGACCGAACTCTAGGGTAGCGTGTTACATAGCCAGAAAGCTGCCTACTGGCCGCTTTCAGCGCGCACCTGTCCCAGGCCGTCGCGGCCTGACGCGGCGGCGAAGCGCGGCGGGTGCAAAGGGGGGGGGGGTAGAAACGAAACACGGGCCCATGAGGCCCGTGTTTCCTTGATCGTTGGCGGAGTGGACGGGAGAGACTCAAAGGGCTCAGAATACATGAATTAATTCAACAACTTACCATCCCATCGGGGTCAATTGTACCTCACTTTTAGTACATGAATTGGTACATGTTTGGTACATAGTCAACCAAAGA
>JAJYTY010000126.1 GCA_021792835.1 Pseudomonadota bacterium
ACGTCCCCGGCGAGCAGGAATACCGCAACAAGGGCGTGACCTACTGCCCGCACTGCGACGGCCCGCTGTTCAAGGGCAAGCGCGTGGCGGTGATCGGCGGCGGCAATTCCGGCGTCGAGGCGGCCATCGACCTGGCCGGCGTGGTCGAGCACGTCACCCTGCTGGAGTACGACGCGCAGTTGCGCGCCGACGAGGTGCTGCAGCGCAAGCTGCGCAGCCTGCCCAACGTGCGCGTGATCACGCAGGCACAGACCACCGAGGTGGTGGGCGACGGCAGCAAGGTACAGGGCCTGCTCTACACCGACCGCGCCAGCGGCGCCTCGCAGCGCCTGGATCTGCAGGGGGTGTTCGTGCAGATCGGCCTGCTGCCCAACTCCGAGTGGCTGCGCGGCGCGGTGCGGCTGTCGGCACGCGGCGAGGTCGAGGTGGACGCGCGCGGCGCGACCTCGGTGCCGGGGGTCTACGCCGCCGGCGACGTGACCACCACGCCGTTCAAGCAGATCGTGATCGCGATGGGCGAGGGCGCGAAGGCCGCGCTCGGCGCCTTCGACCACCTCATCCGCCAGCCGGCGCCTGCGCCGGCCGATGCGAAGGCGCCCGCCGAAGCCCAGGCGGCCTGAACCGGGGCGCCGCCGGGGGCGGTGCGCCCGAATGGGTTTATGTTCGCGCTGTCGCGGCCACCCGCCGCGGCGGCGCGCACGTCGCCCCCGACCGGGGGAGCGGCGGCGGCGCCTGGCACCCACCGGGAATGAGCGACGATGCTGCTGACTGCCGAACAGGAATTGATCCGCGACTCGATGCGCGACTTCGCGCGCGAGCGCCTGGCCCCCTTTGCCGCCGCGTGGGATCGCGAGCACCGCTTTCCGCGCGAGGCGCTGCGCGAGCTCGGGCAGCTCGGTGCGATGGGGGTCACGGTTCCCGAGGAATGGGGAGGCGCCGGGCTCGACACCATGAGCCTGGTGCTGATGCTCGAGGAAATCGCCGCCGGCGACGGCGCCACCTCGACCATCGTCAGCGTGCAGAACTCGCTGGCCTGCGGCATCACGCTGCGCTTCGGCAGCGACGAGCACAAGCAGAGCTGGCTCAAGCCGCTGGCGCGCGGCGAGGCTCTGGGGTGCTTCTGCCTGACCGAGCCGCACACGGGCTCCGACGCCGCGGCCATCAGCACCCGCGCCGAGCGCGACGCAGACGCGTGGGTGATCCACGGAGTCAAGCAATTCATCACCACCGGCAAGCACGCCGACGTGGCCATCGTCATCGCGGTCACCGACAAGTCGGCGGGCAAGCGCGGCATCTCGGCCTTCCTGGTGCCGACGGCGAGCCCCGGCTACGTGGTCGCGCGCATCGAGGACAAGATGGGCCAGCACGCCTCCGACACCGCGCAGATCGTGTTCGACGGCTGTCGCGTGCCGGGGTCGGCGCTGCTGGGCGAGCCCGGCGACGGCTTGCGCATCGCGCTGTCCAACCTGGAGACCGGGCGCATCGGCATCGCCGCGCAGTCGGTGGGCATGGCGCGCGCCGCCTTCGAGGCCGCGGTGGACTATGCACGCCAGCGCAAGTCCTTCGGCGTGCCGCTGGTCGAGCACCAGGCGGTGAGCTTCCGGCTCGCCGACATGGCCACGCGCCTGGACGCGGCGCGCCTGCTGGTATGGCGCGCGGCGGCGCTGAAGGACGCCGGCAGGCCCTGCCTGACCGAGGCCTCGATGGCCAAGATGTACGCCTCCGAGGTCGCCGAGTCGGTGTGCTCCGACGCCATCCAGATCCACGGCGGCTACGGCTACGTGTCGGACTTCCCGGTCGAGCGAATCTATCGCGACGTCCGCGTGTGCCAGATCTATGAAGGGGCGAACGACATCCAGCGCATGCTGATCGGGCGCGCCATCGCCCGGGCCTGAGCCGACCCGCGGACATGCACGAAATTCCCCAGGGGCCGCTGCACGGCCTGCGCGTACTGGAGTTCGCCGCGCTCGGCCCGGCGCCGATGGCGGCGATGCTGCTGGCCGACCAGGGCGCGCAGGTGCTGAGCATCGAGGCGCCGCTGCGCCAGGGGCGCGGCGCGCAGGCGGTGTTCGACCCCGGGCTGGACGTGCTGCGGCGCAACCGCAGCGTGTTGCGCCTGGACCTCAAGCAGCCGGCGCAGTTGCAGGTCGCGCAGCGCCTGGCACAGTCCGCCGAGGTGCTGATCGAGGGCCTGCGGCCCGGAGTCATGGAGCGCCTGGGACTCGGCCCCGAGCCCTGCCTGCTGCGCAATCCCCGTCTGGTGTATGGGCGCATGACCGGCTGGGGGCAGAGTGGTCCGCTGGCCGGCAGCGTCGGGCACGACATCAACTACCTGGGCCTGTCGGGCATGCTGCACGCCATCGGCGAGCCCGGCGGCAAGCCGGTGGTTCCGCTGAACCTGGTGGCCGACGGCGGCGGCGCGATGATGCTGGCCTTCGGCGTGCTCGCGGCGCTGACCCGGGTGCGCGCCGGCGGCCCCGGGCAGGTGGTCGACGCGGCGATGAGCGAGGGCTGCGCGCTGCTCGGCTCGATGATCCACACGCTGCGCGCGATGGGGCGCTGGAGCGAGCAGCGCGGCGACAACCTGCTCGACGGCGGGGCGTACTTCTACACCACGTATGCGTGCGCGGACGGGCGCTTCGTCGCCGTCGGCGCGATCGAGCCGCAGTTCCACGAGCAGCTGCTTCGAGGACTCGGGCTCGACCCGGCCGACTTCGAGCAAGCCTTCGAGCGCGCGCTGTGGCCCGAGCGCCGGCAGCAGCTGGCGCGGGTGTTCGCGAGCCGCGGGCGCGACGACTGGTGCGCGCACTTCGCCGGCACCGATGCCTGCGTCACTCCGGTGCTCGGCTTCGACGAGGCGCCGCGCCACCCGCAGCACATCGCGCGCGGCGCCTTCGTGCAACTCGGCGGGGTCGTGCAGGCGGCGCCGGCGCCGCGTTTCACGGCCACGCCGGCAGCGGCGCCGCGCGCACCCGTCGCGGCCGACGCGCAGCTGCTGCGGCAGTGGGGCCTGGACCCCGGGACGGCCGCGCGCCTGGGCGCCGCGGACTGAGCAGGCGGGGCGCCCGCGCAACAGCTGCAGCTACATATTGCGCCGGTACTGCCCGCCGACCTCGAACAGTGCGTTCGAGATCTGCCCCAGCGAGCAGCTGCGCACCGCGTCCATCAGCACGTCGAACACGTTGTCGCCGGCGATCACGGCGTCGCGCAGGCGCTGCAGCGCGCGCGGCGCCTCGTCGACATGGCGCGCCTGGAAATCGCGCAGGCGCCGCAGCTGCGACTGCTTCTGCTGCTCGCTGGAGCGCGCCAGCTGCAGCGCGCCGGCCGGCGCCGGCGCGTCGTCGCCGACGAAGGTGTTGACGCCGATGATCGGCAGCTCCCCGGTGTGCTTGAGCATTTCATAGTGCATGCTTTGCTCCTGGATGCGGCTGCGCTGATAGCCGGTCTCCATCGCGCCGAGCACGCCGCCGCGCTCGGCCAGGCGCTCGAACTCCGCCAGCACCGCCTCCTCGACGAGTTCGGTCAGTTCCTCGACGATGAACGAGCCCTGGTTCGGGTTCTGGTTTTTCGCCAGCCCCCATTCGCGGTTGATGATCAGCTGGATGGCCATCGCGCGGCGCACCGATTCGGCGGTCGGCGTGGTGATGGCCTCGTCGTAGGCGTTGGTGTGCAGGCTGTTGCAATGGTCGTAGATCGCGATCAGCGCCTGCAGGGTGGTGCGGATGTCGTTGAAGGCGATTTCCTGCGCGTGCAGGCTGCGCCCGCTGGTCTGCACGTGGTACTTGAGCTTCTGGCTGCGCTCGTCGGCGCCGTAGCGCTCGCGCATCGCCACCGCCCAGATGCGCCGCGCCACCCGCCCCAGCACGGTGTACTCCGGGTCCATGCCGTTGCTGAAGAAAAAGCTCAGGTTGGGCGCGAAGTCGTCGACGCGCATGCCGCGTGCCAGGTAGGCCTCGACGTAGGTGAATCCGTTGGCCAGCGTGAAGGCCAGCTGCGAGATCGGGTTCGCCCCGGCCTCCGCGATGTGGTAGCCGGAAATGCTCACCGAGTAGAAGTTGCGCACGCGGTGGCGGATGAAATGGTCCTGCATGTCCCCCATCAGCTTGAGGGAGAACTCGGTGGAGAAGATGCAGGTGTTCTGCCCCTGGTCCTCCTTCAGGATGTCGGCCTGCACGGTGCCGCGCACCCGCGCCAGCGCCTCGGCGCGCAGCCGCGCGGCCTGCGCGGCGTCGGCGGGGCGGCCGTGCTCGCGCTCGAAGGCCTCGAGGCGCTGGTCGATGGCGGCGTTGAGGAACATCGCCAGGATGGTCGGCGCCGGGCCGTTGATGGTCATCGACACCGAGGTCGCCGGATCGCACAGGTCGAAGCCGGCGTACAGCTCCTTCAGGTCGTCGAGCGTGGCCACGCTGACCCCGGAGTTGCCGATCTTGCCGTAGATGTCCGGGCGCTCGTCGGGGTCGCAGCCGTACAGGGTGACCGAATCGAAGGCGGTGGACAGGCGGCGCGCCGGCATGCCCGCGCTGAGCAGGTGGAAGCGCCGGTTGGTGGCCTGTGGGTCGCCCTCGCCGGCGAACATGCGGGTCGGGTCCTCGTCCTCGCGCTTGAGCGTGAAGGTCCCGGCGGTGTAGGGGAAGTGCCCCGGCAGGTTTTCCAGCAGCAGCCAGCGCAGCAGTTCGCCGTGGTCCTCGAAACGCGGCAGCGCCACCCGCGGCACGCGCGTGCCGCTGAGCGTGGTGTAGACCAGGCTGGCGCGCACTTCGCGCTCGCGCACCTTTTGCACCAGCTCGTCGCCGGCGTAGTCGCGGCACACCCGCGGCCACTGCTCGAGCAGCTCGCGCGCGCGCGCCGGCAGGGCCTGCGCACGCTGCAGCGCCAGTTCGCGCAGGCGCGCCGGCGCCGCGCCGTCGCCGTCGGCGGCCCGCAGCATGTCGGCCGAGGCCTGCAGCTGCTGCGCCTGGCGCGCCAGCCGCGCCTGTTGCTGCGCCTCGCGCTTGTAGGCGCGCAGCCCGTCGGCGATGTCGGCGAGGTAGCGCGCGCGCGCCGGCGGCACCAGCGGGGTCTGCTGCGTGCTGTGGCGCGTGGCCACGCGCGGCAGCCGCGGCTCGCCGCACGGCAGCCCGGCCGGCTCCAGCGCCTCGCGCAGCGCCTGGTACAGCGCGGTCACGCCGTCGTCGTTGAAGCGGCTGGCCATGGTGCCGAACACCGGCATCGTCTCGGGTGCGCGGTCGAAGGCCTCGCGGTTGCGCTGCACCTGGCGCGACACGTCGCGCAGCGCGTCCATCGCCCCCTTGCGGTCGAACTTGTTGATGGCCACGAAGTCGGCGAAGTCCAGCATGTCGATCTTCTCGAGCTGGCTGGCGGCGCCGAACTCGGGGGTCATCACGTACAGCGACGTGTCGACCAGCGGCACGATCGCCGCGTCGCCCTGGCCGATGCCGGAGGTCTCCACCAGGATCAGGTCGAAGCCGGCCAGTCGGGTGGCCGCCAGCACGTCGGGCAGCGCGGCGCTGATCTCGCCGCCGGAAGCGCGCGTGGCCAGGCTGCGCATGTACACGCGCGCCCCGTCGCGCCACGGCTGGATGGCGTTCATGCGGATGCGATCTCCCAGCAGCGCGCCGCCGCTGCGCCGGCGCGACGGGTCGATGCTGATCAGCGCGATGCGCAAGGTGTCGTCGTGGTCCAGGCGCAGGCGCCGGATCAGCTCGTCGGTGAGACTGGACTTGCCGGCGCCACCGGTGCCGGTGATTCCCAGTACCGGCACGCGGCACGGCGCCGCGGCGCTGCGCAACTCGCGCAGCAGCGCGGCGTCGGCCGCGCCGTTGTCCAGGCGCGTGATCAGCCGGGCCAGCGCGTGCCACGCCGCGGCGTCATGCCCGCGCAGGTCCGCGAGGCTCGCCGGGGCGCCTTCGCAGGGGTCGTGGTCGCAGCGCATCAGCATGTCGCCGATCATTCCCTGCAGGCCCATGCGCTGGCCGTCCTCGGGGCTGTAGATGCGTGCCACGCCATAGTCCTGCAGTTCGCGGATCTCCTCCGGGCGGATCACCCCGCCGCCGCCGCCGAACACCCGCACGTGCCCGGCGCCGAGCTGGCGCAGGCGGTCGATGGCGTAGCGGAAGTACTCCATGTGCCCGCCCTGGTAGGAGCTGAGCGCGATGGCCTGCACGTCCTCCTGCAGCGCGGCGTCGACGACCTCGTCGACCGAGCGGTTGTGGCCCAGGTGGATGACCTCGGCCCCCATGGACTGCAGCAGCCGGCGCATGATGTTGATCGCGGCGTCGTGGCCGTCGAACAGCGCCGCCGCGGTGACCAGGCGCACCTTGTTGCGCGGTCGGTAGTCGGCCAGGGCCCGGGTCTGGGCGGAAAGGTCGGTCATCGAAGGCTCCGTTCGTCGCTCGTGGCGAGCTTGTCTGCCGGTGATTGAGGTGGTCTGGGCATTTTCCGCGCATCGCCACCGCGCCACAACCGGCCGCGCCACGCCCCTCGGGCCGCCCGCAGGGGAAATTTTGCGAACGATCGTTCGTTTTTTTGCACGGGGCCCTACAATGAGCCGGCCGTGCCGCTGGCGCGTGCCCACGAGACAACCCCCACACAGCGGAGACCCCCATGCCCACGCCCGAGCAGTGGCTGCAGCAATACGGCCCCCGAGAGGCCATGGAATACGACGTGGTGATCGCCGGCGCCGGGCCTGCCGGCCTGGCCACGGCGATCCGGCTCAAGCAGCAGGCGGCGCAGGCCGGGCGCGAGATCTCGGTGTGCGTGCTGGAAAAAGGCTCGGAGCCCGGCGCGCACATCCTGTCCGGGGCCGTGATGGACCCGCGCGCCCTAGGCGAGCTGCTGCCGCAGTGGAAGGAGCAGGGCGCGCCGCTGCGCCAGCCGGTGACCGAGGACCTGTTCTGGTTCCTCGGCGAGCAGGGGCACCGCGCCGTGCCGTCGTGGATGCAGCCGGAATGCTTTCGCAACCACGGCAACTACGTGATCAGCCTCGGCGAGGTCGTGCGCTGGCTTGCGCAGCAGGCCGAGGCGCTGGGCGTGGAGATCTTCTCCGGCTTCGCCGCCGCCGAGCTGCTGTACGACGAGCACGGGGCGGTGCGCGGCGTGGCCACCGGCAACCAGGGGGTCGGCAAGGACGGCGAGCCCGGCCCCGACTTCCAGCTCGGCATGGAGCTGCAGGCGCGCTACACGGTGTTCGCCGAGGGCGCGCGGGGACAACTCGGGCGCGAGCTGATCGCCCGCTACGAACTCGACCAGGGCCGCGACCCGCAGACCTACGCCATCGGCATCAAGGAGCTGTGGGAGGTGCCGCAGGCGCAGGCGCACCCCGGGCGCGTGCTGCACAGCGCGGGCTGGCCGCTGGACAGCCGCACCTACGGCGGCGCCTTCCTCTACCACCTCGACGACAACAAGGTGGCGGTGGGCCTGGTGGTGGGGCTGGACTACCGCAACCCCTGGCTCAGCCCCTTCGAGGAATTCCAGCGCTTCAAGACCCACCCGTCGATGCGCCCGATGTTCGAAGGCGCCAGGCGCATCGGCTACGGCGCGCGCGCGCTGACCGCGGGCGGGCTGCTGTCGCTGCCGCGCCTGGTGTTCCCGGGCGGCTGCCTGGTCGGCTGCGAGGCCGGTTTCCTGAACGCCTCGCGCATCAAGGGCAGCCACGCCGCGATCAAGTCGGGGATGCTGGCCGCCGAGGCCATCGCGCAGGCGCTGGCCGAAGATCGTCGCGCCGACCTGCTGGAGTCCTACCCGCGCGCCTTCGAGGCCTCGTGGCTGCACGAGGAACTGCACCGCGCGCGCAATTTCAAGCAGTGGTTCAAGAAGGGGCGCATGGTCGGCACCGTGATGACCGGGGTCGAGCAGCTGCTGCTGGGCGGGCGCGTGCCCTGGACCCTGCACCGCACCGAACCCGACTACAAGGCGCTGCAGCCGGCCGACACCATGCCGCGCATCGACTACCCGAAGCCCGACGGCAAGCTCAGCTTCGACCGGCTGTCGTCGGTGTTCCTCAGCAACACCAACCACGAGGAGAACCAGCCGGCGCACCTGACGCTGCGCGACCCCTCGGTCCCGGTGTCGCTGAACCTGGCGCGCTACGCCGGCCCCGAGCAGCGGTACTGCCCGGCCGGGGTCTACGAGTTCGTGGCCGCCGAAGGCGGCGGCGAGCGCCTGCAGATCAACGCGCAGAACTGCGTGCACTGCAAGACCTGCGACATCAAGGACCCGACGCAGAACATCGTCTGGGTCGCCCCCGAGGGCGGCGGCGGGCCGAACTACGTGGGCATGTAGCCCGGATCCTCGCGGCCGGCAGCCGCATCGGCCGACACCTGAATTGCGCTGCCACAAGGGCCGCGGCGTGACCGTGCGGCACAATGCGCGGCGAATCGGTCGAATCGACCGGCGCAGGGAGACGCACGATGGGCGTGGAGCGGGAGCTCAAGTTCGCGGTTTCGCAGGCCACCGCGCAGGCCCTGCCGGGGCAGGCGCTGCTGCTGCTGACGGGCGCGCCGCGCCGGCGTGAACTGCACACCCGGTACTTCGACACCGAGGACCTGCGGCTCGGCGCCGCCGCGATGGTGCTGCGCGTGCGCGACAGCGACGGTGCGCGCGTGGTCACGGTGAAGGCGCGCGGCGACGATGCGCTGGGTGCGGTGCGCCAGGAATGGGAATGGTCCGCGCTGGACGACACGACGTCCGGGCGCCTGGGCCCGCGCGATCTGCGCCACGCGCTGCAACACACCGCGCTGGGACATCTCGGGCTCGACGAAGCGCAGTTGCGCGCAGGCCTCGCGCCGCGTTTCGCCACACGCTTCGAGCGCTGCAGCTGGGAGGTCTCCTGGGGCGACGCGCGCATCGAGCTGGCCCTGGATCAGGGCGTCTGCGAGGCTGCAGCCGAAAGCGGCCCGGTAGCGAGCGATCTGTGCGAGATCGAGCTCGAGGTGCTGCAGGGCTCGCTGCTCGCCGCGTGGGACCTGGCATGGACCCTGGCGCAGGACCTGCCGCTGCTGCTCAGCCCGGTTGACAAGGCGTCGCGCGCCGTCGCGCTGCTGCGCGGGCAGCGCCCGCAGGCGGCGCCGGAGCCGGCGCAGCTGACGCCCGACACCCACCTGCAGCAGGCGATGCGGCAATGGCTGCAGACGGCCTGCGCGCAGCTGGCGGTATGGGCCGAGCGCATCGGAAGCGCCGACGAGGCGCGCGACGTGCACCAGCTGCGCGTCGTGCTGCGCCGGCTGCGCATCGCGTTGCGCTGGCTGCGCGAGCAGCTGCCGCGCGGCGCCGCGACCTGGCTGCGCGGCGAGCTGCGCTGGGCGCACCAGCTGGCCGGGCCGCTGCGCGACGCCGACGTCGCGCTGGAGCTGCTGGAGCACGCTGAAGCCGCCGGCGGCACGGTTGCCGTGCAGGCGCAGGCGCTGCGCCAGCTCGTCTCGACGCAGCGCTGCCGTCAGCGCGACGCCTTGCTTTCCTACCTGCAGGGCGCGCGGTTCGGACGCCTGCTGCTGGCGCTGGGTCGCTGCGCCGAATGCGCGCCGCGCGGGGCGCGCGGCACGGCGGCGTTGCGCAGGCTGGCGGCGCAGGCGCTGCGCCAGGACTCGCGGTGCTGGCACGAGGCGTTGCGGGACTGCGAGGCCTGGCTGCGCGAGGCGCTGCAGGAGCCGCGTGCGGCCGGCGAGCAGGCGGCGCGGCTGCATGCGTTGCGCATCGCCTCCAAGCAGCTGCGCCTGTCGGCCGAGCGCATGGCCGGCGTGCTGCCGCGCAAGCAGCGGCGCGACTACGCGCAGCAGGCTCGGCTGGCCACCGCGCTGCAGACCCGGCTGGGCGAGTGGCACGACGCCGAGCGCCTGCTGCAGCACGCGCGGGAGCACCAGCCGCGGGCGCGGCAGTTGCAGCGCTGGCTGGAGCAGCAGGCGGCGCGGGCCCTGCGAGGCGCGGCGCAGGCCTTGTTCCCGCCGCCGCGCAAGAGCCGTCCGCGCCTGCCGGCGCATGCGCCGGTGCCTGTCGCCGGGCCGACCGAGCCGACCGAGCCGCCGCTGCTCGATGAATCCGCGCCGGCTCCCGCCGAGTCGCTGCAGGCCGTGAGCGAGCAGCCGCCGACTGCAGCCGCCGAGGCTTCGCCGCAGGCGCCGGCGCAAGCGCAGCAAGCGCAGCAGCCATAGCCGGCGGCGATTGCCCCCGGCGGCTATACTGCGGGGTTCCCCGCAGCCCCCGGGGAGTTTCCCGTTGAGAGGTCCTGGATGTCGAGCGGCGCGAACCCCGATGCAATCCGGCGCAGGAGAACCTTCGCCATCATTTCCCACCCCGACGCCGGCAAGACCACCCTCACGGAAAAGCTCCTGCTGT
>JAJYTY010000127.1 GCA_021792835.1 Pseudomonadota bacterium
CTCGGTCGGCGGCTCGCCGGGGCGCATCATGCGGTAGATGGCGACCTTGGCGGCCAGCTGGTCCGGGGTCTCGTCCATGCGCAGCGTCTGCGAGATGAACGGTCCCTGGTCGAGGTCGTTGGTGTACAGGGTCTCGATGCGCCGGATGCCCGCGTCGCGGATCTTCTTCAGCACGGCCTCGCTGAGTTCCTCGTTGGCCAGCGCGACGATCTCGCCGGTGTCCTCCGACACGACGTTGCGTGCCAGCACCTTGCCGACGAGGAATTCCTCGGGAACCGAGATGCGCTGCGTGCCGCCTTGCTCGATGGCGCGCAGGTGGCGCAGCGTGATGCGCTTGTCCTTCGCGACGATCAGCTCGCCGCTCTTGTCCTGGATGTCGAATCGCGCGAGCTCACCCTTGAGGTGCTCGGGCACGAACTCCATCATCGCGCCCTGGTCCATCAGGTCGAAGCGGTCGAAGCCGAAGAAGTGCGCCAGGATCTGCTCGTTGTTCAGGCCCAGCGCCTTGAGCAGGATGGTCACCGGCATCTTGCGGCGGCGATCGACGCGGAAGTACAGGATGTCCTTCGGGTCGAACTCGAAATCCAGCCACGAGCCGCGGTAGGGGATGATGCGCGCCGAGAACAGCAGCTTGCCCGACGAGTGGGTCTTGCCCTTGTCGTGCTCGAAGAACACGCCCGGCGAGCGGTGCAGCTGCGACACGATCACGCGCTCGGTGCCGTTGATGATGAACGAGCCCTTGTCGGTCATCAAGGGGATCTCGCCCATGTAGACTTCCTGTTCCTTGACCTCCTTGACCGTGGGCTTGGCGGCTTCGCGGTCCATGACGATCAGGCGCACCTTCGCGCGCAGGGCGCTGGCGAAGGTCAGGCTGCGCTGCTGGCATTCGCGCACGTCGAAGGCCGGGCGCGCCAGCTGGTAGCCCAGGAATTCCATGCGCACGTTCTGGTTGTGCGACACGATCGGGAAGATCGCGGTGAAGGCGGCCTGCAGGCCTTCGTTCTTGCGCTGCTCGGGCAGGGTTTCCTTCTGCAGGAAGGTCTCGTAGGACTCGAGTTGCGTGGCAAGCAGATAGGGCACGTCGATGACACCCTGCCGGGTGCCAAAGCTCTTGCGAATCCGCTTCTTTTCGGTGAACGAGTAGGACATGGACGCTCCGCTGCGCTGGACTGAAACCGTTTTGGAATGCTCACCGTTGGCGATGGGCATTCAAAAACCCCGTGACGGGACCGTGGTGGAGGCTGCCGGCCACCGCGCCGCATGAAGGCGCGAAAGCCCGGAAGGCTGCGAAAGCCTTCCGGGCCGGTCGGGAACCAGGGGGATTACTTGATTTCCGCCTTGGCACCGGCCTCCTCGAGCTTCTTCTTCGCGGCTTCGGCGTCGGCCTTCGGCAGCGCTTCCTTGACCGGCTTCGGCGCACCGTCGACCAGGTCCTTGGCTTCCTTCAGGCCCAGGCCGGTCAGCTCGCGAACCGCCTTGATCACCGACACCTTGTTGGCGCCGGTTTCCAGCAGGATCACGTTGAACTCGGTCTGCTCCTCGGCAGCGGCGGCTCCGGCGCCGGCGCCCGCGCCCGGGGCGGCCACGGCCATCGACGCGGCCGACACGCCGAACTTCTCTTCGAAGGCCTTGACCAGTTCGTTCAGTTCCAGAACGGTCATGCCGCCAACGGCTTCCAGGATGTCTTCTTTGCTCAGTGCCATGATGGGGTAACTCCGAATGATGGGGGTAGGGGGTGCATACGCGCGCGGGCTTCAGGCCGCGGCGGCTTCCTCGTTCTTCCTGGCCAGCGCGGCCATCGCGGCGACGAAGCCGGTCAGCGGGGCCTGCATCACGCCCAGCAGCCTGGCCAGCAGTTCCTCACGGCTGGGGATCGACGCCAGCTCCTTGACGCCGGCGGCGTCGAGCTTGCTGCCGTTGAAGGCCCCGGCGCGCACGACCAGCTTGTCGTTGGTCTTGGCGAAGTCGTTGATGACCTTCGCAGCGGCGATGGCGTCGTCGGAAAATCCGTAGATCAGAGGACCGCTCATGTCCTCGGCCAGCACCTCGAACGAGGTGCCCTGCACGGCGCGACGGGCCAGCGTGTTCTTCAGAACCTGCAGATGCACGCCCTTGCTGCGCGCCTGCGCGCGCAGCCGGGTCATGGGCTCCACCTCGATTCCGCGATATTCCGCCAGCACCAGAGTTTGCGCCTTGCTGGCAAGGGCCGCCACTTCTTCGACGACCGCCTGCTTTTCAGTGCGATTCAGACTCAAGGTTGACTCCTGAAGAAATGCTCCGGGGTGCTCGCGCATCCCGAAACGGGTTGCAGCGTCCTCTGGAGATCAACCAGCCCGCCTTCCTGTTGCGAGGACGACGGGACGGATGGTTCCAGCGGGTTCGCCATCTGCGCCGGCTTTGCGGCACGGGTTGCCCCGTTCCGCGCAATTAAGGGTCACGGCCGCAGCCGCTACCCGCCAACGGTCTTGGATCGCCCGGACCTGCCGGCCGCCTCGCGGCTGCCGACCGGCCCGACCCACCAAAATCTGTCTGCTCTACCTGTTCCTGCGTGCCGGCACCGGCAAGCCGGTGCTGGCGAGGTTGTTCGATCCGCAGCCTCAGGCCGCCGAGGCGGCCAGGCTCCCGGTGTCCACGCGCACGCCGATGCCCATCGTCGAGGACACGGCGACCTTGCGCAGGTACACGCCCTTGGCGGCTTGCGGCCGCGACTTGTTCAGCGCTTCCACGAGGGCCTGGAGATTGCTCTTCAGGGCCTCGGGCTGGAACGACGCCCGACCGATGGTCGAGTGCACGATCCCCGCCTTGTCGGCGCGGAACTGCACCTGGCCGGCCTTGGCGTTCTTCACGGCGCCGGCGACGTCCGGGGTCACCGTGCCGACCTTCGGGTTCGGCATCAGCCCACGGGGACCCAGGATCTGGCCCAGCGCGCCGACCACGCGCATCGCGTCCGGAGAGGCGATGACCACGTCGAAATTCAGGTTGCCGGCCTTGATCTGCTCGGCCAGGTCGTCGAAGCCGACGATGTCGGCGCCGGCGGCGCGGGCCTCTTCAGCCTTCGCGCCCTGCGCGAACACGGCCACACGCTTGACCTTGCCGGTTCCGGCGGGCAGCACGACCGAGCCGCGCACGACCTGGTCCGACTTGCGGGCGTCGATGCCCAGCGAGACCGCGACGTCGATGGACTCATCGAACTTGGCGGTCGCGCACTCCTTGATCAGGTTCAGCGCGTCATCGACCGCGTACAGCTTGTTCGGTTCGACCTTCGCGCGCAGCGCGGCGTAGCGCTTGGGAAGCTTCTTGGCCATTTACACGCCCTCCACGTTCACGCCCATCGAACGCGCGGTACCGGCGATCGTGCGCACGGCAGCGTCCATGTCGGCTGCGGTCAGATCCTTCATCTTGGTCTTGGCGATCTCCTCGAGCTGGGCGCGGGTGATCTTGCCGACCTTGTCGGTCAGGGGCTTGGCGGAACCCTTCTCGAGCTTGATGGCCTTCTTGATCAGCACGCCGGCGGGCGGCGACTTGATCACGAAGGTGAAGGACTTGTCCGCGAATGCGGTGATCACCACCGGAAGTGCCAGGCCCGGCTCCACGCCCTGGGTCTGGGCGTTGAAGGCCTTGCAGAATTCCATGATGTTCAGGCCGCGCTGGCCGAGCGCGGGGCCGATGGGCGGCGAGGGATTCGCCTTGCCCGCCGGCACCTGCAGCTTGATGAAGCCGACGATTTTCTTCGCCATGCTGTTTCACTCCTGTCGAGTTCGAACGCCCGCGCTGGCGCGGGCTCCTCGGGCTTGCGGCCTCGGCGCGGCGCGTTGCGCCGCTCGGAAAAGCGCGTCATGCCGGGCCGCCCCGCATGGCGCGCGGCCGCCCCCCGCGAGGGGGCCGGCCGGATCGGTCCTCAGATCTTCTCGACCTGCTGGAATTCGAGTTCCACCGGGGTGGCGCGACCGAAAATGGTCACCGACACGCGCAGGCGGGACTTCTCGTAATTGACTTCCTCGACGTTGCCGTTGAAATCGGTGAACGGGCCTTCCTTGACGCGCACCATCTCGCCGGTCTCGAACAGAACCTTCGGGCGCGGCTTCTCGACGCCTTCCTGGATCTGGTTCATGATCTTGTCGACGTCGGCCTCGCTGATCGGCGCCGGGCGGTTCTTCGCCCCGCCCACGAAGCCGGTCACCTTGCTGGTGTGCTTGACCAGGTGCCAGGTGGCGTCGTCCATCTCCATTTCCACCAGCACGTAACCCGGGAAGAAGCGGCGCTCGGTGATGGTCTTGCGCCCGTTCTTCATTTCCACCACCTCTTCGGTGGGGACCAGGATGCGGCCGAACTTGGCTTGCATGCCCGCGCGATCGATGCGTTCGCGCAGGTTGCGTTCGACGGCCTTCTCCATGCCCGAATAGGCATGGACCACGTACCACTGCTTCTGGCCGGCAGGCACGGTATCAACCATTCTGGTCGGCTCCGATCAATGCTTCCAACCCAGGATCACGTCGTACAGTCCCCATTCGAGGATCTTGTCGACTATCCACAGGAACAACGCCATCAGGATGACGAAACCGAACACGAGCGCCGTCATCTGGATGGCTTCCTTGCGCTCGGGCCAGACCACCTTGCGAACCTCGCGCACAGACTCCTGAGTATAAACAATCAGGGCTTTCCCTGGGCCGGCCAGCAAAAACAGCCCGCCGGCGACCACGAGCAGCACGAGCAAGGTCACCACGCGCAGCCAGGTCTGCTGGCTGTGCATCGCGTAGTAGGCGCCGAAGGCGCCGAGGAAGACCACAGCGGCCACCCCCAGCTTGGCCTTGTCGGCCGCGGTGGAGACGGGTTCTAGATTCGGATTGGCCATGTTGTGCTGCTGCTTGTGCTGCATCCGGTGGTGGCAGGGGCAGAGGGTCTCGAACCCCCAACCTTCGGTTTTGGAGACCGACGCTCTGCCAATTGAGCTATGCCCCTGTGAAACCCGACGGATCGGCCATTGTGTTGCCGCGGCGCGTCGGCCCGGGGAGGAGCCGGCGCGTCACGTCGCGGTACGCGGGGGATTGGCCGCTCCCCGCGTCGCCGCGCCCCGTTTACTCGATGATCTTGGCGACGACGCCGGCGCCGACGGTACGACCGCCCTCGCGGATGGCGAAGCGCAGGCCTTCTTCCATGGCGATGGGGGCGATGAGCTTGACGGTGATGCTCACATTATCGCCCGGCATGACCATTTCCTTGTCCTTGGGCAGCTCGATGGCGCCGGTGACGTCGGTGGTGCGGAAGTAGAACTGCGGCCGGTAGTTGTTGAAGAACGGGGTGTGGCGCCCGCCCTCGTCCTTGCTCAGCACGTACACCTCGGCGGTGAAATGCGTGTGCGGCTTGATGCTGCCGGGCTTGCACAGCACCTGGCCGCGCTCGACATCCTCGCGCTTGGTGCCGCGCAGCAGGATGCCCACGTTGTCGCCCGCCTGCCCCTGGTCGAGCAGCTTGCGGAACATCTCCACGCCCGTGCAGGTGGTCTTCTGGGTGTCGCGCAGCCCGACGATCTCGATTTCCTCGCCCACCTTGATCACCCCGCGCTCCACGCGCCCGGTCACCACCGTGCCGCGCCCGGAGATCGAGAACACGTCTTCCACCGGCATCAGGAACGCCCCGTCCACCGCCCGCTCGGGCGTCGGAATGTACGTGTCCAGCGCCTCGGCCAGCTTCAGGATCGCCTGCTCGCCCAGCTCGCCCTTGTCGCCTTCGAGCGCCAGCTTGGCCGAACCCTTGATGATCGGCGTGTCGTCGCCCGGAAAATCGTACTTGCTCAGCAGCTCGCGAACTTCCATCTCCACCAGCTCGAGCAGCTCCGCGTCATCCACCATGTCGCACTTGTTCAGGAACACGACGATGTACGGAACCCCCACCTGGCG
This sequence comes from Pseudomonadota bacterium, assembly GCA_021792835.1. Taxonomy (GTDB): domain Bacteria; phylum Pseudomonadota; class Gammaproteobacteria; order Burkholderiales; family Burkholderiaceae_C; genus Thiomonas_A. The sequence continues at coordinate 5,898 of JAJYTY010000127.1, forward strand.
CGCCAGCAGGATGTGCTCGCGCGTTTGCGGCATCGGGCCGTCGGCCGCCGACACCACCAGGATCGCCCCGTCCATCTGCGCCGCACCCGTGATCATGTTCTTCACGTAGTCGGCGTGCCCCGGGCAGTCCACGTGCGCGTAGTGACGGTTGGCCGTCTCGTACTCCACGTGCGCCGTGTTGATCGTGATCCCGCGCGCCTTCTCCTCCGGCGCCGCGTCGATCTGGTCGTACGCCTTGGCCTCGCCGCCGAACTTGTTCGACAGCACCGTCGTGATCGCCGCCGTCAGCGTCGTCTTGCCGTGGTCCACGTGTCCGATCGTCCCCACGTTCACATGGGGCTTGGTCCGCTCGAATTTGCTCTTCGCCATGATGAATGCTCCTGAAAACCGTGAGGTTGAAACCTGCGACCCGTAAGCGCCCACCGGGGAAAGGGTGGTGCCCATGGCGGGAATCGGACCCGCGACCTCTCCCTTACCAAGGGAGTGCTCTACCACTGAGCCACATGGGCGTATCGATGCCGATTCCTCAGGGGCGAGACCCGCGGGGCGGATGACGGCAGTCGCGCCAGCCGGCAACGGTACACGCAACGGACGCCGGCAGCGCGCAAAGGCCTTCGCGGCAGGCGGGAACTGGAGCGGGAGACGGGAATCGAACCCGCGCCATCAGCTTGGAAGGCTGAGGTTCTACCATTGAACTACTCCCGCGGGGGTGCCAATCGTGCCGGTCGTACCTGCCAGTCTGTCGTGCCAGTCCTGCCGTGTCCTGCGTTGCTGCCCTTCGTCTGTCCGTCTCGTCCGGTCCGGCGCTTGCGCGGATGCGGTCAACCGACCCTGAAAAATCGTTGAAACCTGTCTTTGAAACCCTTGCTGCTCCCCGAGCCTCGCGCTGTACTGTACTGGGTACCGCCGTGCGCGCCGTCTCGGGTCTTCGATCCTGGTGGAGGAGGTTGGATTCGAACCAACGTAGGCGTAAGCCAACAGATTTACAGTCTGCCCCCTTTAGCCACTCGGGCACCCCTCCGAGGCGAACCTAAAATTCTCAAGGCGTCGCCGGAATTTGTCAACTCCCCCCGGCGGCGCCAACGAACAGGCGCTGCAGGGCCTCGCCCGGGTCGGGCTGGCGCATGAAGGCCTCGCCGACGAGGAAGGCGTGCACGCCATGCGCTCGCATGCGCGCGACGTCGGCAGGGCTGGAGATGCCGCTTTCGGTGACCACCAGGCGCCCGGCCGGGATGCGCGGCAGCAGGTCCAGCGTGGTCTGCAGCCGGGTCTCGAAGCTGCGCAGGTCGCGGTTGTTGATCCCCAGCAGCGGCGTGCGCAGGCGCAGCGCGCGCTCGAGTTCGTCGCCGTCGTGCACTTCCACCAGCACGTCCAGCCCCAGGCCCATCGCGCAGTCCTCGAGCTCGGCCAGGCCTGCGTCGTCGAGCGCGGCCGCGATCAGCAGCACGCAATCGGCGCCCATCGCGGCGGCCTCGAACACCTGGTAGGGGTCGATCAGGAAATCCTTGCGCAGCACCGGCAGCGTGCACGCGGCGCGCGCCGCGCGCAGGTAGTCGGGGCTGCCCTGGAAATAGTCGCGGTCGGTCAGCACCGACAGGCAGGCGGCGCCGTGCGCGGCGTAGCTGGCGGCGATGCCGTCGGGATGGAAGTCGGGTCGCAGCAGGCCCTTCGAGGGGCTGGCCTTCTTCACCTCGGCGATCACCGCGGCCTGTCCGTGCTCGATACGCCTGCGCAGTGCCGCCGCGAAGCCGCGCGGCGCGTCGGCGCGTGCGCGTGCACGCGCCTCGAGTTCGGGCAGCGGCAGCAGCGCGCGCGCGGCCTCGATCTCGCGCGCCTTGGTGGCCAGGATGCGTTGCAGGATGTCGCTCATCGCAGGGGGGCCTCGGGGGGGCGGCCGGCGAGTTCGCAGGTGCAGTCGACGAATTCCTGCATCTTGGCGCGCGCGGCACCCCCCGCCAGCGCCTTGCGCGCCAGTTCCACCCCTTCGCCGAGGCTGGGGGCGACGTCGGCGGCGTACAGCGCGAAGCCGGCGTTGAGCAGCACGACGTCGCGCGACGGACCCGGCCGGTCGTCCAGGACCTCGCGCATGCGCGCCACCGACTCCGCCGGCGAGGCCACCTGCAGCGCGGCCAGATCGCAGGTCTCGAGGCCGTAGTCGGACGGGTGCACCGAGTATTCGCGCACCTGGCCGTCGCGCAGCTCGCCGACCATCGTGGGTCCGCACAGCGAGACCTCGTCGAGTCCGTCCGCGCCGTGCACGACCAGCACATGCCGGCTGCCCAGGCGCTGCAGCACGCGCACCAGGATGCCGACGAGATCGGGGTGGAATACGCCCAGCAGCTGGTTGGGGGCACCGGCCGGGTTGGTCAGCGGCCCCAGGATGTTGAACAGCGTGCGCACCCCGAGTTCCTTGCGTACCGGCGCCGCGTGCTTCATCGCGCTGTGGTGGTTGGGGGCGAACATGAAGCCGATCCCGGTGCGCCGCAGGCACTGCGCCACCTGATCAGGGTCGAGCTGCAGCTGCCCCCCGAGTGCTTCCACGGCATCGGCGGAGCCGGACGACGAGCTCACGCTGCGCCCGCCGTGCTTGGCCACGCGCGCACCGGCCGCGGCGGCCACGAACATGCTGGCGGTGGAGATGTTGAAGGTGCGCGCGCTGTCGCCGCCGGTGCCCACGATGTCGACCAGGCGGTCGGTGTCGAGCAGCGGCACCTTGGTGGCGAATTCGCGCATCACGGTGGCGGCCGCAGTGATCTCGCCGATGGTCTCCTTCTTCACGCGCAGCCCGGAGATCAGCGCCGCCATCATGACGGGCGACATCTCGCCGGTCATGATGCGGCGCATCAGCGCGAGCATTTCGTCGTGGAAGATCTCGCGGTGCTCGATGACGCGCACCAGCGCTTCCTGATTCGTGATGGTCATCGCGCGCTCCTTCAGCGATTGGGCATGTCGAGGAAGTTGCGCAGCAGGCGGTGGCCGTGCTCGCTCTCGATGGATTCGGGGTGGAACTGCACGCCCTCGATGGCGTGCGCGCGGTGGCGCACGCCCATGATCTCACCGTCGGCGGTACGCGCCGAGACTTCGAGGCAGTCCGGCAGCGTGGCGTCCTCGATGGCCAGCGAGTGGTAGCGCACCACGGTGTAGGGGCTGGGCAGGCCGGCGAACACGCCGCGCCCGTCGTGCTCGATCGGGCTGGTCTTGCCGTGCATGATGCTGCGCGCGCGCACCACCCGGCCGCCGAACGCGGCGGCGATGGCCTGGTGCCCGAGGCACACGCCGAGGATCGGCAGGCGTCCGGCGAAGTGCTCCAGCACGCCGACGCTGATTCCGGCCTCGGCCGGCGAGCAGGGCCCGGGCGAGATGACGATGCGCTCGGGCGCCAGGGCCTCGATGTCGGCCACGCTCAACTCGTCGTTGCGCACGGTGCGCACGTCCTGGCCGAGTTCGCCGAGGTACTGCACCAGGTTGAAGGTGAAACTGTCGTAATTGTCAATCATCAGCAGCATGGTTCGACACTCCTGGGGCTGCGGGATGCGGGGGCGCCGGCGCGGCAGCCCGGCGACCGGGTGCCGGGGCGCCCGTGCGGGCGGCGTGGGAAGGCAGGGGGAGGGGGCTGTTCAGGCGGCTGGCTTGCGCCAGGGCCAGGCCTCCCCCACGGCGCCGCGGCACGCGCGTTGCGTGCGGCTGGGGGCGTCCGGGTGCTGGAGGTCGATGCATGCTTGCATGCGCGCATTATCGCAATTTCGTCGCGGCGGGTGCCGCGACGCACCGGCCGCCCGCGCGCGGGCCCGGTTCAGGCCTTGTCGTGCACGCCGGAATGCACGCGCCCGGCGGGCACGTGGCGCGCCGCGGATTCGACATGGCCGATCTGGTCGTCGAAGAAGAAGTCCGGCTGGAACTCGCGCAGGAACGGGCCCTTGTCGAGCCCACCGAGGAACATCGCCTCGTCGATCGCGATGTTCCAGGACATCAACGTGCGGATCGCGCGTTCGTGCGCCGGCGCGCTGCGCGCGGTGACCAGCGCGGTGCGCAGGCGCATCGCCACCGCGCCGGTGCTGGCCGCGTTCTGCAACCGGTGCAGCGCCTCGAGCAGCGGCTTGAAGGGGCCCGGGGGCAGTGGCAGCGTGGCCTTGCTGGCCTCGTGGCGGGTGAAGGCGGGCAGGCCCTTGCGCTGGTACACGCGCTCGGCTTCGTCGGAGAACAGCACGGCGTCGCCGTCGAAGGCGATGCGCACCTCGTGCGGGTGCGCCTGGCCGGCGTGCACCGACTGCGGATACACCTGCGCCGCCGGAAAGCCGGCAGCCAGCGCCGCGCGCACGTCGTCGGGATTGGTGGACAGGAACAGGCGGGCGCCCAGCGCGCGCAGGTAGTGGTAGGGCGGGCGCCCGCGCGTGAACACGCCGCGCTCGATCGCG
>JAJYTY010000128.1 GCA_021792835.1 Pseudomonadota bacterium
TCCTATGCCATTCGCGGTAAAGGGTCCAAGTCGAGCTCCCGCGTAGCGCAAGCCGGCCGTTGCTCGATAGGTGCGGGATTCCCGTATAATCGGCGCCATGCGCACGGTGATCGAGACTCCGACGTTTCAGAAGCAGGCGGATCGGATCTGGGCTGAGGATGAACGTCTGGAGTTCGTCGCCTGGATCGCGGAGCACGCCGACGCTGGTGACGTGATCCCCGGTGCGGAAGGGGCTCGCAAGGTACGTTGGAGCCGCCAGGGATCAGGCAGGCGAGGGGGAGTGCGCGTGATCTACTTCAACCTGATCGACGAGGAAGCCGTGCTTCTGGTGGCCCTCTACGCCAAGGCCGAGCAGGAGAACATGCATCCCAAGGACATCCGAAAGGCGGTGTGACATGGACGTGGAAAAAATCGCAAAGGCCATCGAAGCCGACGCGGGCGAACCGTTGTCGGAACTGCGCCAAGCCCTGGGCGAGGCGCAGCAGCGCGTCGGTCGCGTCACGACTCCCGAGCAGATCCTCCTGCGCAAGGCTCGCGAAGCATCGGGGTTGACCCAGGCCGCGTTCGCGGAGCGCATCGCGACGCCTGTCGCGACCTTGCGGGACTGGGAGCAGGGGCGGTTCGCCCCGCCTGGCGGGGTGCTGTGCCTGCTGCGCCTGATCATTCGCCATCCGGATCTGACGCACGAACTCGCCGCATAGGTCATTTCCGACCGCCATGAGGTGACGGTCATCTGCTTGTTAACACCCTGGGCGGGGGCACAGCGGCTGGCGTTGCGCATGGCCGACCGTGGCAGGCATCGAAGTCACGAATCCGCAGCCCGCTGCCGATCGATGCCAGCCGGGGCTCGCGCAGCGCCTGAACCCACCGGGTCAGCGCCCACGGGCGCCGGCTTCCTGCCAGCGCGCCTTTGCCAGATCGAAGGCGGCGATGGTCGCGGGGGCGTCGACGCGGTCGCCTTGCAGCACAGAGAAGGACTCCTTCGATCCGTCGCGCAACTCCATCACCACGCGCTGCCCGGCGACCGTGGAGTCGAGGGAGATGCCGACGATGTCGGAATACGCCGTGCCGGCCAGCGGGGTCGATTCGTCGTCGGCGTTCTGCGCGAAGAATTCGATGCGCGACTCGCCGATCACCAGCGCGCCGTGCGGGGCTGGCGGCACCAGGCGCAGCGCCTGGCGCCATGCGTAGCCGGCCGTGCCCGGCACCCATCGACTCGGCACGAACACGCGTCCGAAGCGCGCCAGCACCCGCGCCTGACCGGGCGGGTAGGCGCAAGGACCGAAGTCGTGCGTGCCGGAGTCCTGGTCGGGCTGCGCTTGCCGGCACCGGGCCTGCTCGCTGCGCGCGCTCGCGACCATGCCGCGCTTGTCGAAGGTGATGGTCAGGAACCGGTACAGCATGGACTCCGACCCTATCGCTCCGCCGGCGCCCATTCCGGCGCCGCCCACCAGCATCACGCCGCCTTCGCTGCTGACCCGCACGTAGGTGTAGATCTGCTCGTGCTGCGACACGAAATCCGGTTCACCGAGGTCGAGCAGCACGTCGTCACGCGTCGTGCGCCCGACAGCGATGAACGCGGGAACGGCGTCGCCGATATTGAGCCTCGACGACGCCATGTCGCCCGGTGGGGTCGGGATGGGGATGACGCAGCCCGCAAGGCAGGCGCAGGCCAGCATGCAGGCGACCAGGCGCGCGCTGCGTGCGATCATTGGACGACCCTCCTCGCTACGCTCGACTCCCCGAGGGAGTGGAGCGCCGCTTCGGAGCGGCCGTGCATTTCACGACCTGATTGGCAACGGCAAGCAGATGATCCTCGCGCTGCACGGTTTCTCGCCGACGCCGGGCCTTTGATCGTCCGCTTTGTGCCTCCGGCTCGTCCGGCCGCTCGTGGCCGATGGGGGCGCCTACCATGGCGCGATCGGGCACGCCCGTGCGGCCGAACGGCCCATCGGGCGGCCGACCACCGCTGCCGGCATCTGCTGCCGTGCGTCACGACTCCGGAGGAAGCATCACCATGCAACCCGCCGCACTGACCTTCTACACCCACCCGCAATCGCGCGGCCGCATCGTGCGCTGGATGCTCGAGGAAACGGGCGTGCCCTACGAAACCGTGCTGCTCGAGTACGGAACGACGATGAAGGCGCCCGAATACCGCGCCATCAACCCGATGGGCAAGGTGCCGGCGATCCGGCACGGCACGACGGTGGTCACCGAGGCGGCGGCGATCTGCGCCTATCTGGCGGACGCCTTCGCGCAGGCGGGGCTCGCGCCCGCGCCGGCGTCCCCGTTGCGCGGGCCTTACTACCGCTGGATGTTCTTCGCCGCGGGGCCGCTGGAGGCTGCGGCAAGCAACCACGCGCTGGGCTTCACCGTGCCCCCGGGGCGCGAGCGCATGATGGGTTACGGCAGCTACGCGGAGGTGCTCGACGCGCTGGAGGGCATGGCGCGCGGCGCGGCGCCGTACCTGCTGGGCGAACAGTTCAGCGCGGCCGACGTCTACGTCGGATCGCATCTGGCCTTCGGCATGCAGTTCGGCACCATCGAGAAGCGCCCGGCCTTCGAGCGCTATTGCGAAGTCCTGGACGCGCGCCCGGCACGCCGGCGGGCGCGCGAGATCGACGACGCCCTGGCGGCCGCGGGCTCCTGACGGCGCAGGGTTCCCAGGGGCATGGGGCGCGCGAGCGCTTCGTGTCCGGGATCGCCGTGGTCCTCGTGCCCGCCAGGCCGGCTCAGCGCGAGATCACGTAGATCAACCGCGTCAGCGCGGTGTCCAGCACTCCCGCCGGGGTGAGGATGCAGAACACGGTGGAGAACCGTACCGCCGGCGCCAGCGAGAACAGCACCGAGCCGGCGATGGCCGGTGCGATGCGCCGCATGCCGAGCTGCAACAGCGAAGGCATCGCTGCACGCCTCGACCGCGCAGACATGGCGCTGATGACTCACCCCCAGTCACTGGCGTTCGAGAGTCCGCGAAGGATGGCCTTGAAGGGAACAGACCATCCGCCACGACGCACCGCATTCCGGGTCGCACGCCGAAGCGATCGGCGAGGCGCGCTAGCGTGTGTTCCCGCCACCCTCACGCCCGCGCTGATCGTCCCTCCCGCCACCCTGGCCCCGGCCCTGGGGCGACCTTGTTCCTCGTGTCGTCGCGGGCTGGTTCGCTCCGGGCTCTTGTCGTTGGCGCTGGGCGGGGCCCGGTCTAGGCGCGGGTCCTGGGGACTGGGCGGCCGGCGCAGTCGGGTGCCTCGGCTGAACCTGCATCGGGGGCTGCGGTGAGCGTTGACCCTCGAACTGCGCAGGGTTTCGCGGCTGGGGCGCTCGGCCGGGTCCTTGCAGGGAAGGCGCCGGCCGCATCGGCCGCGTCGGTTCCTGATACACGCGGCGTCCGGTCGGGTCCACGGGCCGGTAACGGTATTGCTCGTTGCGCAGTACGTTCTGCTCCTCGGGGCGCGGATACCGATTGCCCGAATAGGCACGCTGGTAGCTCGGCAACGGGGCCGGAGCGGGGACCGCGCTGTGGTTCCACCGATCCCAGCCCCGGCGATGCTGCTCCCATTGCGGGCCCCAATGTTCGCCCCAGCGCGGCGGCTCATCGAGGCGCCAGCGGCGGAAATAGGCCGGAGGCGCCAGGTAGTAGCGCACGGGAATGCGCAGGATGAAAAGCGGCACGGCGTCCGGACTCACGAAGGTCCAGGGCCCGTCGTACCAGGAACTCGCATACCAGTTGTCGCTCTGGAAGACCCAGTAGACACCGTCATAGAAAAAGTAGTTCGACGGCCCGGCCGGGGCCTAATAGACCGGGTAGTTCGGCACGAGGACCAGGGTCGGATAGACCGGTACGTTGATTCCGATGCTCAATCCGGGGAGTCCCACGCCCACGCCCACGCCTACCTGTGCCGTGGCGGAGGCCGCCGGAAGAACCATCAAGCAAAACATGAAAATGATGCGGCGCATGGCCTTTGCTCCCATGGATGAATCGCGGACTCCGGCGTCGGCTCGGCGTGCCGCCCTCGCTGCAGGCACGCGGCGGCGACCGCAGGGGCGAGGCCGGCTGTCGCGAAGTCGTCATCCGGGTGGGAGCCTGGAATCTGGCGGATTTCATCCGGGCCACGACCTGGCTTGGGCGCCCTGCAACTCGTCCGGCAGGGTCTTGGTGTTTCAACAGCCTGTCGACGAACCCAGGGTAGGTTTCGAGGTGGCGGGTTGCAAGCGATCCGGAGGGCCCGCGCGAGCCGGACGCTGCGCTGCGTCAACGATCTTGCGCGCCGAAGGCCGCGGCGAGTGCTCCAGGCGCCCAGCCTGGACCCGCGCCCGCGCCTTGCCTGCGCCCCGATACGGCCCAGCGAAATGACAGTTATCAGCGGGACAGGACCCTTTCAATCCGGCGGTCCGGCACCAGCCACATCAAGGCCACGCAAACGTAAATCGATTGCGCCAGCCACGCTTGCCAGCCGCTCGCCAGAATGGCCAGCAGGTACAGCGCGGGCGAGAGCTTGCCCTTCCAGTCCAGGCCGAGCGCGCGCTCCAGCACCGAATCGCCGCGGTCCGCGGCAATCAGTGCATTTTGCAGAAGCCAGTAGGCTACTGCCGCCATCAGCAGCACCCCGCCATACACCGCGGCGGGCAGCTCGCCAAAGTGGTTCTCTCCCATCCAGCCGGTGACGAACGGGAACAGCGAAAGCCAGAAAAGCAGATGCAGGTTCGCCAACAGCACACTGCCCGTCACCTTGCGACTCGCCTGGAACAGGTGGTGATGGTTGCTCCAGTAAATGCCGACATAGAGGAAGCTGAGCACGTAGCTCAGAAACACCGGCAGCAACGGCAGCAAGGCATCCAGATGCTCGCCATGCGGAACCTTCAGGTCCAGCACCATGATGGTGATGATGATTGCGAACACGCCATCGCTGAAGGCTTCGACCCGTCCTTTATCCATGTCAACAGGCTCCCGTCGGATAGCGCAAGCGTACTCGGGGCAGCGCCGTGGACGCACGCGGGGCCGCCGGTTCGCGCATGGTCGAGTGCGCCGGGGCGCAGCCTGCTAGTAGCCGGCCATGTGCAGCTGCGCGGCGAGTTCCGCATTGTTGCGGGCGTGGGATCGCTCGTGAATGATGTTGAGGTGGTTTCGCACGGTGGCCGGAGCGATCCCGAGCTTGCGGGCGATCTCCTTGTGGGTCAGCCCTGCGGACACCTCCCGCGCGATGGACAACTCCCGCGGGGTCAGGCCGTCGATGGGAAGGCGCTGGCGGGCGCGCAGGAAGTACAGACTCTTGCACAGTACCCACGACAGCAGGGCGGTCCGCCCGAGGAATCGGCACTCCCCGGATCGCAGCAGGGCCAGCTGCAGCGCGGTGGGAGCCGTGTCTCCGTCGAAGTCCATCCACTCGGAGCGCACAAGCGCCACGAAGGCCGGCTCCGCGAAGTGCAGGGTCCCCAGCGCATCGGCGATCGCCACGGCCACGACGCCGCGGGACTCCGGCCTGCGCACCTGTTCCACCTGAAGCATGCGGTTGATCTGCAGTGCTTCCATGCAATGGGGCACCAGGAACTGGCAGAGCCGCCGCTCGCGTTCGCTGTATTGCCTGTCCGGATCCGCACGGTACAGCGACAGGGAGTTCATCAGGCCGGTCCGCGGGTCGCGGCGCCCGGTGATCAGTGCGTTGCTGTGCTGGTAGCGCCGGGTGTATTCCCGGATCCCACGATGGCGCGGCCCTGAAAAGATCGTCGGGTTGTGGAAATTCCCTGTGATTCCGATGTTCCTCGCGGCAAACTGACCCGCCGAATCCTCGCGGTAGACATGGGTGTAGGCCTCCATGATCTCGGGGGGGTCGTGGTGCAGATGAGCCTCATGGAAGATGACTCCCTCGCTGCTCAGGTGGCTGCTGCCCCACTTGGCAAAATCGAAGGGGATCAGGCTCTTGAGCAGAGCAAGTGCCGCATCGTGGAACTGCGGATGCGGGGTTTCGCGCGAGGTCTGGTAAAGCGCCAGCAGCAGCGAGCCGACCGGATCGACTGGCTGCGCGGCCGTACGCCTGTCCACCCGGTGCATGGCGTTCCCCCCGAGTCTGTTTCGGGGCCCGATACGCATGTGCATCACGTCCGCTGCGCGCCAGCCAGGCGGATGCGCCACAGGCGCATCGCTCTGAAGGGCGGGAGGACAGGGTGGACTCGACGCGTGACCCCGGGATGGCCGGAATCCTGCTGCGCATCAATCCGCGGAACCCGGCATCTGCTGCTGAGTTCTATGCGAAACGTGCGAAATTGCAACAGGGTGAATCCCGTACGATGCGGCCGGCTCGCCATGCCAGGCCGCGCGGCGCCCCGGGCCCGCCTGCAATGCGCAGCAGCGGGCGGGAGCCCGGCATCGCGGGCGAGGCTATTTCGGCTGAAGTTCCACGACCTCGCCGTTGTCCCGCTTGAGGTAGAGGGTCCCGTCCTTGATGCGCACGTCGTTGCACGTACCCGTCGCGACCTTCTGACCGGCACTGCACAGGGAACTTCCCTTCACGCTCCACGTGCCGCTGTCGCTGAAGTTGCCGATGTTGACGAAGTAATAGCCGTTGTCCTTGAGCTCCCAGCGCCACGACGGCCCTTGCGCCGGCTGGACGATGAATGTCTTGCCGGAAATATCGGACTTGAGGGCTTGCGGCGTCAATTCCGCGCTCCCCTGCGGGAAGGTGGTCGACATGGCATATGCAGACGCCGCGCCTGAAACGGTCAGCAGCAATATCGCAAGAATCCTGGACATGATGGGTCTCCTCGATAGCCAGCCGGGGACAGATCTCCCCGGTGGCGCAGAGTAGGAGTTCCGCGCAGGCTCGCGAATAGTGCAAATGCATCACCGACCACGGCCCGCTCAGCGCGAGATCACGTAGATCAACCGCGTCAGCGCGGTGTCCAGCACTCCGGCCGGGGTCGGGATGTAGAACACGGTGGAGAACAGCACGGCCAGCGCCACCGAGAACAGCACCGAGCCGGCGATTGCCGGCACGATGCGCCGCAGCCCGAGCAGCAGCAGAGAAAGCGCCAGCGCCAGCGACGTGGCGACCAGGAATCCCCACAGGCTCAGCAGCTCCGGGTAGGCCAGCCAGAGCACGACGAAGACCAGCAGGCGCAGCCGCGATGCGGGCGGCAGCTCGAGCAGGCGCGCCACGTCGGCCGGCAGCTCGCGGCCGCGCGACGCGCCGACCAGCTCCAGCACGGCCAGCGCGGCCATCCCGACCATCACGGCGACGATCAGCACCGCCGGATAGTCGCGCACGAGCCCGCTCAGCTGCAGCGACTGCACGCCGAGGACCGCCGCGAACGCGAAGAACAGCACGAAGGAAATCAGGCGGAAGGCACGCATGTCAAGGGTCCCGGGAAATCGTCAAGGCTCGGCTGCGGGGCATCATCAAGTCACCGGCTGCGCGACTCCGGAGGCGCGCCTGCGCAGGTTCCTGAACACCCGCAGCCCCAGCATCGCCAGCGAGGCCAGCAGGAAGGCGTCGGCGATCGGACGCTGCAGCGCCGCGTGCACCGAGTGGTACGAACTGGTCAGCACCGCCAGCTGCTGCTCGAACATCGGGCCCAGGATCACCGCCATCACCACCGGCAGGATCGACAGGCGCAGCGCCTGCAGCCACAACGCGAACGCGGCAGCGCCGAACATCACCACGATGTCGAACAGGTTGTTGTTGATCGCGTAGGCGCCGAGGATCGAGAATACCGCGACGAAGGTCGCCAGCACCCCCTTCGGAACCTTCAACACCTTGGCGAAGTGATGCGCGCCGAAGAGTCCGAACAGCAGCATGAACACGTTCACCGCGAGAAAGCCCCAGAAGAACGTGTAGACCAGCCGCGGGTTGCTGACGAACAGCATCGGGCCGGGCTGCAGGCCGTGCAGGGTCAGCGATCCGATGAACAGCGCGGCCGCTCCGCTGCCGGGGATTCCCAGCGAGATCAGCGGGATCAGCGTGCCGCCGACGTTCGCGCTGATCGAGGCCTCGGACGCGATCAGGCCGGCCACCGAACCCTTGCCGAACTTGTCGTCGCGCCGGTTGAAGCGGCGCTCGATGCTGTGCGCGATGAACGGAGTCTCCACCGGCCCGAGCCCCGGCAGGATTCCCAGCAGCACCCCGACCACCGACGAACGCAGATAGGTCGAGATGCGTTGCGACACCGACTCCAGCAGTTCGCGGTACGGCCGCTCGCCGCCGTACTTCACCAGGCTCTGCTGCTCGCCGAACAGACTGTCGCGCGCCAGCAGCACCGCCTGGGTCATGCAGAAGAACCCGATCAGCACCGCCACGAGGTTGAAGCCCGACATCAGGTTGGTGATGCCGAAGGTGAATCGCGGCGAGCCGCTGACCGGGTCGAGCCCGATGGTCACCAGCAGCAGCCCCAGGCAGGCGCTCAGCAGGTTGCTCAGCAGCGAGGACTCCAGCATCACCACCACCACGGTGAAACTGAACAGCATCAGCGCGCAGTACTCGGGCGAACCGAAGCGCAGCGCCAGCGCCGACAGCGCCGGGGTGAGGAACAGCAGCGCGACCCCCGAGATCAGCCCGCCGATTCCCGAGCTGAGCGCCGCCAGTCCGAGCGCGAAGGGCGCACGACCCTCCAGCGCCAGCGCATGCCCCTCCCAGCCGGTGACGATGGAAGCCGGCGTGCCGGGCACATTGATCAGGATCGCCGAGATGCTTCCGCCGAAGATGCCGCCGGCATAGATCCCGCCGAGCATGATCATTCCATGTTCGGGGGTCATCAGGAAGGTCACCGGGACGAACAGCGCGATGGCCAGGGTCGCGGTCAGGCCGGGGATCGCGCCGAACACGATTCCGATCAGCACGCCGCCGATCTCGACAGACAGGCTGAGCGGCGACAGTGCCTGCGCCAACCCGCCGAACATGGGACTCATGAATCTCTCCGTGGAACTGCGGCAGCCCGGCTCGGTGAGCAGGTCGGCGAGCGCCTCAATGGCCGGCCTTGGCGAAGTAGTCCTTCACCTCCCGGTACGAAGCCTGATAGCGCCGCGCCTCCTGCGCCGCCGTCAGCGGGATCAGGTCGATGCCGACCTTCGCGAACGCCGCCTTGGTCTGCGGCTGCGCCAGGGTCTGCGCGACCAGCGACGCCAGGTAGTCGCGGATGTTCGCCGGCACGCGCGAGCTCACCGCCACCAGGCGGTCGGCGCCCCAGGTGCCGGAGGCCATGTGGATTCCCAGGTCCTTCATCGTCGGCACTTTCGGCAGTTGCGCCAGCGGCGTGTTGTCGGCCACCGCCAGCGGCTTCATGCGCCCGGCCTGGATGTACTGCGAGACCTCGTCGTAGTAGTTGGTCGTGAGGTCGATGTTCGAGCCCAGCAGCGCCACCGCCGAGGGCTTGCCGCCCTGGAAGGGCACGATGGTGAACTTCGCCCCGGTCTGCTGCTCGACGATGCGCGTGGCGATGTCGAAGGCGCCGTTCGGGATCACGCCGACCTTGAGCTCGCCCGGGTGCGCCTTCGCGTAGGCGATGATCTGCCGGAAGTCCATCGCGCCGACCTTCGAATGCGGGTTGGACAGCCACAGCGTGGGCGCGAAGGTGATGCCGGCGATCGGCACCAGGTCCGACACCTTGAACGGTGCGCCCTTGTGCACCACGCCGATGGCCATCGTCGGGTTGGCCAGCACGTCCACCGTATAGCCGTCCGGCGCCGCCTGGCGCGCGACGAAGGTATTGCCGATGATCGCGCCGCCGCCCGGACGGTCCTCGACGCGGAACTGGTAGCCGGTCACGCGCTGCATCTGCGCGGCCAGCGTGCGCGCGGTCACGTCGATGCCCCCGCCCGGCGGGTAGGGAACGACGAAGGTGATGGGACGATCGGGAAAGCCCGCCGGCCTGGCCGCCGCCGCATGCGCGGCAGTGCTTCCCAGCGCCAGCGCGCTCCAGCAACCCAGCGCAATCACGGTCCTGCGGTTCATCGAGTTCTCCTTGTCCATGGTTCCAGGTGGAATGCGCGCATTGCGCGTGGCGCGGGAACGCGCTCGCGGTGCTCCGGCACCTTAGTGGGCGCAAGCCCCGCCCGACGTGTGGTGATTACGTATGCCCGTGCCCCCGGGCCAGCCTCGATGGCCGCGGCGCCTGGGGCCCGGTCACCCCACAGCGCGTAGGCCCGGCGGAACTCGCTGGCGCGAGCAGGCTCTGACAGGCGAAGGGCCCGCTGCGCCCGGCCGACGGGGCCGCGCGCAGGCGTGCGTGGGGGTTGG
>JAJYTY010000129.1 GCA_021792835.1 Pseudomonadota bacterium
GGCCGCGAGGAGATCGAGGGCGAGATGGTGCTCTCCCACGACGACATCATGGCGGTGATCAAGATGCTGGTCGAGCTGCGCAACGGGCGCGGCGAGGTCGACGACATCGACCACCTCGGCAACCGCCGCGTGCGCTGCGTCGGCGAGCTGGCGGAGAACCAGTTCCGCGCCGGCCTGTCGCGCATCGAGCGCGCGGTCAAGGAGCGCCTCGGCCAGGCCGAGACCGAGAACCTGATGCCGCACGACTTCATCAACTCCAAGCCGATCTCGGCAGCCATCAAGGAGTTCTTCGGTTCGTCGCAGCTGTCGCAGTTCATGGACCAGACCAACCCGCTGTCGGAGGTCACGCACAAGCGCCGCGTGTCCGCCCTCGGCCCGGGCGGCCTGACCCGCGAGCGCGCCGGCTTCGAGGTGCGCGACGTGCACCCGACCCACTACGGCCGCGTGTGCCCGATCGAGACCCCGGAAGGTCCGAACATCGGCCTGATCAACTCGCTGGCGCTGTTCGCGCGCCTCAACGAGTACGGTTTCATCGAGACCCCGTACCGCCGCGTGGTCGACGGGCAGGTCACCGACCAGATCGACTACCTGTCGGCCATCGAGGAAGGCAAGTACGTGATCGCGCAGGCCAACGCGATGGTCGACGACTCCGGCAAGCTGACCGACGAACTGGTGTCGGCGCGCGAGAAGGGCGAGACCATCCTGGTGGGACCGCAGCGCGTGCA
The DNA here is from genome assembly GCA_021792835.1 of Pseudomonadota bacterium. GTDB lineage: Bacteria > Pseudomonadota > Gammaproteobacteria > Burkholderiales > Burkholderiaceae_C > Thiomonas_A. Next base: position 726 of record JAJYTY010000129.1, read on the forward strand.
GTACATGGACGTGTCGCCAGCGCAGATCGTCTCGGTGGCCGCGTCGCTGGTGCCCTTCCTCGAGCACGACGACGCGAACCGCGCGCTGATGGGCGCCAACATGCAGCGCCAGGCGGTGCCGGTGCTGCGCCCCGAGAAGCCCCTGGTGGGCACCGGGGTCGAGCGTGTCACCGCGGTCGACTCCGGCACCGCGGTCACCGCGCTGCGCGGCGGCGTCGTCGACTACGTCGACAGTGCGCGCATCGTGGTGCGCGTGCATGACGACGAAACGCAGGCCGGCGAGGTCGGCGTCGACATCTACAACCTGATCAAGTACCAGCGCTCGAACCAGAACACCAACATCCACCAGCGCCCGGTCGTCAAGCGCGGCGACATGATCGCCCGCGGCGACGTGATCGCCGACGGAGCCTCCACCGACCTCGGTGAGCTGGCGCTGGGCCAGAACATGCTGGTCGCGTTCATGCCGTGGAACGGCTACAACTTCGAGGACTCGATCCTCATCTCCGAGCGCGTCGTCGCCGAGGACCGCTACACCTCGATCCACATCGAGGAGCTGCAGGCTGTGGCGCGCGACACCAAGCTCGGCCCGGAGGAAATCACCCGCGACATCCCGAACCTGTCGGAAAGCCAGCTGGCGCGCCTGGACGAATCGGGCATCGTCTACATCGGCGCCGAGGTCGAGGCCGGCGACACGCTGGTGGGCAAGGTCACGCCCAAGGGCGAGACCCAGCTGACCCCGGAGGAAAAGCTGCTGCGGGCGATCTTCGGCGAAAAGGCCTCCGACGTGAAGGACACGTCGCTGCGCGTGCCTTCGGGCATGTACGGCACGGTGATCGACGTGCAGGTGTTCACGCGCGAGGGCATCCAGCGCGACAAGCGCGCCCAGCAGATCATCGACGACGAGCTCAAGCGCTACCGCCTGGACCTCAACGACCAGATGCGCATCGTCGAGGCCGACACCTTCGACCGCATCGCCAAGCTGCTGATCGGCAAGCCGGCCACCGGCGGCCCGAAGCGCCTGGCGCGCGGCACCGTGGTGACGCAGGAGTACCTGCAGGATCTGGACCACTACCACTGGTTCGACGTGCGCCCCACCGACGAGGCGGTGGCGCAGCAGATCGAGCAGCTCAAGGAGTCGCTGGACAAGCGTCGCCACGAGTTCGACCAGATGTTCGAGGAAAAGCGCCGCAAGCTCACGCAGGGTGACGAGCTGCCTTCCGGCGTGCTCAAGACCGTCAAGGTGCACCTGGCCGTCAAGCGCCGCCTGCAGCCCGGCGACAAGATGGCCGGCCGCCACGGCAACAAGGGCGTGGTGTCGAAGATCCTCCCCGAGGAGGACATGCCCTACATGGCCGACGGCACGCCGATGGACATCGTGCTCAACCCGCTGGGCGTGCCGTCGCGCATGAACATCGGGCAGATCCTCGAGACCCACCTCGGCTGGGCCGCGCGCGGGCTGGGCATGCGCATCGACGAGATGCTGCGCGCCCACTCGAAGGCGCAGGAGCTGCGCGAGCTGCTGTCCACGCTGTACAACTTCTCCGGCAAGCGCGAGCAGCTCGAGCAGCTCAGCGACGCCGAGATCCTGGAGCTGGGAGAGAACCTGCGCAAGGGCCTGCCCTTCGCAAGCCCGGTGTTCGACGGCGCTTCCGAGCAGGAGATCGACCAGCTGCTGCAGATGGCCTACCCCGACACGCAGGCCGAGCGGCTCAAGCTCAGCGCCTCGCGCAAGCAGGCCGTGCTGTTCGACGGCCGCACCGGCGACGCCTTCGAGCGCCCCGTCACCATCGGCTACAAGCACGTGCTCAAGCTGCACCACCTGGTGGACGACAAGATGCACGCCCGCTCCACCGGCCCGTACTCGCTGGTCACGCAGCAGCCGCTGGGCGGCAAGGCGCAGTTCGGCGGCCAGCGCTTCGGCGAGATGGAGGTGTGGGCGCTGGAAGCCTACGGCGCCAGCTACGTCCTGCAGGAAATGCTCACGGTCAAGTCCGACGACGTCAACGGCCGCACCAAGGTCTACGAGAACATCGTCAAGGGCGAACATTCGATCGAGGCCGGAATGCCCGAGTCCTTCAACGTGCTGATCAAGGAAATCCGCTCGTTGGGCCTGGACATCGAACTGGAACGCAACTGACCCCCGGATTTGGAGATTTGGCATGAAAGCCCTACTCGATTTGTTCAAGCAGTTCCAGAAGGACGAGCATTTCGACGCCATCAGCATCGCGCTGGCGTCACCGGAGAAGATCCGCTCGTGGTCGTTCGGGGAGGTCAAGAAGCCCGAGACCATCAACTACCGCACCTTCAAGCCCGAGCGCGACGGCCTGTTCTGCGCGAAGATCTTCGGCCCGATCAAGGACTACGAGTGCCTGTGCGGCAAGTACAAGCGCCTGAAGCACCGCGGCGTGATCTGCGAGAAGTGCGGGGTCGAGGTCACGCAGAGCAAGGTGCGCCGCGAGCGCATGGGCCACATCGAGCTGGCCTCGCCGGTCGCGCACATCTGGTTCCTCAAGAGCCTGCCGTCGCGCCTGGGCATGATCCTGGACATGCCGCTGCGCGACATCGAGCGCGTGCTGTACTTCGAGGCCTACGTGGTCACCGAGCCCGGCATGACCCCGCTGGCCAAGCGCCAGGTGCTGTCGGAAGATGAGTTCGCCGCCAAGCGCGCCGAGTACGGCGAGGAATTCAGCGCCAGCATGGGCGCCGAAGGCATCCGCGACCTGCTCGCCGACATGGACCTCGAGCTGGAGACCGCCGCGCTGCGCGGCGACCTGCAGGGCTCGGACACCAAGGTCAAGAAGAACTCCAAGCGCCTGAAGGTGCTGGACGCCTTCCGCAAGACCAACTCCAAGCCGGAGTGGATGGTCATGACCGTGCTGCCGGTGCTGCCGCCGGACCTGCGTCCGCTGGTGCCGCTGGACGGCGGGCGCTTCGCCACGTCGGACCTCAACGACCTGTACCGCCGGGTCATCAACCGCAACAACCGCCTGCGCCGCCTGCTCGAGCTGAAGGCCCCCGAGATCATCGTGCGCAACGAAAAGCGCATGCTGCAGGAGGCGGTCGACTCGCTGCTCGACAACGGTCGCCGCGGCAAGGCCATGGTGGGCCAGAACAAGCGCCCGCTGAAGTCGCTGGCCGACATGATCAAGGGCAAGGGCGGACGCTTCCGCCAGAACCTGCTGGGCAAGCGCGTCGACTACTCGGGCCGCTCGGTGATCGTCGTCGGCCCGACGCTCAAGCTGCACCAGTGCGGGCTGCCCAAGCTGATGGCTCTGGAGCTGTTCAAGCCCTTCATCTTCAACCGCCTCGAGGCCATGGGCGTGGCCACGACCATCAAGGCCGCGAAGAAGGAAGTCGACTCGCAGACCCCGATCGTCTGGGACATCCTGGAAGAGGTCATCCGCGAGCATCCGGTGATGCTCAACCGCGCGCCGACACTGCACCGGCTGGGCATCCAGGCCTTCGAGCCGGTGCTGATCGAGGGCAAGGCCATCCAGCTGCACCCGCTGGTGTGCGCGGCCTTCAACGCCGACTTCGACGGCGACCAGATGGCCGTGCACGTGCCGCTGTCGCTGGAAGCGCAGATGGAAGCCCGCACGCTGATGCTGGCGTCCAACAACGTGCTGTTCCCGGCCAACGGCGAACCGTCGATCGTGCCGTCGCAGGACATGGTGCTGGGCCTGTACTACGCCACCCGCGAGCGCATCAACGGCCGCGGCGAGGGCATGGTGTTCGCCGACATCGGCGAGGTGCACCGCGCGCTCGCCGCCGGCGAGCTGGAACTCACCGCGCGCATCAACGTGCGCCTGACCGAGTACCAGCGCGACAAGGCCACCGGCCAGCTGATCCCGCGCACCTCGGTGGTCGAGACCACCGCCGGCCGCTCGCTGCTGTCGGAGATCCTGCCCAAGGGGCTGCCCTTCAGCGTGATGAACAAGGCGCTGAAGAAGAAGGAGATCTCGCGCCTGATCAACTCGTCGTTCCGGCGCTGCGGTCTGCGCGACACGGTGATCTTCGCCGACAAGCTGCTGCAGTCGGGCTTCTCGCTGGCCACGCGCGCCGGCATCTCGATCAGCGTCGACGACATGCTGGTGCCGCAGCTCAAGCACGAGCTGATCAGCCGCGCCGAGACCGAGGTCAAGGAGATCGAGCAGCAGTACGCCTCCGGCCTGGTCACGCAGGGCGAGCGCTACAACAAGGTCGTGGACATCTGGGGTCGCACCGGCGACGAGGTGGGCAAGGCGCTGATGGCCGGGCTGGCCACCGAGCCGGTGATCGATCGCCACGGCAACCAGGTGCGCCAGGAGTCGTTCAACTCCATCTACATGATGGCCGACTCCGGAGCGCGCGGCTCGGCCGCGCAGATCCGCCAGCTGGCCGGCATGCGGGGGCTGATGGCCAAGCCGGACGGCTCGATCATCGAGACCCCGATCACGGCCAACTTCCGCGAAGGCCTGAACGTGCTGCAGTACTTCATCTCGACGCACGGCGCCCGCAAGGGCCTGGCCGACACCGCGCTGAAGACCGCCAACTCCGGCTACCTGACGCGCCGCCTGGTCGACGTCACGCAGGACCTGGTGATCACCGAGGCCGACTGTGGCACCGCGCAGGGCGTGGCGATGCGCGCGCTGGTCGAGGGCGGCGAGGTCATCGAGTCGCTGCGCGACCGCGTGCTGGGCCGCGTCGCGGCAACCGACGTGATCAACCCGGAAACCCAGGAGACCATCGTCCCGGCCGGGGAGATGCTCGACGAGGACATGCTCGACGCGGTGGAAGCGGCCGGCATCGACGAGATCCGCGTGCGCACCGCGCTGACCTGCGAAACCCGCTACGGCATGTGCGCCAAGTGCTACGGGCGCGACCTGGGCCGCGGCGTGCTGGTCAATGTCGGCGAGGCGGTCGGCGTGATCGCCGCGCAGTCGATCGGCGAACCCGGCACGCAGCTGACCATGCGGACGTTCCACATCGGCGGCGCCGCGTCGCGCGCCGCTGTGGCGTCGAGCGTCGAGGCCAAGAGCGCCGGCGTCGCGCGCTTCACGTCGACCATGCGCTACGTCACCAACTCGAAGGGCGAGCAGGTGGTGATCTCGCGCTCCGGCGAGGTGCTGCTCACCGACGACTACGGTCGCGAGCGCGAGCGCCACAAGGTGCCCTACGGCGCCACGCTGTTCGTCAAGGACGGCATGGCGGTGAAGGCCGGCGCCGCGCTGGCCAGCTGGGATCCGCTGACCCGCCCGATCATCACCGAGTACGCCGGCCGCGCCAAGTTCGAGAACATCGAGGAAGGCGTGACGGTGGCCAAGCAGGTCGACGAGATCACCGGCCTGTCGACCCTGGTGGTGATCGATCCCAAGCGCCGCGGCTCCGCCAAGGTGCTGCGTCCGCAGGTCAAGCTGCTGGGCGAACAGGGCCAGGAGGTGAAGATTCCCGGCACCGAGCACCCGGTGACCGTGGGCTTCCAGGTCGGCGCGCTGATCCAGGTACGCGACGGCCAGGACGTCGGCCCCGGCGAAGTGCTGGCGCGCATCCCGATGGAAGGCCAGAAGACCCGCGACATCACCGGGGGCCTGCCGCGCGTGGCCGAGCTGTTCGAGGCCCGCTCGCCGAAGGACGCCGGCATGCTGGCGGAAATCACCGGAACGGTGTCGTTCGGCAAGGAAACCAAGGGCAAGGTGCGCCTGGTGATCACCGACCTGGACGGCCAGTCGCACGAGTTCCTGGTGCCCAAGGAGAAGACCATCCTGGTGCACGAGGGCCAGGTCGTCAACAAGGGCGAACTGGTGGTCGACGGTGCCGCCGAGCCGCAGGACATCCTGCGCCTGCTCGGAGTCGAGGCGCTGGCGCGCTACATCGTCGACGAGGTGCAGGACGTCTACCGTCTGCAGGGCGTGAAGATCAACGACAAGCACATCGAGGTCATCGTGCGCCAGATGCTGCGCCGGGTCGAGATCAAGGATCCGGGCGACAGCGACTACATCACCGGCGAGCAGGTCGAGCGCTCGGAGGTGCTGCAGACCAACTCCGGGCTGAACGAGAACGGCAAGGTGGGCGCGACCTTCAACAACGTGCTGCTGGGCATCACCAAGGCCAGCCTGTCCACCGACAGCTTCATCTCCGCGGCCTCCTTCCAGGAGACCACCCGCGTGCTGACCGAAGCGGCGATCATGGGCAAGCGCGACGAGCTGCGCGGGCTGAAGGAAAACGTCATCGTCGGTCGCCTGATTCCCGCGGGCACCGGCATGGCCTTCCACCAGGCCCGCAAGGCCAAGGAGGTGCTGGACCACGCCGAGCGCACCGCGCAGGCGGCGGCCGAACTGCAGGCGCTGGAAGACAGCGCGGGCAGCTCCGAGCACGAGACCGCCGGGGACAACGGCGAGGGCGGTGCCGCCTGATCGGCTCCCTGCCCCCGGCATCGACGGCCGCCGTGAGGCGGCCGTTTTTTTGCGCGTCCGGCACGGCGTTCGCGCGAGGCTGCCGGGCGGCAGTGGGCCGTCCCTGGCGCCCGGCGCGCAAACGTGCTATGATTTTTCTCTTCCAGACGCGGGGTGGAGCAGCCTGGTAGCTCGTCGGGCTCATAACCCGAAGGTCGCTGGTTCAAATCCGGCCCCCGCAACCAAGACAAGACGACAAACGCCGACCTCGAGTCGGTGTTCGTCGTTTCCGGGGTCGGCCCTTGCGCAGCATGCAGACAAGGGCTCCCTACCCGAGCTGCTTCACGGGGGGCACCAGGGCCAGGGCCTGCGCGCGCCTGGCCAGGCGGCGGTTGAAGGTCGCGAAGCCCGAGGCACGGCGGCTGCGAGCCACGTGCAGCGCGTCGGCGAAATCCAGCCCTTGGTCGAAGGCATCAACCGCCATCAGGACGGCGTCGCGGTCCTCGAGCGTGAGGTGCTCGATACCCGCCAGCGCGCGGAACACGCGCGAGATGTCGGGCCGGGGCAGTTCGTAGAAACCTCGCATCACCCACTCCAGATCCAGCAGGACCGTCACCGAGACGAAACAGCGCTCGGCGAGAGCCTGGACGGCCAGGGGCCGCTGCCTTGCAGCTTGCGGGTCATCGTCGTCATCGATGAAGAACCGCGCCAGGACGTTGGTATCCAGGGCTTTCACGATCGGCCGCGCCGCGAGGAACGGCTCAACGTCGATGCCGCATCGAAATCCTCCAGGTTTCTCGGCACGCCGCGCGCCGGCGCCTTGACCATACCTGCCAGGTCACGCATGTCGGACGGAGGGACCGGCCTTGCGACCCGCAGCTTCAGCCCGTCAGGCTCCTCGATCACTTCGAGGCGTGCACCCGCACCCATGCCGAGCCGCCGCCGCAAGGCGGCTGGCAACACGATCTGCCCTTTGGAAGAAACGAGCAGCGTAGACATGAGCTCACCCGGCAACGTTGCAATGATGGGCATGCTGCATCGCCTTACCTGGTAAGTCAAAATGACTCCGAGCCTGCAAGCCGCCTCTGTGAACATGCCTGGAGGCTTGCACGCTACGGTCGACCGCACCATTGGACGAGGCCCCGGGTTCCATCGATACGAACCCGGTCTCCCGTGACGGGCGTGTGCATCGCGTGGCGTACGCTCATGACCGCCGGGATACCGATCTCTCGCGCCGTCACCGCACCGTGTGACAGGGGCCCGCTGCACCGGATGGCGGCTGAGCGCACGCGCACGCTGCCCTTCCCCTTTTGGGTTGTACTGGCTGTGGTCTACGGCTCGCGCAGCGCCTGGCGGACCGTGGCCAGAATCAGGCACAGGGTCATGGGCTTGATGGGCGACTCGACGAAGCCGCGCGAGAGGTAGAAGCGCCGGGCCTGTTCCGAGATGGCCTGCACCAGCAGCGCGGTGATGCCGGCGATGTCGGCGGCCTGGATCGCGCGCCGGATGGCGTCATTGAGCAGCGCGGTGCCGATGCCTTTCTGGTGGTGGTCCTTGTGGATGGCCAGGCGGCCGAGGACGAGCACGGGGACCGGGTCGGGCCGGTTGCGCTTCAGGGTGGACGGCGCTTCGGCCTGTCCGATGGCGCCGGCCGCCAGGCAGTAGTAGCCGATGACGGCGTCCCCCTCGCACACGACGTAGGTGCGGGACGATCCGTTGGCCTGATTCTTGGCCGCGCGGCGTTTCAGCCAGTCGTCCAGCGAGGGCTCGCCGCTTTCGAAATCGGCGAGTTGGTGCTGGTCGGACAGCGGTTGCGGCGCGCAAAGCATCTGCGTGGTCACTTCACGCGTGGGCCGGTGGCTTTCGATGAGACAGCGGCCTCAGCCGTCGCCGTCTCCCAGGGCGCGCGGGCCTTGAGGGTGCGGCGCAGGCGATCGGTGAGCGCGGGCGGCTGGTCGAGCATGGCCTGAAAGGCGGCAAAGCTCTTCGTGTCGAGCGCGAAGTAGGTCTGGTCGAGCAGCACGTTCTCGGCCTGCCGGCAGGCGGCTTCGAGCATGAAGTCGGAGCGGCTGCGGCCAAGGCGATCGGCGGCCTGGTCGATCAGGTCGCGCTGCCCGGCCTTGGCGCGGATGCTGATGGTGACGGGTTCCTGGGCTTGAGCTTGGGCCATGAGACGCCTCTCGCGTGCTGCATTCGTGATGACTATATTGTATGCCATATGTTCATACATTCATGCTTGACTGGAAGGGATGGGGCTCCCCTCATGTGACATGGACTCGAACTTCCACGCCCATGCCCCATGCGAGGGCTGACGGCCAACGGAACCCGCACAACGGCCAACCAGCGCTCAAATCCGGCCCCCGCAACCAGGACAAGACGACAAGTGCGCCGACCTCGAGTCGGCGTTTGTCGTTTCTGGCTGGCTCTCAACCTCTCAGCCAATTCTCCGACGGAAGCCCGCCAACGCGGGAAAATTCCCCCTCGTTGTCGGTCACGATGGTCGCGCCAAGCGCCAGGGCATGGGCTGCGATCAGCAGAGCGTTGCCCCCGATCGGCATGCCTGCTCGTTCCAGATCAGCACGAAGCTTCCCGTAGACGGCATCCACCGGAGCCTCGAGCGGTGCGACGTCGAGCGCCGCGAGTACGCGCTCGAGCTGGTCGGTGAGGCGCGGGGATCCCTTCTTCGCTGCGCCGTAACGCAACTTGGCGGCCACGATGATGCTGGTGCAGATGTTCGCCTCGCCGACCGACCGAATATGCTCGGCGACCCGTCCCTGGGGATGGCGAACGAGGTCGGACACCACATTCGTGTCGAGCAGGTAGCGCATTACAGCTCGACAGGCTCGGGGGGCCGATCGTCGATCGGCGGGAATTCATCGTCGATCTCGGGCAGTGTCCCCAGCAACGCGAGCAGGGACCGCGGCGGCGCGGGCTCGATGAAGGGATC
>JAJYTY010000130.1 GCA_021792835.1 Pseudomonadota bacterium
CTTGTAGGGTTTCCAGCTGCCGTCCAGCTCGGATTCGGCGAAACCCGCCTCCAGCAATGCCGCGGCCGGGATGTCGAGGGGCGTCCTGCACTGCTGGCAAAGCTTGCGCGCCAGTCGCTGCGCGGTGATCAGGATCACGCTGGACGCGATGTTGAAGGCCGGCACCCCCATGTTCATCAGGCGGGTCAGCGTGGTCGGCGCATCGTTGGTGTGCAGCGTGGAAAACACCATGTGGCCGGTCTGCGCGGCCTTGATCGCGATGTCGGCGGTTTCCAGGTCGCGAATCTCGCCGACCATGATGATGTCAGGGTCCTGGCGCAGGAAGGCGCGCAGCGCGGTGGCGAAATTCAGGCCCGCCTTCTCGTTCACGTTGACCTGATTGATCCCCGCGAGGTTGATTTCCGCCGGATCCTCCGCGGTGGCGATGTTCACCCCGGGCTGGTTCAGCAGGTTCAGGTACGAGTACAGCGAGACCGTCTTGCCGCTGCCGGTCGGGCCGGTCACCAGCACCATGCCGTAGGGGCGGCGGATCGCGTGCAGCACGCGGTCCTTCTCCTCCGGCTCGTAGCCCAGGCTTTCCACGCCCATCTTGGCCATCGACGAGTCCAGGATCCGGATCACGATCTTCTCGCCGTGCAGCGTCGGCAGCGTGCTGACCCGGAAATCGATCGCGCGCTCGGGGCCGAATCGCAGTTTCATGCGCCCGTCCTGCGGCACGCGGCGCTCGGCGATGTCCAGGCGCGAGATCACCTTGATGCGCGACGCCAGCTTTTCCTTGATCGCCACCGGAGGCTGGGCGATCTCGCGCAGTTCGCCGTCGACGCGGAAGCGGATCCGGTAGAAATTCTCGTAGGGCTCGAAATGCAGGTCGGACGCGCGCATGTTGACAGCGTCCACCAGCATCTTCTGCAGGAAGCGAACGACCGGTGCGTCGTCGACATCGGCGCCGACGTCCTTCTCGGCCGCCGAATCGCCGGTGCCGTCGTCGAGATCGGCGAGGTCGAAGTCGTCGCCGGCCAGCGCGGACAGCTGCGCATTGGCGGTCTGGGTGTTCTGGTCGATCCAGCGCTGCAGCTTGTCGTACTCGACCACCACCAGGTCGACCGGCGACTGCGACTGGAACTTGATCTTGTCCTCCGCCTCGTGGTCCGCCGGGTCGGCGGTGGCCACGATCAGCTTGTTGCCCCGCTTGATCAGGGGCAGCACTTTGTAGGACTTGATGATCTGCGGGTTGATCAGCCCGGCAGGGATGCGCGCGGCATCGAAGGCGTCGAGATCGAGCAGCGGCAATGCGAAGGTGCGGCTGATCCAGTGCGCCAGGTCCGAAGCCCCCATGGCCCCGCCGCCGACCAGCTCGCCGATGAAGCTCGTGCGGTTCTCCGTCGCGCGCTTCTGGATTTGTTCGGCATTGGCGCGCGCCAGATGGCCTGATTGCACAAGGGCATTGGCCAGCCCCGAGAGTTGCACGGGCGAGCGGCTGCTGGCGGGCGTAGCTTGCAGGACAGTGGACATGGCAAGGTGCTGGCGACCCTCGAATGATGCTGTTTGGCGGCCGGCTTGTAAATCCGGCTGCTCCCAACGAGGGAGGAATCCTCAGATTATGTAGCAGGAACGCAAGAAATCCCGCGCAACCCCGCGATTGGCCACGCTTTCTCCATCCGAAGCCGGTGCGCGGATTCCCCGGTTCAGGGCTGTTGCATTTCCAGCTGCTCCTGCACGGCGTCGGCGCCGGCGTGCGCGCAGGCCTCGTCTTCCTGCCCCGACGGAGCGCCGCTGACGCCGATCGCGCCATACAGTGTTCCGGCGGCGTGGATCGGCACCGCGCCGGCCTCGAACAGCAGCCCGGGCACGTGCGCCAGGCCGCTCGTCGCCTGCCTTTGCAGGCGCGAGGTGGGGCTGTCGAAGGAGGCCGCCGTGTAGGCCTTGCGGCGGCTCACCCGCAGGCTCAGTTCAGGGGCCAGCACATCGCGCAGCATGACCTGCGGCAATCCGTCCCGGTCGACCACCGTGACGCCCACCTGCAGGCCCTTGGCGCGGCAGCTGGCCAACGCGGCCTGCGCTGCCTGCAGCGCGGTGTCCAGACTCAGGCGGCGCACCGCCACCGACAGCGGCTGCGCCGCCTGCGCCGCGGGAGCCGCGCCGCAGGCCAGCGCCAGCAGCGCGGCAAGGGCGGCGCCCGTGCCCTTCAGCGTTCGCTCCATAACTTTCCCCCGGTGGCCCAGTGGGCGCGCGAGACCTCGTTGAGCAGGATGTCCACCGCGTCCGGGGAGCACTTCAGCGTGTCGACGACGGCCTGCGTGATCGCCTCGACCAGTTGCTTCTTCTGCTCCGGGCTGCGTCCCTCGAACATGTCGACGCGGATGGAAGGCATTCGATCGGCTCCTTGCTGGGGTGGGCGACGCTTGTCGCGCGATGGGCGACGCCGCCCGCCGGCCGCGCCCGTACCCGATTATCGACGGCATGGCGCAAAACAGAAAGCCGCCCGCAGGCGGCTTTCGAGGCGATGCGGTCGCGCGCCGCTCAGGGGCGCGGGTCGCGCGCCTTGTCCGGCTCGTACAGCGGGGTCTTCAGGCTGGACACGTAGGCAGCGATGTCGTGCAGGTCCTGCGCGTCGAAGCGCGCGACCATTCCGGCCATGATGGGATTGTTGCGCCCGTACAGGGGGGTCTGGTGCTTGGCCTGGTACTGCTGCAGCGCATGGAACAGGTACGACTCCGGCTGGCCGGCGATGATCGGGTAGGTCGGCGACACCGGTTTGTCGAGGCCGGCGCCGTGGCAGGCGATGCAACCGCCTTGCTTGACCAGTTCCTCACCCTTCTTCAGGCTGGCGGCATGCGCGCTGCCCAGTCCGGCGATGGCCGCCGCGACGCCGAGCAGGGACAGACGTGCGAACGTGGAATTCATGGCGTGGTTCCTCACTGGGCGCTGCCCGGGCGGGGGCGGGAATAGTAGGCCGCGATGTCGGCGATTTCCTGGTTGGTCAGGGGACTGGCGATCGCACGCATCGTCTGGTTGTTTCGCTGGCCGTCGCGGTATTCCTTCAGCGCCTGCTCGATGTAGCCGGCGTTCTGCCCGTTGAGCATCGGGACCTCGTACACCTCGGGGAACGCTACACGGTAGCCGGTGGAGTTGTGGCAACCCTCACACATGAACACGTCCTGCTTTCCGGCTGCCGCATTTCCCTGGATGGTCTGGGCTTGGGCACCGGCAGCAAGCAGGAGCGTGAAGGCAAAGATCAGCTTTTTCATCGCGGGCTTGTCTCGGTAATGGATGGACGGAACGGGTGCCCCGAAAGCGCACTTCGGGCCGTGTCCCCCGGCCCGCAAGGTCCCTCAGGCAAACGCAGCGCGGCCTGGCCATCGCCCGCGGACCCGGACGGGCCCGCGGACCCGGACGAATCCGGCCCTCGGCGCACTGCAGCAACCAAAACGTCCTGATTATAGGGATGCGATCGGTCCGGTCGGGCCGGCGGGCGCTTCCCGTTACGCGACTTCGCTTCGCATTTTGACAACTCGCAGCGACGCGCACGCGTCGACGCGACGTGTCGCGCAATCTGCCGGTCCCACGCCCTGTCCAGGGCCTGGCGCGCCAAAGCTGCAAGAATGCGCGGTGCGCGAAGCGCGCACGCGCGGGACCGATCCGCGCGGCAACCCTGGAGTCCGCATGCATTCGAACCTGTACCTGCTGGCCATGGCGGCGCTGCAGGGAGTGACAGAGCTTTTTCCCATTTCCAGCCTGGGACACAGCATTCTCGTGCCCGCCCTGGCGCACTGGCCCATCGATCGCGAGGCCGAGTGGTTCCTGCCCTTCGTCGTCGTGCTGCATCTGGGGACCGCGGGTGCGCTGCTGCTGTATTTCCGCCGCGACTGGATCGGCCTGATCGGCGGCTGGCTGCGCGCGCGCGGCGGCGCCGGCAACGAGCAGGCGCGCACCTTGTGGCTGCTGGTGGTGGGCAGCATCCCGGCGGGCGTGCTGGGATTGCTGCTGGCGCACCGCATCCGCGACCTGTTCGGCGGCTTCGCCTTCGCCGCGGTGGCGCTGGCGCTCAACGGCGTGCTGCTGATGCTCGGCGACCGCCTGAAGAACCGCAATGCCAGCGGCAGCCTGGCGCGCCTGGGCTTCGGGCGTGCGTTCATCGTCGGCGCGGCGCAGGCGCTGGCGCTGATTCCCGGCTTCTCGCGCTCCGGCGCGACCCTGGTGGCGGGGCTGGGTGTGGGGCTCGAGTACGAGGCGGCGGCGCGCCTGTCCTTCCTGCTGGCCACGCCGATCATCGCCGCCGCCGGCCTGCTCGAGGTGCCCAAGCTGCTGCGCGCGAGCCTGCCGCCGGGCATGCTGGAACTGGTGCTGCTGGCGGGCCTGCTGTCGGGCGTGTGCGCCTGGCTGTCGACGTGGTTCCTGATGCGCTGGTTCCGGGGCCACGAGATCCGCGCGCTGCGCCCCTTCGGGCTGTATTGCATCGCGGCTGGCGTGATCGCCTTGTTGCTGCCTCACTGACCACGGGCGCGGGGTCCGGCGCGGTCCGCCCCGGGGGCTCAGGGATCCGCGCGCAGCAGGGCGCGCAGCAAGGGCAGCTGGCGCCGGCTCACCGGAAGTCCCTCCGTCGCCCCGCGCAGGCGCAATACCCAGCCCGAACTGTCGGCGGCCTCGCCCGACTGCGGTGCCGGCGCCGCATCGTCGGCGCGCTCGAGGCTGGCGATGGCGTGGCGCGCGGCCAGCGCGCTGCGGTGCGTGCGCACGAAGTGCTGTCCGAAACGCTGCTCGAGTTCGCCCAGCGACTGTTCCGACAGGTAGCTGCGGGCGGCCGTGCACACCAGCGTGTACTTGTCCTGCGCGCGGCAGTACAGCACCTCGCCCAGTGGCACGCGCAGCAGCGCGCCGCGCTCGACGATGGCCAGCGCGGGCGCGGCCGTGGCGGCCGGCGCCGCTGCCGCGGCGCGCCGATGCAGCACGCGCAGCAGCGCCTGCTGCAGCCGCTGCGCGCGCACCGGCTTGGTCAGGTAATCGTGGGCCCCGTGCTCGAAGGCTTCCAGTGCGTGTTCCTCGTGCGCGGTGACGAACACCACCGCGGGCGCCGCCGGCGCGCGCGCGATCTCGGCGGCCAGGCTCAGGCCGCTTTCGTCGGGCATCTGGATATCGAGCAGCACGAGGTCGTAGACCGTTCCGCGCAACAGCGCGCGCGCGGCGTCGGCGTCGGCCGCCTCGTCGACCTGCGCGTGCCGCGCCGGCTCGATGTCCGCCAGCAGCCGGCGCAGGCGCCGGCGCGCCAATGCTTCATCGTCGACCAGCAGGATGTTCATAGGGGAAGCCGCAGGCGGACCCGCCAGCGCGAGCCACGCTCGTCGCGCGTCGGGCCATGGCGGATTTCCGCGTCCAGGTCGTACAGCAGGCGCAGGCGCTGCGCGATGTTGGCCAGCGCCACTCCGGTGCCGCTGTGGCGCTGCGCCTCGCTGCGCTCGACGTAGTCGTTGCTGACGTCGATCTGCAGGTGCGAGCCGCGTCGACGGATGGCCACGTCGATCGCGCAGGGACGAGAACTCGACTCCACGCCGTGGCGTACCGCGTTCTCCAGCAGCGGCTGCAGGGTCAGCGCGGGCATGCGCAACTCCAGGCAGGCGTCGTCGATCTCCCAGTGCACGCGCATGCGCGCGCCGAAGCGCACGTCCTCGATGTCGAGGTAGCGCCGCGCCAGTTCCAGTTCGTCGCGCACGCTGCCGATGTGCCCGCTGCTGCCGACGCTGGCCCGGAACAGCGCGGCCAGGTCCTCCAGGACCTGCTCGGCGCGTTGCGGATGTTCCTGCACCAGCGCGCTGGCCGCGTTCAGCGCGTTGTACAGGAAATGCGGCCGGATGCGCGACTGCAGTTCGTCCAGCCGCGCTCGCACATGGGCCGGGTCGAGCGCCTGCGCTCGCAGGCGCTGGTGCTGCAGCAGCAAGGCCGCGAGCACGGCGCCCAGCGCCGCGCCGCGCCAGTCGGGCAAGGCCGGCTGCGGGCCGCTGAGCAGCCACGACACCGCGGCCTGCGCCAGCCACACCGCCAGCGCGCCAGCCGGCAGCGCGGCGGCCGCCTGCAGGCGCGTGTCGCGCCACAGCCGCGAGCCGCCGCACATCACGATCAACCACAGCGCCACGGCCGGCTGGGCCACCGCCAGGTCGTGCAGCAGCACCGGCGCCCACGCGCCGGCCGACCCGGCGGCGCCGAGCCCGAGCAGCAGTCCTGCCAGGTTGGCCAGCACGAGTGCGCGCAGCGCCGCTCCCGGGCTGCAAAGGTCCAGCGCCGCACGTGCGACGCGCCGCGCGGGGGCGATCAATACAATCTCCCGCTGGTGCGGCCTGCCGCGCAGGCTTCGATCCCCCGATTTCCCTTCATCGTGCTCCCATGAGTTCTTCCCTCGACCGCAAGAGCCAGGCCTGGTCGGCGCTTTTTTCCGAGCCGGTCGACGCGCTGGTGCAACGCTACACGGCCTCGGTCGGTTTTGACAAGCGCCTGGCACCGTTCGACATCCAGGGTTCGCTGGCCCATGCGCGCATGCTCGCGACGCGCGGGATCATCGGCGCGCAGGATCTGGCCGACATCGAGCGCGGCATGGCGCAGGTGCGCGAGGAAATCGAGCAGGGGCGCTTCGAATGGAAGCTCGAGCTCGAGGATGTGCACCTGAACATCGAGGCCCGGCTGACCCAGCTGGTCGGCGACGCCGGCAAGCGCCTGCACACCGGGCGCAGCCGCAACGACCAGGTGGCCACCGACATCCGCCTGTGGTTGCGCGACGCCGTGGACCGCATCCAGGTGGCGCTGCGCGCGCTGCGCCTGGCGCTGGTCGATCTGGCCGAGCGTCACGCCGACACGCTGATGCCCGGTTTCACCCACCTGCAGGTGGCGCAGCCGGTGACCTTCGGCCATCACCTGATGGCCTATGTGGAGATGTTCGGGCGCGACGCCGAGCGCCTGGTCGACGCGCGCCGGCGCATCAACCGGCTGCCGCTGGGGGCGGCGGCGCTGGCTGGTACCAGCTATGCGCTGGACCGCGAAATGGTGGCGCGGGAACTCGGATTCGAGGCGCTGAGCCAGAACTCGCTGGACGCGGTCAGCGACCGCGACTTCGCCATCGAGTTCTGCGCCGCCGCCAGCCTGGCCATGGTGCACGTATCGCGCCTGAGCGAGGAACTGGTGCTGTGGATGAGCCAGGCCTACGGCTTCATCCGGCTGCCGGACCGCTACTGCACCGGCTCGAGCATCATGCCGCAGAAGAAGAACCCCGACGTACCCGAGCTGGCGCGCGGCAAGTCGGCGCGCGTTGTGGGTCACCTGAGCGCGCTGCTGGTGCTGATGAAGGGCCAGCCGCTGGCCTACAACAAGGACAACCAGGAAGACAAGGAGCCGCTGTTCGATAGCGCCGACACGCTGCTCGACACGCTGACCCTGTTCGCCGACATGATGGCAGGGGTCGAGGTCGACGCGCAGGCGATGCGCCGCAGCGCGCTCAAGGGCCATGCCACGGCCACCGACCTGGCCGACTACCTGGTGAAGAAGGGCCTGCCGTTCCGCGACGCCCACGAGGCAGTGGCGCTGGCCGTGCGCGAATGCGCGCAAAGCGGACGCGACCTGGCCGAGCTGACGCTCGCCGAGCTGCAGCGCCTGCACCCCGCGGTGCAGCCCGACGTCAGCCAGGTGCTGGACCTGGCCGGCTCCGCGGCCTCGCGCGACCTGGTCGGCGGCACCGCGCCGCGCCAGGTGCTCGAGCAGGTGCGCCGGGTGCGCGCCGAGCTCGGCGCCTGAGCCGCCCCTCGGACTCAGGTCTTGGGCAGCGTGACGCCGCGCTGCCCCTGGTACTTGCCGCCGCGATCGCGGTAGCTGGTCTCGCAGACCTCGTCGCTCTCGAAGAACAGCACCTGCGCGCAGCCCTCGCCGGCGTAGATCTTCGCCGGCAGCGGCGTGGTGTTGCTGAACTCCAGGGTCACGTAGCCCTCCCATTCGGGTTCGAAGGGCGTGACGTTGACAATGATCCCGCACCGCGCATAGGTGCTCTTGCCCAGGCAGATGGTCAGCACATTGCGCGGAATGCGGAAGTACTCCACGGTACGCGCCAGCGCGAAGCTGTTCGGCGGAATGATGCACACGTCGGCCTGGATGTCCACGAAGCTGCGCGGATCGAAGTTCTTCGGGTCGACCACGGTGCTGTGCACGTTGGTGAACACCTTGAACTCGCCGGCGCAGCGGATGTCGTAGCCGTAGCTGCTGGTGCCGTAGCTGACGATGCGGTGGCCGTCGGGGGCTTGGCGCACCTGCCCCGGCTCGAACGGCTCGATCATGCCGTGCTCGCGCGCCATGCGGCGGATCCAGTGGTCGGATTTGATGCTCATGATGGGCTTCGCGTTGGTGGCGCTTCTGCCGCGCCGGTGGTTCTCGCTGGGGGCGATTGTGCCTGTTCGAGCAGCGCTTCGATGCATGGGCGCACCTGCTGCGGGGGCAGGTCCACCTCCACCTGCTTGCGCCGCGAGGTTTCGCCGCGCAGTACGCGGACCTGCCTGCGCGCGCAATGCAGTTGCCGCGCGAGCCATTCGCACAGCGCATCGTTGGCGCGGCCCTCGATCGGCGGCGCGGCCACGCGCACGCGCAACGCGCCGTCGTGCAGGCCCGCAAGTTCGCTGCGCCTGGCGCCTGGTTGCACGGCGACCAGCAGCACGGCGCCGTTGTCGCGCTGCAGCAACCAGGCGGGATGTTCGTCGGATGCCATGCACAAAAAAGCCTGGGCCCGAAGGCCCAGGCTTGATCACATGCGCTCAGCCTTCAGGGCCGATCGCCGGTCGGGAACGGCCATGCGGCAGCCGGGCTCAGCGCGGTCTTCGCGGCAGGCGCGGCTTCCTTCGGCGCGGGGGCAGGCTTCTTGGCAGCGGCCTTTTTCGCCGGAGCCTTCTTCGCCGGAGCCTTCTTCGCGACGGCCTTCTTGGCTGCGGCCTTCTTCGCCGGGGCCTTCTTCGCGACGGCCTTCTTGGCGACGGCCTTCTTCGCCGGAGCCTTCTTCGCGACGGCCTTCTTGGCGACGACCTTCTTCGCCGGGGCCTTCTTCGCGACGGCCTTCTTGGCGACGGCCTTCTTCGCCGGAGCCTTCTTCGCGACGACCTTCTTCGCCGGGGCCTTCTTGGCGACGGCCTTCTTCGCCGGAGCGGCCTTCTTCACCGCGGCCTTTTTCGCCGGGGCCTTCTTCGCGGCAGCTTTCTTCGCGGCCGGCTTCTTGGTTGCAGTTGCCATGTTGATTCTCCTATTCACGTGTTTTAGAGGTCCAACCTCGTCGGTCACATCCAAAGCTCCTCATGGCCCCGCCTCCCGGCGGTCTCCGATACGGGACATTTGCAGATGCGCCGACGGGCAAAACCCCGGCCGCGCCAGCGCGTCCAGGGTTATTCGCGCCGGGCTTTCGGGCCCGGATTGCGAATCTCGGATGGCTGCCCGCCGCCACGCCGGAGGGGCGAGCGAACAGGCAGACGGCTCGCAGCGGCGTCGCGCCGGCGGCGCCGCTGCCCGGGCGCCGGCGCGCTTGGGCGCGGCAGCTCGGGCAGGGCGATGCGTGGCGGGACGGGCAGCGAAACTTCAACGAGGTGATCCTGCTAAACGAACGCGGGCCGGCAACCACACGGCCACGGCGGCAGCGCGCGCTGGGAAGGGTGCTGTACGCTTCATTCCCAGGACAGGGCTCCGCCCGATTGGTACTCGATGACCCGGGTCTCGAAGAAGTTGCGTTCCTTCTTCAGGTCGATCATTTCACTCATCCACGGGAAGGGGTTCTCCTCGTTGGGGAACATCGGATCCAGTCCGATCTGCTGCGCGCGCCGGTTGGCGATGAAGCGCAGGTAGCCCTTGAACATCGATGCGTTCAGACCCAGCACCCCGCGAGGCATCGTGTCCTCGGCGTAGGCGTATTCCAGCTCCACCGCGCGGTGGAACAACGCGGTGATCTCCTCCTTGAACTCGCGCGTCCACAGATGCGGGTTCTCGAGCTTGATCTGGTTGACCAGGTCGATGCCGAAGTTTTAGGGCA
>JAJYTY010000131.1 GCA_021792835.1 Pseudomonadota bacterium
CGGGCTGAACGCCGTCAAGGTACGCGTGCAGCTGCTGCTGCAGGGGCTGGCGGGCGCCTGAGCGGGCGCGCCGGCCGGCGCCCGGCGGCGCGCGGACCCCGGCGCCTGCCGCGCCGGCTCAGCGGCAGTATTGCTGCACCTGGGCCTGGGCCTGGGCGCGCTGCGCCTCTACCTGCGCCGAGTCGAGGTAGGCCGGCTGGCCCTGCGCGTCGACCTGGCGTATGCGCCGTCCGCTGTCGAGCACCTGCAGCTGCTGCCGCGCCTGCGCGCAGGCCTGCGCGCGCTGCTGCGCCTGCACCTCGTCCTGCAAGTGCCTGGCCTGCTCCTGCGCCTTGCGCTGTTCGGCGGCCTGTTGCGCGCTCTTGTGCATCTGCTCGCGCACCGCGCGGGCGGCCGCCGAACTTGCCGCGCTGGCCGGCACGGCCGGTCGCGCGACGCTGGTCGGAGTGGGGCGCGCGAGGATATCGTGCAGCGGCGTGTCGGGAGGCGGGGGAAGGTCGCTGTACTTCGTGACCCCCGACGGAGTGACCCACTTCCACTGTGCCTGCGCCGCGGGCGCCAGGCACAACGCGGCGGCCAGCCCCAGCAGGGCGGCGCAGGACGAATGGCGGCGATCGCGCATGGATGACGACTCCGGTGGGCGGCGATGCACGAACTGTACGGCATCGCGTGGCCGGGCTCGCGATGCGGCCATGGGAACGCCCGGGGCGCGTTGTCTTTTATCATCGTGTTTTGCGCCTGGAGGATTTATGCGCCTTCTCGGAAAAGCGTTGACGTTCGACGACGTTCTGTTGGTTCCTGCCTACTCTCAAGTCCTGCCGAAGGACACCAGCCTCGCCACCCAGCTCAGCCGGCGGATCCGGCTCAACATCCCGCTGGTGTCGGCAGCCATGGACACCGTGACCGAGTCGAGGCTGGCCATCGCGATGGCCCAGGAGGGCGGCGTCGGCATCATCCACAAGAACCTGTCCCCGAAGGCGCAGGCCACCGAGGTGGCGCGGGTCAAGCGCTTCGAGTCGGGGGTGCTGAAGGATCCGATCACCATCTCCCCCGGCGTCAAGGTCAGCGACGTGCTGGCGTTGTCGCGCCAGCATGGCATCTCCGGCTTCCCGGTGATCGAGAACGGCAAGGTGGTGGGCATCGTCACCAACCGCGACCTGCGCTTCGAATCCCGGCTCGACGCGCCGGTGCGCGACATCATGACCCCGCGCGAACGCCTGATCACGGTGCGCGAGGGCGCCACGCCGGACGAGGCGAAGGCGCTGATGCACACGCACCGCCTGGAGCGCGTGCTGGTGATCAACGAGGAATTCGAACTTCGCGGGCTGATGACCGTGAAGGACATCCTGAAGGCCACCGAGCGTCCGAACGCCGCGCGCGACCCGCAGGGCAAGCTGCGCGTCGGGGCTGCCGTGGGAGTCGGCGAGGGCACCGACGAGCGCGTCGAGGCGCTGGTGCGTGCCGGCGTCGACGTGATCGTGGTCGACACCGCCCACGGCCACAGCCAGGGCGTGATCGACCGCGTGCGCTGGGTGAAGAGCCGCTATCCGGACGTCGACGTGATCGGCGGCAACATCGCCACCGCGGAGGCGGCGCGCGCGCTGGTCGAGGCCGGCGCCGACGGCGTCAAGGTGGGCATCGGCCCCGGCTCGATCTGTACCACGCGCATCGTCGCCGGCGTCGGGGTGCCGCAGATCACCGCGATCGCCAATGTGTCGCAGGCGCTGGAGGGCACCGGCGTGCCCCTGATCGCCGACGGGGGCATCCGATACTCCGGGGACATCTCGAAGGCCATCGCGGCCGGCGCGCACAGCGTGATGATGGGCAGCATGTTCGCCGGCACCGAGGAGGCGCCGGGCGAGGTCATCCTGTACCAGGGGCGTTCCTACAAGACCTATCGCGGCATGGGCTCGATCGGCGCGATGAACGCCGGCTCGGCCGACCGCTATTTCCAGGACGGGGTGGAGGCGCCGGCGTCGGCCGGGGCCGAGAAATTCGTTCCCGAGGGCATCGAGGGGCGGGTTCCCTACAAGGGCGGCCTGGGCGCGATCCTGTACCAGCTGGTGGGCGGAGTGCGCTCGTCGCTGGGCTACTGCGGCTGCGCCAGCATCGAGCAGATGCGTGCGCGCGCGCAATTCGTCGAGATCACGTCGGCGGGCATGCGCGAGAGCCACGTGCATGACGTGCAGATCACCAAGGAAGCTCCCAACTACCACGTCGACTGAGTGGTGGGGGCGCCCCCGCTGACTTGGCTCGGCTGCCTCCTCCTTCGACGACGCCGGGCCTGTGTGCCCGGCCTTTTGCTTGATCGAACCGGCGTTCGCGTCTGCCCTCCATGCATGAGAAGATCCTGATCCTGGATTTCGGCTCCCAGGTCACGCAGCTGATCGCGCGCCGCGTGCGCGAAGCCCATGTCTACTGCGAGATCCACCCGAATGACGTTGACGACGCATTCATCCGCGGCATGGTCTCGCAGGGACTGAAGGGCATCATCCTGTCCGGCAGCCACGCCAGCACCTACGAGGCGCACGAACTGCGCGCGCCGCAGGCGGTGTGGGACTGCGGGGTGCCGGTGCTGGGCATCTGCTACGGCATGCAGACCATGGCGGCGCAGCTGGGCGGCAAGGTCGAGTGGAGCGAGCACCGCGAGTTCGGCTACGCCGAGGTGCGCGCGCGCGGCCACACGCGCCTGCTCGACGGCATCGAGGATTTCCGCACGCCCGAGGGGCACGGCATGCTCAAGGCCTGGATGAGCCACGGCGACAAGGTCACCGAGATGCCCCCCGGCTTCAGGCTGATGGCCAGCACGCCGAGCTGCCCGATCGCCGGCATGGCCGACGAGGCGCGCGGCTACTACGCGCTGCAGTTCCACCCCGA
The DNA here is from genome assembly GCA_021792835.1 of Pseudomonadota bacterium. Lineage (GTDB taxonomy): Bacteria > Pseudomonadota > Gammaproteobacteria > Burkholderiales > Burkholderiaceae_C > Thiomonas_A. The sequence goes on from JAJYTY010000131.1 coordinate 2,878, forward strand.
GGTCACGCATACCGTGCAGGGCACGGCGCTGCTGACGCGCTTCGTGCGCGAGATCTGCGGCTGCGGCGGCGACTGGATCATGGGCGACTACATCGCCGAGGCGATCGAACGCATCCGCGAGCAGGTGGGCGACGAGCAGGTGATCCTGGGGCTGTCGGGCGGGGTCGACTCCAGCGTCGCGGCGGCACTGATCCACCGCGCCATCGGCGACCAGCTGACCTGCGTGTTCGTCGACCACGGGCTGCTGCGACTGGACGAGGGGCGCATGGTGATGGACATGTTCGCCGGGCGCCTGCACGCGAAGGTGGTGCACGTGGACGCCGGCGCCGAGTTCCTGCAGGCGCTGGCCGGCGTGTCGGACCCGGAGGCCAAGCGCAGGATCATCGGACGCGAGTTCGTCGAGGTGTTCCAGCGCGAGGCGCGCAAGCTCGAGCGCGCGAAATGGCTGGCGCAGGGGACCATCTACCCCGACGTCATCGAGTCCGGCGGCGCGAAGACCAAGAAGGCCAGCACGATCAAGAGCCACCACAACGTCGGCGGACTGCCCGAGACCCTGGGGCTCAAGCTGCTGGAGCCGCTGCGCGAGCTGTTCAAGGACGAGGTGCGCGAACTCGGCAAGGCGCTGGGCCTGCCCGCCGAGATGGTCGACCGCCACCCGTTCCCGGGTCCCGGGCTGGGGGTGCGCATCCTCGGCGAGGTGCGGCGTGAATACGCCGAGCTGCTGCGCCGCGCCGACGCGATCTTCATCGAGGAACTGCGCAACACCCGCGACGAGGCCAGCGGACGCAGCTGGTACGAGCTGAGCTCGCAGGCCTTCGCGGTGTTCCTGCCGGTCAAGAGCGTCGGCGTGATGGGAGACGGGCGCACCTACGACTACGTGGTGGCGCTGCGCGCGGTCAACACCAGCGACTTCATGACCGCCGACTGGACCGAGCTGCCTTACCCGCTGCTCAAGCGCGTGTCCAGCCGCATCATCAACGAGGTGCGCGGGATCAACCGCGTGACCTACGACATCTCGTCGAAGCCGCCGGCGACCATCGAGTGGGAGTGAATTCAGGTCCTTCGAGGACTATCGCCAGCTGAGAAAAGAGGTCGAGGAAGCTCTCAGGTATGCCGAAGTACCGGCTTGCCGACGACGACTGCGACCCGGATGCGCTTGTCGAGCGCCTGGGCGAAGTCGGTTGCGACGATGCCTTGGTTGGATGAGCGCGTAGCGCGGCTTTATCTCTCACTCGAACCCGCCCTGACAGGGCGAGTCTTTCGTTGGTGGACATCCGGCTTCGAGACCCGGCGGAGATCGCCGTAGGCGTCCGAGCCGGGCAGGCGCGATGACCTTGTAAACCTTGGACAGCGACCTGCCGCCCTTGAAGGTCAGATCGGCCGCCAGACGCGACTCGAACAGGGTGCGCAGCGTCCACACGACCCGCGGAACTTCTGCGCTGCTGCGGACACCAAGGCTCATGCCGGCTTCCGCTTCGATGCTGTTGCGCGCGTTGTGCGCCGTGGTCGTGGCGCTTGCGATGCTGCCGCTGCGCGTGTGCGCGGCGCCGTTGCAGGACTACGTATTCGTCGAGGACGACGACCTGCGCGCGATCGAGCCCTTGCTGCGGCGCCCGGAGATCGCCGGAGCGCAGACGGTCCATGCGTGGAAGAGCCTCGAGCCCGAACCGGGGCGCTATGACTTTTCCGCGATCGAGCGCGAACTCGCCTTCGTCACCGCACGCGGCAAGTCGCTGTATGTACAAATCCAGGACCGATTCTTCACTCCCGAGGCGCGCAACCTGCCGGACTACCTGCTTCGCGACCCGGTCTATGGCGGCGGCCTGGTCGCGCAGACCGACCGCCCCGGCGAGGGCGTGCCACAGGTGCAGGGCTGGGTCGCGCAGCAATGGAACGCGGCGTTGCGGACCCGTTTCCAGTTGCTGCTGGCCGCGCTGGCCGAACGCTTCGACGGACGCATCGCCGGCATCAACCTCGCGGAAACCGCGGTCGACATCGACACCCGGCATGACCGCAGCGGCTTCAGCTGCGATGCGTACTTCCGGGCCACGATCGAGAACCTTCGCGCCGCGCGCGCGGCGTTCCGGCGCAGCCGTGTCGTGCAGTACGTGAATTTCTGGCCCTGCGAATGGGACGATGACCATCGCTACATGTCGCGCCTGTTCGATCTGGCGCTGCGCGAGGACATCGGCCTCGGCGGACCGGACGTGGTGCCGTGGCAGCGAGCGCAGATGCACAACGCCTATGCGCTGTTCCACCGCCACCGCGGCCGGCTGTCGACGGTGGCGATGGCCGTGCAAGGCCCGACCCTGAGCTATCGCGACCCGAGCACCGGCCGGCCGTTCACTCGCGCGGCCCTGCGGGGGTTCGCGCGCGACTATCTGGGCGCGGACATCGTGTTCTGGAGCTCGCGTGCGCCGTGGCTGCGCAGCATGCGCGACCGGCATGCGGCTCACAGAGCAATTTACCCACCAAACAGGCGGTTTTAAGGGTTTTTGACGTCACTGGTTATACTTGCGCCGATTCTCAGCAAGCTGACTCCGTGCCAAGCCTTGATAAAGTCTGGCAACTCACGGTCGGGCCGATATGACGTCTGCACCTTCCCGTATATTGAACCCAGCGTACCGGCCCGATATCGATGGATTGAGGGCCGTCGCCGTATTGTCGGTGGTGGCCTTCCACGCATTTCCATCCTGCCTGAAAGGTGGCTTCATCGGCGTGGATGTCTTTTTCGTCATCTCGGGGTTTCTCATCTCGACCATCCTCTTCGAGAATCTGGAGCGAGGGACGTTCAGCTTCAAGGAATTCTACCTGCGTCGCATCAGGAGGATATTCCCGGCGCTGTCCCTGGTGCTTTTCGCGTGCTTGCTGTTCGGTTGGTTCTCGCTGCTTCCGGACGAGTTGAACCAGCTGGGCAGGCACGTCGTCGCAGGTACCGGATCTGTTTCGAATCTTGTTCTATGGGGCGAGTCCGGATATTTCGACGTCGCGGCCGATACAAAACCTCTGCTGCATCTGTGGAGCCTGGGAATCGAGGAGCAGTTCTACCTTGTCTGGCCCTGCCTGCTCTGGCTGGCCTGGAAGCGTCACCTTGCTTTTCCCACGGTGACGGCGCTGCTCGCGGCAGCCTCATTCGTCTTGAATGTCTGGATGGTCCACCGAGATCCGGTCGCGGCGTTCTACGCGCCGTGGAGCCGGTTCTGGGAATTGCTTTGCGGCGCATTGCTGGCCCGCTATTCCTTTCGCCGGCCTGGGGGGCTACCGGCTGCTTCCGGCATTCATTCCATTCTCGGAACCCTGCTGCTCGTGTCAGGACTCCTGTACATCGACAAGGATCTGCGCTTTCCCGGCCACTGGGCCCTGGTGCCTGTGGTGGGGACCGTGCTGGTGATCCTGGCTGGACCGCAGGCCTGGCTGAACCGCAAGGTGCTGTCGCACAAGGTCCTTGTCTGGTTCGGGCTGCTTTCGTTTCCCCTGTACCTGTGGCATTGGCCCCTCCTGTCCTTCGGCCGCATCGTGTATTTCGATGTTCCGCCACCGAGATACAGACTGGCTGCGGTGCTTGTGGCCATCGTCCTGGCCTGGCTGACGATGAAGTTCGTCGAGAGGCCGTTCCGGTTCGGGGTCCGGAACTCCGCGCTGAGATCGGCTTTTCTCTGCGGCTCGCCCATTTGCTTGGCCCTGGCTGGAGTCGTGCTGTTCGAGTCCGGCCTTTCCGATTCCCGTTCGATCGACACATTGCGTGTGAAGCGAAGGGGCCAGTACGCCATCGGCTCCTCGCTGGCCTGGTATCGAGGCAAGGGTGACTGGCTGTTTCTGGGAAATGCCTACGACGATACAGTCGCCAAGCTCGAGCTGGCCAGCAGGCCGTCCCGGGAGCAGATCGATCGGGTCTGGCAGAGCTTTTCCAGGGTCGCCGAGACGGGAGCCAGGTACGGCGCGAGGACGGTCCTGATCGTCGGCCCGGAAAAGTCGAGCGTCTATCCTGAATGCCTGCCCGAGGGGCTGATTCCATCGCCGGTCAGGTACAGCAGCTTCTTTCTGGACAGGCTCAGGGGACTTCCCGGTCTCACGGTGTACGACCCGACAGATGATTTCCTGGCGGCGAAAGAGTCCGCGGGGCTCCTTTACTGGATGACCGATACGCACTGGAACGACAAGGGTGCCTATCTGGCGTATGCCGGATTCTCCAGGTTGCTGCACCTGCCGCGTCCCCGTGTGGAGTTCCGGCGGGGGCCCGTGCACAAGGGGGATCTGTTGGGGATTTCCAGGTTGAAGGATTTTCCGCTTCATCCCCGGGACAACTGGAACGTCGTCTGGAAGGGCCCGCCTGCATGGACGCGGCGGACGATTCCAGGCGAGCCGACGACTCCGTTTGGCGACGCCGCCGTCGTGACCAACGAAAAGTCGCTTGCAAATCAATATGTCTGGGTCGTGGGCGACTCATTCGCGGTCGCCTTGATGCAGTACTTCAACGCAACGTTCAGGTCCGTGCGCTATGTCGGTCACTGGGCGAACAGGTTGAACCATCTGTCCGAGGACCTCGACAGGGCCGACAGGAAGCCTGATCTGATCGTATTCATTCGAGCCGAGCGGTCGTTCTGAGCTCGTCGCGGCGGGGGGCGGCTCAGCGCCCGGAGCGCTGCTCGAAGTAGCGCATCGTGTAGTCGTAGGCGCGGTCGATCGAGCGCAGGTGGTCCTTCCAGTTGAACATGCCGCCGCCCGCGTGCGGCGGGGTCAGCAGGTGGGTCGCGAGGTTGCGGCGCAGCCGGCTGCTGGCGTCGTCGTGGACCATCGCCGAGCGCGCCAGGATCGAGAACAGGCTCGGCCACTGCCGGCCGTGCAGCCATTCCCAGGTCAGGCGGGGAAGGGTCGGCAGCGCGGCGTCCTCGAAGCTCGCGGGCAGCGCGTCCTCGACGCTGATGTCGACGGCGATCATGTCGTGGATGCCGCGGTCGTGCATGACGTCGGTGGGCAGGTTGTTGAGCACGGCGCCGTCGACGTGCACCATGCCGGAGTCGAGCAGCGGCGGCAGGATGCCGGGAATCGCCGCGCCGGCGCGCAGCCATTTCCACAGCACGCCGCGGGTGTGCACCTCCGTGCGACCCTCGGTGAGGTTGGCCGAGACGCAGAAGTAGGGAATGGCCAGGTCCTCGATGCGCCGGGTATCGAAGGCGCGGCGCAGCAACCGCGTGGCGCGCGTGCCGCGGGTCAGCGCGATCAGCGGCACCGTGAGGTCGCGCAGCGGGTGCCCGGTGATGAAGGCCTGGCGCATCCTCTCCAGCATCTGCCGGTCATCCCACTCGCAGGCCACGCCGGCGGCGATGATGGCGCCGATGCTGGTGCCGCCGACGGCATCGATGGCGATGCCCAGCTCGCGCAAGGCACGCACCACGCCGAGGTGCCCGAAACCGCGCGCGCCGCCGCCCGACAGCACGAGCCCGGTGGAGCGTCGCGCCAGCAGCCGGGCCAGGCGATTCCAGTCGCCGGGACTCCGCAGGTGGTGCCAGTCCAGGCTGCCGTGGAAACCCTGCAGCCAGCGTCCGGTGGCGTGCGGGGCCGGATCTCCCGGTTCGCCCAGCAGCAGCAAGTGGCGAGCCCGGTGCAGCGCGTCGGCACCGCTGTGGCACATCGCATCGGGCCAGGGGCGAGGCGTCTCGGTGGCGCGCGCCAGCAGCAGGAACTGGTCGGCCTGGCGGATGCAGGTGTCGCGCCACGCGGGGTCGCCGTCGGCCAGGTAGACGACGAATCGATGCTCGCGCTCGCGCTGGTCGTGCCACGCCGGGTCGCGTCCGCGGCCCAGCGCGCTGTCGAGCAGCAGCACCGAGCCCAGGGGCCGCAGGGCTTCGGCCAGCTTGCGCCCGGCTTCACGCAGCGGAAGTTGCGCATGCGCGTCCAGCAGCGCGAAGGTGCGCGGAGGGTTCAGCTGCTGCGGATCCTCGCGCCACTGCACGCGCCCGAGCAGGTCGGCCAGGGCGCGTGCCAGGGCCTCGGGATGCTGCGCCATCAGGCGCAGCAGACGGTCGGTGTCGCCCAGGCGCAGCAGCGTGCAATCGCGCAGCGCGCGCACCGTGGCCATGCGCGGGCGGCGCGTGAGCATGCCCAGCTCGCCCACTGTCTCGCCGGTGGCGATCAGGCCGAGCAGGCGCTCCTCATCGCTGGAATGGCCGGGACCGAAGGCGCCCAGACTTCCCGAGCACACCAGGTACACGGAGTCGGCGATGTCCCCGCGCCGGCACAGGGTCTGCCCGCCGGCCAGCGCGATGGGTTCGAAATGCGGCAGCAACTGCCGCAGTACGCGCGGGCCCAGGCCTCCGAACAGGGCGCTGCGCCCGAGGATCTGAAGCGGCAGCGAGTCTGCCGGCGCGTCGGTGTCCATGCTCCCCTCACGGCGGACGACAATGCCCGCAGCTTAGCTGCGGCCGGCTTGCCGGGGAAGCCCGGACCCTGCTTGCTCAGGCCGCGGCGCTCGCCCCGTGCCCGAGATAGCTGGCCTGCACCTCCGGGGAGGCCAGCAGCTCCGCGGCGCTGGCGTGCAGCCGGATGTTGCCCGTTTCCAGCACGTAGCCGCGGTCGGCGAGCTTGAGCGCCATGCGCGCGTTCTGCTCGACCAGCAGCACCGTCATGCCTCGCTCACGGATCTGTCGCAGCGAGCGGAAGATGTCGCGCACGATGATCGGCGCCAGCCCCAGGCTGGGCTCGTCGAGCAGCAGCAGTTTCGGGCGCGCCATCAGCGCACGCCCGATGACCAGCATCTGCTGCTCGCCGCCCGACAGCGTGCCGGCGAGCTGTTCGCGGCGCTCCAGCAGGCGCGGGAACATCTTCCACACCTGCTCGAGGGTCTGCGTGGCTTCGGATGCCGGGCGCGTGTACGCGCCCAGGCGCAGGTTCTCCAGCACGCTCAGGGTCGGGAACACGCGGCGACCCTCGGGGACCTGCGAGTCGCCCGGGCG
>JAJYTY010000132.1 GCA_021792835.1 Pseudomonadota bacterium
CTGCGATCCGGCGCACGCCCATCATCCCGATTCTGCACCAACGCGACCCCCTCCGGTATTTCAACAGCCTGCTAGGCCCGCGCCGGGCTCTGTCAGCGAATCGTGACGATTGCCTTGGACGGGTAGAGCGAGCACTTCTCGATCGTGACCTCATCACGCGCGAAGACTTCCTTGAATGCGATGGCCTCGCCAGGGGACTCTGGCCAGGTCAGTTCGTCGAAAAGAAGCACGCTTCCGGAGACCAGGTGCGGACGTATTGCGAGCAGGGCGTCCTTCGTGGGTTGGTAGAGCGCCATGTCGAAATAGGCCATGGCCACGAGAGTTGACGGATTGTCTATGAAGTAGCGCTTGGCTGTCTCGCTGACATCCCCGGGGATCAATTGGTGTCTGCCGGTGATGTGGCCCAGGGCATTGCTGGCCTCGTGGGTTGCCAGCAGGTCACGAAGATGGGAGACGTAATTGACTCCAGTGTTATAGGAGTTTTCGGCCCAGACATCGCTCGGTTTGTCTTTGTCGCTGAGCGCGGTGTAGCCATCGAAGGTGTCGAAACCCACGATCACGCGCTGCTTGTTGAACGGCTCGTGGATGGCGCGCAGATTCTCGAGCAGCACCAGGTTTTGGCCCCACCATGTGCCAAATTCCATCAAGTGACCGGGCAGGTTCTTGATGCGCTGGTATATGTCGTTCAGAACCAGGTACTTGACGAGTACTGAACTGCGCGTGTACATCCCGATGTTGAAAAGCTTCTCCTGCAGCGGAATCGGGCTTTCCTCGAAGAGGTGTACTAGCCGCTCGCGCGCCTGCAGCTGAGAGTTGTTTGCGGTGGTTTCGATCTGAAACGATTTGCTCTGATCGGTTTCGTTCATGATGTAAGCCGACTCCTTGACGGTCGAGGAAGATTTTATCAAAGCGCGCAAACGCGCGGCCCGGGGGTGGCGGCGCTCCCAATCCAGATAGCGCAGGCGCAGGGCGGGCGACGCGGACACGGCCATTCGATCATAGGCACGTCGTCCGATGACGCGCAGCTTGTTGGCCACCCTTGCACGCCCAGCCGGTGAAAATGACATCGCCAGCCACTCCAGCAGGCCGACGACTGGCGTGAGCAGTGTCGCGACCACGAAGTGAGCCAGGAACGTCAGGTAGGTTTTGCGCTGGAGGAGCGGTTCTTCCTTGCTCTTGGCAGAGGCCAGCACGTGGCGCGTGAAGCCGCGAATGGCAAGCAGGAAGCCTGCCCAGTTGCCTGGCCCCAGGTAAAGCGCGAACCGTCGGAAACCGCGCAGGTGGAACAGCCATATATTCTCGCGGCTGCGGCTTGAGAATACACCGTGCTCATGCACGCGATAGGCAGACCAATACTGGTCGAAGCAGTAGAAGGAGCCGAAGCAGCCGTATACCATCTGAATGGTCACTTCGCAGCTGCTGGGGTCGGCGAGGCACAATGGCGGATTTTCCCGGAAGACATTCCGATACAGCGTGCTGCTGATGTGGTATACAGCATTCAGCGAGATCAGGTCTTGCAGTGTGGCAACGTTCTTGCGAAATCCTTCGAGAGGTAGAAAATGTTCGGGCGGTCGCGATCCGTCATCGAAAAACTTCAGGGTCTTATGGGAGCACGCAACAAAACCTGGATTTTCGTCGAGAAAGCGCACTTGGGTGGCAAGCTTCCCGGGGAAGGTCCAGTAATCGTCGCCCTCAAGTAATGCAAAATATCTTCCGCGTAGTGTCTGAAACCCACGGTATGTATTGAGTTGCGTGGCCTGGTGCCCAACGTTAACCGTGTTGAAGTAGCAATTGACGACGCCCGGGAAACGCTGCGCATAGTCTTCCACGATTTTCTGCGTGTCATCGGTGGAGTCGTCGTCGATGACGTTGATCTCTATCTTGAAATGGCCAGTCTGCGAGAGAATGCTGTCGAGTGCCTTGGCGACGTACCTGCCATGGTTGTAGGTAATAAGGATCACGCTGACCAACGGGTCGTGCTGTGCGTCCCAGGTATCCTCGCTCGGTGACCAGTGCCGGAGCGCCGACAGGACCCTGCGCGTGTGCAAGAGTCGCTTGGTAAACCCGATGCCCACCGGTGCCAATGGGTTCGGACGGGGCGTCTTCATAGCCGCGGGAGGGGCCCGTTCCATACGGCGCATCCGATGCCGCTTTGACCGAAGCTGTTCCCGTTGTAGAACATGTACAGGCGGTCGCCGACCCGCACGACGTACGGGTAGCACATCATGTGCGAGTCCCACCCTTGGTCTGATACGTCGATGCCTGCCAATGCGTCCGCGCGACGCCACGTCCTCCCGTCAGCCGACTGCGCATAGCCGATGCGGTAGCTCCCGGCGCCGTCGCGAAAGTCCTCAGAGTCGCGGAAGCTGTACCACATGTGGTATGCACCTTCATGCTTGACCACACAGGGCCGCGCTATCGCCTCGCCATCGTGTCGCCGCTCGACGATATCACGCGCGTCACGCCGCCAGTCGATTCCGTCGGGCGATTCGGCGTAGCGCAGCGTATAGATCGCCTCTGCTCGCTCGGATGCCTTCAAGGGCATCAACCAGCCTAAGCCAGACACGTACCACATGCGCCAGCGCGCTCCGTCGCGCATGACCCACGGCGTCACGGCCATCCAAGGCTCAAGCGGGGTCCTGTCGAGTAGTGGCCCCTCGAACGCCCTCTTGAAGCTCAGACCCAGGTCCTGGCTTATCGCCAGTCCGGTCGTGTTGTGGTAGGGCACGGTGACACGCCGGTTCCAGCCGCTGTAGTACATCCACAGATCCTGCCCGTGCCAGATCGCGCAGGCCGGCATGGCGCCGTCATCGTCGAAGGCCCCGGTCGGCGCAGGTTCGAGAATGGAGCGGGTGTGCAAGTCGATCACGCGCGTCGGGTCGTCGAGAGCGACATCGAGGCGTGCGGGATAGCTCTTCCCCTCGCGATTCCGAGCCGCGAAAAAAATGCGTATGCGGTCTCCCATGGCCACGGCAACCGGGCCCTGCATGTGTCGCGATGCGCGCTCCTCTGAATCGGGGAGACTGAGGATCAGGCCGAGTTTGTTCCAGGTCAATGCTGTGCTCTACTCTAGATAGGCCTTCTTGGCCGCAGGCACGCGGACAGCTCGTCTGCAGGCGCGTGCGTCACGGCGTGTGGAAGCCCGGGACACGCCGAAGCCAGAAGGTCGGTTGATCGGGATGGCGGGGTGAGGGAAGCAGACGTTGTGCGCCCAGCGTCCAGCCCGAACATCATGTTACTCGGCAGGCCGCTTCTGGAAGGGGACTGGGGCTGTTGTGGTCTTCCGATGCGCCACGCTCGCACGTGAGTCGAGCACCCGTGCGCATACCCCGGGCAGTTCGAGTACCTCTGAACTCATGCTCGGGCATTGTAGACGCACCTTCCTTCTCGGGAATACGTGGTAGCGTTTCGGTGCGCCTCGATCGGTGAATGTTGCTGGCCGGAAACCGGCTCCCGGCGCCAACGCGGCCAGCGTTTTCGTGATTCCACTCTTGCGTCGCGATAATCCCAAAGATGACTACAGCCGTCCCCCTTCTTCCGGTCATCCTTTCCGGCGGTGTCGGAACCAGGCTGTGGCCGGTATCGCGCGAGCAGCATCCGAAGCCGTTCATGCGACTCGCCGATGGGCAGAGCCTCCTGCAGAGGGCTTTCCTTCGCGCCGCTGGGCTGCCCGGTGTCGCGCAGGTACTTACGGTGACCAATCGGGATCTGTTGTTCAAGACCCTGGACGAGTTCGCCGAACTTGCCTTGGCGCCCGCGGCGGGCGCCTTCATCCTCGAGCCATTCGGGCGCAACACCGCTCCCGCGGTAGCCGCCGCTGCGCTATGGGCGCAGGAGCAGTTCGGGCCGCAGGTGGACCTGCTGCTCCTTCCGGCCGATCACTTGATTGCCGACACGGGCGCCTTTGCGGATGCCGTGGCGAAGGCGCGCCTGCTGGCCGCGAACGCGGATTTGGTCACCTTCGGAATCCGTCCCGACGCTCCTGAAACCGGCTATGGCTACATCGAGGCGGATGGCACGCGGGTGAAGCGATTCGTGGAAAAGCCCGACCTCGCAACCGCCCGTGCCTTCGTGGCTGGAGGTCGGCATCTGTGGAACAGCGGCATGTTCTGCTTCCGCGCAGGCACGTTGCTCGACGAGATGGCGCAGCATGCCCCGCAGCTGCTGGAGGCGGTGCGCGGCTGTCTTCAGGCATCGCGTCGCCTGACGGGGTCCGGCGGAGAGCTACGGGTCGAGCTGGATCCCGGAACATTCGAGCAGGTGCCCAACATCTCGCTGGATTACGCGCTGATGGAACCTTCACGCCATGTCGGCGTGGTGGCTTGCGACATGGGGTGGAGCGACATCGGGGCATGGGACGCGTTGAGCGAGCTGTGTCCTGCCGATGCCGACGGCAACCGGGTCGTCGGCGAGGCCGTGCTGCACGAGGCGCGGCAGTGCTACGTGCAAAGCCCCGAGCGCGTCGTCGGACTCGTGGGGGTGAGTGACCTGCTCGTGGTCGACACCCCGGATGCATTACTCGTCGCTCACCGTGACCGGGCTCAGGACGTGCGACAGATCGTCGAGCAGCTCAAGCGCCAGGGGCACGAGGCGTACAAGGTCCACCGCGAGGTCCACCGGCCCTGGGGAACCTACACGGTTCTGGAGCAGGGCGACCAGTTCAAGATCAAGCGGATCGTGGTCAAGCCGCGGCAGTCGCTGTCGCTGCAGATGCACCACCACCGCAGTGAGCACTGGGTGGTGGTGGCGGGTACCGCAAGGGTTGTCAACGGTTCCCGGGAAATGCTGGTGGAGACCAATGAATCGACCTACATCCCTGCAGGAGCCACGCACCGGCTCAGCAATCCTGGTGCGGACGATCTGATCATGATCGAGGTGCAGAGCGGCACCTACATCGGTGAGGACGATATCGTCCGCTTCGATGACGTGTACGGGCGGGCCTGAGCCCCGCCGGCTACCTTCAGATCCCTTCGTCCCGCTCGTAGTCCCGCGCCGCCACCGTCCCCACCACCTCGTCCCAGCGCGCCGGCGACATCCCCGTCCCCGGCCGTCTCACCGCCAGGTTCGTCGCATCCAGCACTTCCCCCTTGCGGATGGCCCGCGCGGCGACGATGCTCTTGCGCGCGACATCGCGGTTGGGCAGCTCGGATGGGGTGGGGCGCTTGCGCCCGTCGCCCAGCGCGACATGCACGCGGCGTACCGCGCGCACCAGCGCGGCGAGTTCGCCGGGCTCCAGGCTGGCGCGGTGGTCGGGGCCGGGCATGGCGCGGTCGAGCGTGAAGTGCTTCTCGATGATCTCGGCGCCCAGCGCCACCGCGGCCACCGCGATGTCGATGCCCTCGGTGTGGTCCGAGTAGCCGATGCGCACCCCGGGAAAGGCCGCGCGCAGCGTGGCCATCGCGCGCAGGTTCACCTCGTCGGCGGGGGCGGGGTACTCGGTCGTGCAATGCAGCAGCGCGATCTCGCCGCCATGCAGCCCGCAGGCCTCGAGGGTGCGCACCGCCTGCTCCACCTCGCCCAGGTCGGCCATGCCGGTGGACAGGATCACCGGCCTGCCGTGGGCGGCGATGTCGCGCAGCAGCGGAGTGTTGGTGAGGTCGCCCGACGACACCTTGAACCAGTGCATCGGCAGCTCGGCGAGCAAGCGCGCCGCGTCGGAGTCGAAGGGCGTGGAGAGAAAGCCGATCGAGCGCTGCGCGCAGTGCGCCGCGAGCGCGCGGAATGCCGCATCGGGAAGCTCGAGCGCGCGCAGCATCTCGAACTGCGATTCGTCGCTGCCGGTGCTGCGCTGCTGGTAGGCGGCCTTGGGCGCGGCGCGGGTGGCCAGCGCGTCGGCGCGGAAGGTCTGGAACTTGACGAAATCGGCCCCGGCGTCGGCGGCGGCGTCGACCAGGCGGTGCGCCAGTTCGACGGAGCCGTTGTGGTTGACGCCGGCCTCGGCGATGACGATCGGGGGCGGGTTCATCGGGGCGGCGGGCGGGGTGCGGGCGGCGCGTGCGCTGCGTCGCGCCCGCGCCGCGGCGACTCAGTCGAACACCGGGGTCTCGACCCCGAGCACCTTGTGCAGCTTCGGGCTCGTGGTCGTGTACTGCAGGTGCACCTTCTTCTCCGGGAACACGTAATTCGCGGCGCCGAAGGCGGCCAGCGCCGCTTCGTGGAAGCCCGACAGGATCAGCTTCTTCTTGCCCGGGTAGGTGTTGATGTCGCCCACCGCGAAGATTCCCGGCACGCTGGTCTCGAACTTCTCGGTGTCCACGACCAACTGCTTGCGCTCCAGCGCCAGGCCCCAGTCGGCGATCGGGCCCAGCTTCGGGCTGAGCCCGAAGAACACCAGCAGCATGTCCAGCGGCAGGCGGCGGGTGATGCCGTCGTTGCCGGTGACCTTGACCTCGGCAAGGCGCCCGTCGCGCTCCTCGAAGCCGCTGACCTGGCCGACCACGAACTGCATCTCGTGTTGCTCGCACAGCGCGTGCATGCGTGCCACCGAGCTGGGCGCGGCGCGGAAGCCGTCGCGGCGATGCAGCAGCACCACGCTTTGCGCGCGATGGGCTTCATCGGTGGTCGCGAAGTGCAGCGCCCAGTCCAGCGCGGAGTCACCGCCGCCGACGATCACCAGGTCCTTCTGCGCGAAGGTCTCGGGGTTCTTCACGCGGTAGAACAGCTGCGAGCCCTCGAAGCGGTCGATGCCGTCGACCCTCAGCAGGCGCGGCTGGAACGAGCCCACGCCGGCGGCGACGAACACCGTCTTCGTGATGAAGTGCGTGCCCTTGCTGGTGGCCACGAAAAAGCGCCCGTCGTCCTGCCGGCGCAGTTCGGTGACGTCCTGGCCGAGATGGAAGGTGGGGTGGAAGGGCTCGATCTGCTTGAGCAGGCTGTCGGTGAGTTCCTTGCCGGTGCACACCGGCACCGCCGGGATGTCGTAGATCGGCTTGTCCGGGTACAGCTCGATGCACTGCCCGCCCAGGTGCGGCAGGCTGTCGATGACGTGGGCCTTGATCTCCAGCAGTCCGAGTTCGAAGACCTGGAACAGGCCCACCGGGCCCGCACCGACGATCACGGCGTCGGTCTCGATGGGGTTGCCGGAAGCGGCTTGGTTGGCGGCTTGCGTGATCGCCGGGTCGATGTGCATTTCCATGGGAAGGGAAGTCGGGGTGTGCGGGTCGCAGGCGTCGAGGCTTCAGCGCTCGAGCAGCGGGCGTTTGTCGGGCTTGCCGTTCCACTCCTCGGCATCCGGAGGGGCGGGCTTGCGCTTGGTGATGCTGGGCCACTTGCGTGCCAGCTCGGCGTTGGTCGCGATGAAGTCCTGCTGGTCGCCGGGAACGTCTTCCTCGGCGAAGATGGCATTGGCGGGACACTCGGGCACGCACACCGCACAGTCGATACATTCGTCGGGGTCGATCACCAGAAAGTTGGGACCCTCCCGGAAGCAGTCCACCGGGCACACATCCACGCAATCTGTGAATTTGCAGCGGATGCAGTTTTCTGTCACGACGAAAGTCATCTTCGGTCTTCGCGTAGATGTGGGGAAAATACCTATTTTAACCGCGTCCGCGCGCGCGGCGACAGGCGCGCCGCCCGCGCGAGCCCAGGGCCGCGCGCACACTGGGCCGGCGGCGCATCGGCGTGGAACCCCGCGCAGTATTAAACCCCTATACATTTACGGGGAATATCGGCGAATCCCGGGGGGGCGCGGCCGGCGGCCCGTTGTACATTGTCCGGGAAGGCCCGGGTCCGGGTCCGCAGCGGCCGCATCGAGCCGCACGATGACAAGCGAATGGAGACGACGATGATGGGATTGATGCAGCAGCATCCGCTGCTGATCTCCGGGCTGATCGAGTTCGCCGCGCGGTTCCATGGCGACACCGAGATCGTTTCGCGGCGCGTCGAGGGCGATCGCCATCGCAGCAGCTGGTCGCAGGTGCGGGGCCGCGCGATGCGCATCGCGCACGGGCTGGACCAGTGGGGGCTGCAGCGCGGCGAGCGCGTGGGCACGCTGGCCTGGAACGGCTACCGCCACCTGGAGATCTACTACGGCGTGTCGGGCAGCGGCCGCGTGCTGCACACCGTCAACCCGCGCCTGCACCCGGACCAGATCGCGTGGATCATCAACCACGCCGACGACCGCGTGATGGCCTTCGACATGACCTTCGCGCCGATCATCCAGGCCATCGCGCCGGCCTGCCCGCGCGTGCGCCACTGGGTGGCGCTGTGCGAGGCCGACGCGCTGCCGGCGGAGCTTGCGCAGGCCGTGCCCGGGCTGCTCAGCTACGAGGCCTGGCTGGCCGAGCAGTCCGACGCCCTGTACGCATGGCCGCAGCTCGACGAGCAGGAGGCTTCGTCGATCTGCTACACCAGCGGCACCACGGGCAACCCGAAGGCGGTGCTGTACAGCCATCGCTCCACGCTGCTGCACGCATCGGCGGCCGCGCTGCCCGACGTGATGGGAATCGGCGCGCGCGATGCCGCGTTGCCGGTGGTGCCGATGTTCCACGTCAACGCCTGGGGCATGCCCTATGCGGCGGCGATGGTGGGCTGCAAGCTGGTGTTTCCCGGGCCGGCGCTGGACGGCGCGTCGCTGTTCGATCTGATGGACGACGAGGGGGTGAGCTTCTCCGCCGGCGTGCCCACGGTGTGGCTGGGGCTGCTGGCGCGCATGCAGCAGCAGGGGCGGCGCCCGCGGGCATTGACCCGGGTGCTGATCGGCGGTTCGGCGGCACCCCTGGCGATGATCCAGGCCTTCCAGGATGACTGGGGGGTCGACGTGCGCCACGCCTGGGGCATGACCGAGATGAGCCCGCTCGGCACCGCCTGCGCCTTCAAGGCCAAGCACGAGCAGCTCGACGAGCAGCAGCGCCTGCAGCTGCAGACCTCGCAGGGCCGGCCGCTGTTCGGCGTGGACGTGCGCGTGGTCGATGCCGCCGGCGCCGAGTTGCCCTGGGACGGGCGCAAGGTCGGCGAACTGCAGGTGCGCGGCCCCTGGGTGCTGGCCGACTATTACCAGTCGGGCCAGCCCAGCCCGCTGCGCGACGGCTGGTTCCCCACCGGGGACGTGGTGTCGATCGACCCCGATGGCTACGTGCGCATCGTCGACCGCAGCAAGGACGTGATCAAGTCCGGCGGCGAGTGGATCAGTTCCATCGACATCGAGAACGTGGCGATGTCGCACCCGGCGGTGGCGATGGCGGCCTGCGTCGCGGTGCCCCACCCCAAGTGGGACGAGCGCCCGCTGCTGGTGGTCGTGAAGAAGCCCGGCGCCGAGGTGCAGGCGCGCGAGCTGCTGGCCTTCTACGAGGGCAAGGTCGCGAAATGGTGGATCCCCGACGACGTCCTGTTCGTCGATGCGATCCCGCTGGGCGCCACCGGCAAGATCCTGAAGACCCGGCTGCGCGAGCAGTTGATGGAGCTGCGCACCTCGGCCTGAATCCCCGGCCGAGTCACCCCACACGGCGTGAGGCCGGCGGAACTCGCTGGCGCGCGTGGGCTCTGACAGGCGAAGGGCCCGCTGCGCCCGGCCGACGGGGCCGCGCGCAGGCGTGCGTGGGGGTTGGCGGCGATGGAGTGGGAGCATCAGGAGGGCGGCGGGGGCGTGGCGCGGTGTTTTGCCGTGCGGGTGAGCGGGCCGGCGCTGCGCGAGGCGGGCCCGGCGGATCTGGACGACACGGATCGCTCACTGATCTGGCGCGTGGTGGCGCTGCAGGGCGAGGAGGCGCTGGACGAGCTGTTCGAGTACCGGCTGCGCCTGAAGCGCGCGCGCGAGTTCGACCCGCAGGGGCTGTGGGACGGGCGCAGCATGACCGGTCGGCAGCTG